>JADGPD010000001.1 GCA_017882615.1 Thermoleophilia bacterium
GTCGAACCTCGGGCGCTCTGTACCCAATCCGTGCCCAAACGCTGTGAGTGATCGACCGGAGGGGGGTATGATCGACCGGAGGGGGTAGTAACGGTGGCTATTAGCTGGGAAATAAACGTACGGTTGAGGAATGGTGGCAAGGGCCTTATGAGCCCGAGCTACGCGGACGAGGAGAAGGCGAAGAAAGATCTCGAGTTGATCTCGAACGCTCAAAAAGAAGCCGAGCACGTCGACCTCCCTTGGTTGTCAACCAACGGAGCCGACATCGTCTCCGCGCAAATTGTCACTAAACCGGGGACCTCAGGAACCCCCCTCCGATCGTAGGCGCCGAAAGCGGCCCTGATCGGTTCGTCTGTCCGCTGTAGCCAGCGCGCATGAGTGCCCTCGAACTGCGCCGCGCTCGTGCCCAAGATCCGGGCGAGGGTGTATCTCTCAGACGCCGAAGACACACTCCATCTGCTCCGCCTGCTTCCGTTGCTCGGCACGCTCCCAGTGCCCGCTGCTCGCGGTGATTTCGAGCTTACGATGGCCGAGGTGCTTCGATAGCCACGTGATCTCGTGATCGTCCGGAGCGCCATCGCGACGAAGAGGTTTTCCGAGGTCTCGGCGGTCTTCTTTTAACCCCAAGGTCACAGGTTCGAATCCTGCACGGCCCATGCTGCTTGTGCTCATTTGCGTTCGCTTCAGCCTCGTCCAGACGCCTTCAACGAATCTCAGCCAGGGAAGCGTCTACGCGCTATCGCGGTCCAGATCGCCTTGCCGCTAGGCGGCGCGTGGCAGGTGCCAGTTTTCGCGCGCCTGCCGGTCCTCCGCCTCCGCCTGCGTCACCAGCGCCTCGATTTCACGCTCCGACTTTCCGCCGCGAACCGCCTCCTCGACCATGATCCGCAAGTGCATTTCGGCAAACTCCCCAGCCACAGTGGGTACCCTGCCTTTCTTCATCCTGATCCCTTCTTAGGTGTTGGCATTTACCTAGACGAATGTCTAGCGGTCGCCGGGTGTTCCCAGAATGACCCACTGTTAAACGCCTTCGATGGAAGTAGCCGGAAGCGCTCTCGTCGGGGAACGGCCGACCGGCGCGGGGCCGTGGAACACGTGGCTATTCCGCCCACGGGAACCGTGTGGCCGGGCGCGACCTGTCGCCCGTAGCCGCCTGGCACCACTCCGAGAAAGCGCTTGCGATTCTCGTTGTACGGCGGCTAGCTAGATCTGGAAAGCCGCGTTGCAGTACGGGGCGTCAGTTCGTCACCTGCACCCAGCCGTTCACGACGGTGTTGCTCTCGAGCTTGGGGCTGAACAGGTTCATGACACAGAAGCCGACGTTCCAGGTTCCCGCGCCTGGAACGACGGATGCCGTCGCGGTGAACACCCGCGGATCGCTCGGATAGGCATAGCCGAGCGATCCTGTGGGGGCGAAGTTGGTGAGTGAGCCTCCCCCGTGCGACTGGTAGCAGAGACCGAAGTAGAAACTCGCGGTCGTGGGATCCGAATAAAGCGGCACCTCGGCGGCGCCGGTGAGCCGCTGACCGGCCGCGGTGGTGACAGTGGCTGTAGGACCGGCGAAGACGATGCCGGAGTCTCCGGGGATCTCGTCGATCGAGCCTACGAAGGTCACGGTGTTGACTACACCACTCGGTCCCTGCGGCCCTGTCCCACCTGTGGCACCGGAAGCTCCGGGATCGCCCTTGTCGCCCTTCGTTCCGTTAGCCCCGGGATCGCCCTTGTCGCCATTCGTTCCGTTAGCTCCGGGATCGCCCTTGTCGCCATTCGTTCCGGCAGCTCCGGTGTCTCCGGTGTTGCCCTTCGAACCTTGCGGGCCAGCTGGGCCGGCAGCTCCGGTGTCGCCTTTAGGCCCTGCGGGTCCAGTAGCTCCAGTCGCGCCTGTGTCACCCTTCTGTCCCGGGAGAGCGGCGGCAGGGGTTGCGCTTGGACCTGCCGGTCCCCGGGCGCCTTTGAGTTGCTTGAGCACGCTCGGCTTGATCTGCTTGGTCGATGTGATCAGGTAGTGGCTAGCGGCGATGCTCGTTCCCGCCGATGCCACGAACAGCGCCAGGCAGGCAACTACCATCGCCGGTGATGGCCGCCGCAGCTTGCGTTTCATGGTTTTCTCGCTTTCTCGGAGGCCGCAGAAAAGCACAGCGTGGGGGAATACCGATGCTAAGCGGAACCTAATCCACTCACGGAACGTAGTCAACGCCCGGCTCTGGGCCGGGCAGAACTCTGGTTTTGCGAGGGCGATCGAATTCGCTGCGCCGGCTGTTGTCGCCGTTGGTCGCCGAAGGCAAAACGGGCGCCCTCCCACTGCGGAGAGGACGCCCATTACGCGATGTCTCGAGCGCGAGCTCGCTAGATCGGGAGCCTTATCAAGGCTGTCGGAAGAGAAGTGGCGGTCGCCGAACCACCATCGTTTGTGACCGTGACAGTGACGCGTAGGGTGCCGCCGGCGTCTGCGTCTTGGAGCGAATACTGGAACGAGGTCGCTCCGGATATGTCAGCGCAGCTTGCACCACTCGCGTTGCAGTGCTGCCACTGGTATTCCCAGTCATACCAAGAGCCGAGCCAGTCGCCGCCACCCGTCGAGGCAGTGTCACCGACCGTGGGCGGATCCGCGACGATGATCTGCGGCAGAGCGATGTTGACAGGTGGCGCGGGCAAAACGGGTGACGTTTGGCTCGATACGGCCTCGGTATGCCCGGCGCTGTTGGTAGCGGTGACGACTACACGCAGGGTGTAATAGTCACTAGGCCGGAAGAACGAGCGCACCGCGTCGGTGCTGAGAATCTCCGCGCCCTGAATCATGTACGCGGGACTCGTCGCACCGACGATATCTCCGCAAGAGATCGGCCCGGGGGGCGCTGCAGTTGCCGCGCCGAAAATCAGTATCCCGCTGCTACACAACTGCCATTGATAGCTATAGGCAATCGGCAGCGAGCCCGTCCAAGTGCCGCCACTCGCCGATAGCGTCTGTCCCTCCTGGGGCGTACCTGTGATTGTCGGCAGTGCGGAGTTTTTGGGCGTCACAGCGGAGATCGCCCAAAAATATGCCTTCGGGCTACTGGTGATCTGATTGGCCACTGCGACAACCGTGAAGGCGTGCATGCCGGGCGCCAGGCCGGTGTAGGAGCTTGGCGATTTGCAGGGAACCCACCCGCTGTCGTTGGTCGATTCCTGGGTATCGACGGCGCAGACGAATGCGGCCTTCGACTTGTTCGAGGAGAAGCCGAAGCTCGCGCTGGTGGAGACCGTGGTTTGGCCCGGATGCGAGGTGATCACAACGGTTGGCGCCACGGCTTTCTTCGGGGCCTCCTTGATCGCCCAGGAATAGCGCACTGCGGGCCCGGAGCTCCCGTCGCTGACGGCCTTGACGGCGAAGTGATGCTTGCCCGTCTTGAGCCCGGAGAAGGTCTTCATCGGGACGCAGGTCTTGTAGGCGTGGCGGTCGAGCGAGCAGAGATACGAGTCGACGTCCCAGCGATTCGAGTAGAAGACGAAGGTCGCCTGCGATGAGTGTGAGACGCGCGCCGGGTGGCCGAGTATCACGGTCGTTGGCCCGTGACTCCGTCCCGCCGCCGACGAAGAGGCCGGGAGCGAGAGAGAAAGCAGCGGCAGGAGAATGAGCGCGCCCCCGATGATCAGTCTGAGATATTTCTGCCTGCGCCTAGCGGGTCGAAGATGCATCTTTCCTCCTGCTCGTTTCACTGGGGGGACGATCTCTCTCGTTGCACATCGGGTCCCCAAGCCTGCTCCCAGGCCGAAAAGGGGCTCGAAGGACTAATCGGCTGCTTCGGGATGGACGAGATAACCCCTCCGCGTCGAATCTCGTAGCGCCAATGGGTGAGACTCCGGATCTTGCGTCCGCCCCTACCGGTCGCGCTGCCACCGCCGATCAGGCTCGCGATAGTCGGATCGCTGGACGGGAGCTCAGCCAGGGTTTACGCGCGACCGCTTTTGGCGAGTGAAGAGCTACGCGACCCCCCATGAGGCCGCGAGGCCCCGCGCTCAAAGGTCGCATCAGACCCAAGCCTCGGGGGGTCGGAGAGATCCGGAGAGGGGAGAAATCGTGAAGAAGTTGTTCGCTTACGGGGGTGTCGGGGCCAGCGTCATCCTGATCGCATTCGGGATCGGCGCGACTTGGGTCGGTGTCAGTGGGCGCGACCAGGTGCGCAGCAACCTGAAGCTGGAGCAAATCACCGGCACTCCGGACATGACGCCGTCCGCGATCAAGGCGGAGGCGGCGAAGGCCGGCCTGAGGAATGTGTCGTTCCCGAACTGCAGCGTCGCGGGCAAGTCGGTCAATACCGGCGCGCGCGCTCACTGCTTCGCCAGCTACATGCGGATTCACGCGCTCGAGGCGACAGGTGGCCAGGTGTATGCGCAGCTGGGCCAGTACCTCGACAAGAACGGCAAGGCGACGAGCAACAAGGCGTTGGCCGCCAAGGATCCGAAGACGGGTCAGCTGGTCTCCAACCCCGTCCGCAACGTCTGGGTCACCGAGACGGCGCTATCGACCGCGCTGAACCAGGCGTTCTTCGCGGAGCAGGTCTCGTATTTCGGAATCGTCACCGGCATTGCCTTGCTGCTGACGGGGATCGGCTTCTCGGTGCTCACGTTCGGAGTGCTCCTGCCTGTCAGCGAGGGGAAGAAAGAGCCGGAAGAGCGCTGAGCGAGAAACGTACGGCGCGACCCGGCAAGGCCGCGGCCCCAAATGGCGCTTTTCACTTCTCCGCTGCTAATCGTCACGCGCCAGGGGGGCCGGGCCTACGACTCGCGTTCACCCGAACTGGGCTACCTCGACCCAGGCTAGCGTCCGATAGCTAGCTTGGGAGAGGTGCCTATAGCGATGCGGCTGAGAATCTGTGCACTGACGCTGGCGACGTTGATCGCGCTTCCTTTGTCGCCCCAGGTCGCCGCGGCGGCGAATACGGTCCGGATCCTCGTTCACTTCGACAAGCACACCGGCGCGGCCCGGCAGAGAGCGCTGATCGGGCGCGTCGGAGGCCATCGGGTGGCGACCGTGCCGCGGCTCGGGACGGCGATCGTCCGTGTGCCGGCCGTCGAGAAGAGGCAAGCAATTTCGCTGCTGCGGCGCCAGCCCGGGGTCGCGTACGCCGAGACGGACGGGATCGTTCACGCCTATGCCGTATCGATCAACGATCCGTACTCCACTTCCGATTCCGCGCCGCTCTGGCCGCTTGCCGACCCGCTCTTCCCGGACGCCTGGTCGCTCACGACCGGCGATTCGAACGTGGTCGTTGCGGTCGTCGACAGCGGCGTCCAGGCCGACCATCCCGACCTGCTGGGGAGGGTCACACCCGGTTACGACTTCGTCAACAACGACACCAATCCGGCTGACGACGAGGGACATGGCACCGCCGTGGCGGGAATCATCGCCGCCCAGGGAAACAACGGCATCGGCCCAGCCGGAATCTGCTGGAAGTGCAGGATCATGCCGGTGAAGGTGCTCGATTCCTCGGGCGCGGGCAGTGACACCGACGTGGCGAACGGCGTCATCTGGGCGGCCGACCATGGCGCCGACGTGATCAACATGTCGCTTGGGGGCACTAGTTCGTCGCAGACGCTGGCCGACGCTGTCGGCTACGCGCAAGGACTTGGCGTGGTTGTGGTCGCGGCGGCCGGGAACGACGGAGAAACCGGCTCGGCCACCACGCCCAACTACCCCGCCGCCTACAGCGGCGTGATCGCGGTCGGAGGCGTCGACAAGAACGAGGCCAGGTACTCATGGTCCAATCACGGCGCTTGGGTGATGGTTGACGCGCCCGGCTGTACGAACACCACCTGGATTAACAGCTTGTACGTCGTCGCTCCCGAGCCCGGCAATTTCTGCGGTACCTCGGGCGCCTCACCCTTCGTCGCCGGCCTCGCCGGCCTCGCGCGCTCGTACAACCTCTCGGCCACGGCCTCCAGCGTCGTAAGCTCGATCGAGACGACGAGTCAGCTGCCGACGCCCCCCACGACGGGGAACTCGGTTCACGGATCGATCGACGCCAACGCGGCGCTCGAGAACGTAGCCACCGCGCCCGCGGGCCCGCTTGCATCCTTCGCCGCGAGCGCAGTCTCGGGCACGCTGCCGCTCTCCGTCAGCTTCAGCAACAGTTCGACGAACGCGACGTCCTACGTTTGGTCGTTCGGCGACGGAGCGAGCTCGACCGCCACCTCACCCAGCCACACTTTCACCACGGCGGGCAGCTACAACGCCACTCTCATCGCAAGCGACGGTTCGAGCAGCCGGCTCGCGAGCGAGACGATCACCGTTGCGGAGCCGCCGCCACGGGCGACCTTCGCGATGAGTAAGGACTCGGGCCGCGCGCCCCTCAGCGTGCGCTTCGCGAACTCCTCGAGCAACGCTTCCTCGTACCTCTGGTCGTACGGCGACGGCAGCACGGGCTCGAGCGAAGCCTCTCCCGCTCACACCTTCGCGAAAGCTGGGACGTACACCGTCACGCTCACCGCAACCGGCCCGGGCGGACAGGCGACGGCGCGCAAGACGATTACGGTCTCCAAGCCGCTTCCCGACCTGGTGCTGAGTCTTTCCAGGACGGCGAGCAGGAAGGTGAACGGCGACCGCCTCAGCTCATTCGTCGCCAGGCTCGGGAACCGCGGCGGCGCGGCCGACCGGGGCGTGAAGATCACGATCACGCTCCCCGCGGGATCGAGCTTCAAGAGTGTTACCAGCGCCGGTCGCGGCTGTACGCGGACAAAGCACCGGGCCAGCTGCTCGTTCGGGACGCTGTCGGCGGCGAAAAACGTGAAGCTGCGTTTCGTCGTCGCAGTCACGGCACGGGCGAACGTGCGAGCCACCGTCTCGGGAAAGACGACGGAGATCTCGCTCACGAACAACGCGGCGAACAGCAAGACGCGCTAGCGGCGGGCGCGGAACAGTCCGTCTGGACCCACGCCGCCGACGAGGTGGGCGGTCTGAACAAGCGCCTAGCTGCGATCCTCGCGGGCCTTTAGCGAATCTTGAGAGAGCCTGAATAAGGTAATGCGAGTTCGTACTATCTCTCGGGCAAGGAGCAGGGGAAATGAGAAGTTGTGGACGCGCGCTACTCGCGCTGATAATTGCGGTCTCGGTCGTCGGTACGGCGATATCGGCCGTTTCGGCGGCTCCGGGAGCCGCGCCGAAAGGCCGCTTCAAGGTTAACGGACACAAGCTCTATCTCACCTGTGCAGGCGGCGGCAGGCCGGTGGTGGTGCTCGACGCCGGGCTCGGAAGCGATCACGGAATCTGGGCCGATCCAGCCCGTAGCGCAAAGCGCTTGCACACGCGCGTCTGCGCCTATGATCGCTACGGCATCGGTCGCAGCGACCGAACGAACAAGGCCAAGACGATCGGAGCGGCGGCGGTCGATCTTCACGGGCTTCTGCTCGAGGCCAAGCTGAAGGCGCCATACGTACTCGTCGCCCACTCGATCGCGGGCCTGGTCGATCGCGAGTTCGCGAGGCGCTATCCGAAGAGCGTCGCCGGCATGGTCCTGCTCGATACGGCGCCCGACGACTGGGACACCTACACGGGAACGAAGACGTTCGTCTTCGGAGGAGAGAGCCTCGACGTCGTCGCTGCCTCGGCTGCACTACGCGCCCGAGATTCGCTGGGCGCCAAGCCGCTGATCGTGATCGAATCGGGCAACCCGGTAGACGTCTCGGGCTGGGTCAGCGGCAAGAGCGATTTCTATGCCTACTGGGACTCCGCGCAGCGCGCGCTGGCGCGAATCTCGAGCAACTCGATCTTCGCGGTAGCCACGTCGATCGGCCACGAGATCACGGTCAACGCGCCGGCTCTAACCGAGGAGACGATGCGGCTGGTCGTGAACGCCGTGCGCACGAAGGCGACGCTGCCGGCGTGCGCCGCCAGCACGTTGCCGAAGAAAGGCGGCGCCTGCGATGCCGCGTAACCGCGGCGCTCGGGGGCGCCGGCCTCGAGCAGCTGGGGAAAAGGGAATCGACCTCTAGCCGAGCCGGCTCTCAATCCTCGTCGCCGGGCGGGCGGCGTAGGTGCTTGGTGAACGAGCGCTGACGCTTCCCGGTCAGGCGCTTGAGAATCGCCGAGCGCGAGGGTCTGGTGGCGGTGCGCTCGGCCCTGGGCTCGAGCTCGCGGCGGATCTTCTCCAGCAATCGCGCGAGCGCGAGCTCCCGGTTGCGCAGCTGGCTGCGCTCGTCCTGCGAGACGGCGTGCACGCTGCGACCGAAGCGCTCGCGCAGGCGCTCTTTTGTCGCCTCGTCGAGCGAGCAGGAGTCGAGCTCGAGAAAGGCCTCGATCCGCGTCTCGTTCTTCTGCGCGTGCTGACCGCCCGGTCCGCTCGAGCGCGAGGCCCGGAAGCCCGCCTCGGCGCGCGCTATCTCGAGCGTCCGCCGAAGTGCGTCCGCGTTCGCACTTCGCTCGTCTGGCCTTTTCGACTTCATCTCCGGATGATCGCAGGGCCGCGACCGCCGCGCGCAAGGGCTGGAGCCGCCGAAACAGCAATAACTTGTCTGGGGGATATATTTGAGCTCCCGCCGGTCGATCAATGGTGTACGCCACGGCCGCCGCAGTTCACCATCGTGCTGGCCCGCTGAACTGGAGTCGTGGGTGCCATATCCGTGTGATTCTCAGGGGGGGAGTACGTGTCCCGCATCGAGAACCAAGCCGCAAACGGTAGCCGCAGACGCTCAGAAAGCTTGCAAGCCGCGCTTCATCAGCTAAGAGAACAGAGGTCCAACACGGCACTCGCCATGCCGTCGGGGTCCGTCTACGGCGGAGCGCTCCTCAAGGCGCGAGACGCCGTACGCATAACGAGAGATTTGGACGCGGTGCCCAGTGGATCGGAGGGCGTGATCCTCGGCTGGTATGCCAACGAGCCCGAGAACGTGATCGTCAGCCTTCACCAGGGCGGGGTCGAGAACCTGCCGCGCGCATCGCTCGAGCTGATCGAAGTCGAATCGGCCGCGTAAACCCGTGCCGCGGGCTTAGATGCGAAGCGGGAGAACCGGCGGGCCGGCTCTCCCGCTTCGATATTCCTACGGGGTGTCGTTGCCGATCAGCCCCGAGGCGCCGCGCGAGAAATCGGCGGCGATCGCGAGGTAGACCTTGCTCAGATCGCCCGAGCTGGGCTCGACATAGAACTGATCGCTCGAAGTGGCGATCTGTTGTATAGCCGAGTAGGCGGTGATCGACGGCGTCTCGAGCGGCCCGCTGGCGCCGTTGTAGCGACAGGTGTTGGCGCCGCCGTCCACGGCGTTCAGGTCGTAGCCGATCGAGTAGATGATCGTTCCGTTCGACTTGACGCCCCCGGCCGAGCTCACGCCCTGATGGCAGGGCTGCTTGCGGTAGGGGGAACTCGTCGCGTAGTAGGTCGGGCCGATGTTGGCTGCGCCGTCCGAGAAGAAGATGATCACGTGGTCGACTCCGGTTCTTCCGTGGAGGTTCAGCTCGGCCTGCGCCTTCTCGATCGCGGTCGCGTAGGAAGTATTGCCAGCCGCCTTAATGCAGTCGATCGTCGAAACCAGTTGCGACGAGCTGTTGAGCTCACCGGTCTTGGTCGCATAGTCGTTCGAGAGCGGAACGACTACATACGGGCTCGAGGTCGAGTTGTAGTTCGTGTCGGTGGGCGTACTACAGCGGTTCGCCACGCTGGCTGCCGGTGGGAAGATGGCCAGCCCCACCCGCTGTCTGGCGGGCTCTAGCAGGGTGAGGAACTCCTTCAGCGCGGTCTTCTCGTTGTTCAGGTCAGTGCAGGCCGGATCGCTCTTCCCATAATGGTCCTGGCACATCGAGCCCGTGCGGTCGACGACGAGCATCAGGTCCAGCGGCTTGACGCCGCAGTACGAGCAGGCGGTCGCCCTGGCCTTGATGGCGAAGGACGTGATCCCGAGCACACGAGAGAAGAACGTCGGCACCTCGGCCGATTCCTCGGCGACGACGGCATTCGCCGGATCGCAGCCGGGCAGGCTGGTCAGGCACTTGGTCGTGATCGTCTCGGAGACACTCCCGATGTTCTTGAGCTGGTTCTTTCCTACCGGGCTCGTTCCGAATTCCTGCGCCGTGGCCTTGGCCTCACCGGCATCGGGCAGCTTTTGTGCTCCCGCCAGCGCTGCGGCATCGGCCGAGGCCTGGAGCGAGCGGTGCGCGTAGTAGACGTATCCGACGTCGATTGCGAGCGCGGCAAGTGCGAGTAGCGCCACCATCGCGATCACCGCGAGCACGATCGTTTGCCCGTCCTCGCCCGATCGGCGCCGGAGGCGAGTGTGCAGTTGCATCTCGTTACCTCCCTTCGGGAACTGGAATCGAGAAGGCGAGCGCCATGCCGATTCGAGTTCTGGGGTCGGCGGAGTCGGTCGACTCCGTCTGGCTTTCGTATCGAGGGGGCAAATCAGGTTCGTTCGCCGGGCGCGCAACGTCGCGCGGCGAGATGAATCGCAACTTCTCGCCGGGCTCGATCCCGCGCGCGCGCGCAACGCCGGCGGAAAGCTCCAGCACAGTGGCCGCGCCGCGCTTGGCGGCCGCCCGCCAGGGCGCCAGGTCGTGTGCGATGTGCAGCACCACGCCGTCTCGATCGAGAAAGAGGGCGTCGATCGAGAAGTTCATGAAGGCCGTGTGAATCGCGCTCGCCGGGCGCAGTAGCAAAGCCTCACCGGCATTGAGATAGCGCCGCCCGAGCAGACCGCGCATGCGGCTGAGCGGCCCGTCGGCGACGCGGCAGCGATCGCAGAGCGTGCGGCCGGCCGCGTCGCAGACGAGCAGGACGCGGCCTCTATCGGGTATCGATGGTCTAGTAGCCAATGTGGATGTGGTCGTAGTGGTCGGCGAGTGGGAAGGACGGGCCGCCGAAGCCCAGCAGCGAGATCACCTGGCGCGGCAGCATCTCGGCCGGCAGGAGCAGGATCTGCTTGACGGCTCGCGCGGTCACGCTCGATTCCTGCTGGTGCCCGTAGATCGATACGTCGTCGAGCGCACCGATGTCGAGGCCTCGCCCGTAGATGTGGGCCGAGATAACTCCGGGCCTGGCGTACAGACGGTGACCGCTGATCAGGCAGGAAACGCGGACGTCGCCGAAGGACTCGCTCAGGAAGGCGATCATCGCCAGCACGCGCACGTCGACCCGCCCGACGGAGATGTCCTCGCGTCCGCCCGGGTAGATCTCGATGCGCTGATCGGCCAGGATCTTGGCCGCCAGAGCGTCCTTGCTGTCGGCGAGGCCGTTGACGAGAGCGTCCAGCCCCAGCGCCTTGTAGTAGTGCTCCAGCACCAGCGCGCGCCGGGTGAAGAGCGCATCCTGCTTGTAAGCCAGCAGCGTCTCTCGGTCGCCGGCCTGAGCGTGAAGCGGACCGAGAACGGCCGCCTCCCGCTGCAATACAGGCAGCGAGACTTGGCCCGTGCTGTCCAGTCGCTCTGTGCGAAGAACGGCAAGCAGGAAGGCCCAATCGAGACCCTCGGCCGAGCTCGAGGTACGAAGCTGCTCGGCAAACTCGCGTGACAGCCGGAGCGACGCAGGAGTCGGGTCCGGCAGAGGTTGATCGATCCAGCGCACGTCTCCCGCGGGAGCGCTCGAGCCAGCCTCGGGCTCGATCTCGCTCGGCTTCGGCGCCTTGTGCAACGAGGCGTAGCCGGCCTTTGCTTGCTTGCGCTTATGTCCCGAGGACTTCGCCTGTGGTTGCGGCTC
The DNA here is from genome assembly GCA_017882615.1 of Thermoleophilia bacterium. Taxonomy (GTDB): domain Bacteria; phylum Actinomycetota; class Thermoleophilia; order Gaiellales; family Gaiellaceae; genus Fen-549. The sequence goes on from JADGPD010000001.1 coordinate 11,658, forward strand.
GAGCAGCTGCACCGGCTTGGCTTCAGGCTGAGTAGTCACCTCCGCCGCGGGAGCGTCCGGAGATCCGTTCGAGGCCGTTCCCGTTGCCGAATCGCTTGCCGGTGAGGCGGCCGGCGGTGGAGATGCGACGGTCGTCGTGGCCGGAGCCGCTTCGACATCACCGGCAGGCTGATCGCCGGCCGGGGCCGCCGCGGTGGTTGTGGCAGCGGTCGTCGTCTCGTCTGGAACCGGGGCGGGCGCGCTCGGGTCGGGCGCGCTCGAGCTCGTTGTGACGGATTCCTCGGTCGTGGTCGTGACGGTTGTCGTGATCTCTGTCGTAGAAGCGGTCGTGTCCGTGGTCTCCGTCGCGGTCGCATCAGTGGTCGCGTCGGTCGTCTGCGTCTCGACCGCCGCCGCCTCGGGCGACGAAGAGACGATCGTGGCGACTTCGTTTCCGGCCGCCGCCGTCAGCGCGGCACCGGCGAAGAAGAGCAAGGTGAAAGCGACGGTGACCGCCCGGCGCCGGCGCGGCGGACCCGCTCGCTCGGGCTCGCGCGGCGGACGAGGCCCGACCTGCACGAGGCGCGGTCCCGCGGGATCGCCCAGACTGGTTGGCCAGAAGACGAACCCGTCATCCTCGAGCCCGGTCTCCCTTTCCACTGCCTCGTCGCGCTCGTTCTTCGCGGCGGGCCCGGACCGGTCTTCGGCCTCCCGCTTGCGCGCGGACTCTCGTCTCTTCCTCATCTACGGCTCCCCCTCATTTCAATCGGCGCCGAGATCACGCTCGGCACGGATAGCTATCTGCTTCCAGCCGCGATGGAACTTTCACACTATGCAATCAGCAAAGCCGTTAGCGGTTCCCCCAATGAGGTGAATTACCGGTTGCGATAGCTAGAACGAGTGAAGAACGCGCAAATCCCTGCGTTGAGGGATTTTGAGTCCGCGTCACTTTCTCGATTGTGACCTCGACAAACACGGCGGCGCGGCCACGCCACGAACCACTAGGGGGAGGTTAGCGGCGTGATGTATTCAAGCGCACCGCACGTGTTGAGCGACAAGACGGATGTGGGGGCATATTCCCGCCTGTCGTTCTGCGCTGAGGCCTCTGCCTGCCGTGTAAACAAGAAGGGGGGGTGCACTTCACATGCGCATGATCGCGCGTTTGCATTTGTTCCTGATGCGTGACGAGGGGCAGACGATGGCCGAGTACGGCGTCGTTCTGGCCGTGATTACCGTTCTCACAGTGGGAGTATTTACGCTGCTGTCCGGTGGAATCACCACCGCAATCAACAAGGTCATCGCTGTACTGCCCAAGTAGGCAGAGAACGAAGATATGCACCGGATGTGAAAAAGATCGCCGGGGGGGATGAGGGGGAACACGAATGAAGCCGATCTCGAAGACCCGTTCGTTCGGTCGCTCAAGCCGCAAGCGCGAGGCTGGACGAACGGCACCCGAGAAAGCGATCGTTCTCCTCGTGAAAACGATCAGCCTTACGGCAATGTTCGTGATCCTCTCCGGCGACGTACCTAGGGCCATTGAGAAGGCGGCGCGGCCTTTGACGGCCTAGTCGCCAAGAGTGTGGGCGGGCCTTCTGGTGCGGAAGGTCCGCCCCGACTGTTTCGGGGGGATGAAATGAGGGGGAGCGTGAGAAACCGGGATAGAGCCCGCCGCGAGGGGGGTCAGGCGATGGTCGAGTTCGTCATCGTGCTACCTATCCTTTGCGTGCTCCTGTTCGGGATCGTGCAGTTCGGGATCACCTTCAACCACTACCTCACGCTGACCGACTCGGTTCGCGCCGGCGCTCGCAGGGCGGCGGTATCTCGCGAGGCGAGTGACCCGGTCGGCGCGGCCGTCTCGGAGGTGCGCTCCTCCGCCGCGGACCTGAATCAAAGCGACCTGACCGTCAATGTCACGTCGAGCTGGGCGCCCGGTGGCGACGTCACGGTCACGGCGAAGTATCCCTACACGATAAACATCATGGGAATCGTCGTGAATTCCGGAGAGTTGTCGAGTTCTACGACCGAGCGAGTTGAATGAGAGAACGTGCTGCCTCTATGAGGCGGGCAAGGCGCGCAACTAGCACCAATAACGCACTGTCGATAACGCACGAGAAGATTATGGACTCGAAATACAAAGCACAAAGCGAGACTCGAGCATTACTGATTCGTTAAGAGTCGCGCATACAACGGTCTAAAAAGGACGCACCGACAATGACATACCGACTTCGAAACATATTGATTGCGCTCGGGTTGGCGGTTTTCGCCGCCATCCTGGTGAGCGTCTACGTGACGCAGTACAAGAACCACGTCGAAAACGGCCAATCAGGCGCCCAAGTCTATGTGGCGGCTCGCGACATTCCCGGCGGAACGGCGGGCGACGAGTTGATCGACGGGAAGTATCTGCGCAAGGAGTCGGTCAAGCGTGTGAATGTCGTTCGCGGTGCGATCACGGACACGAAGCAGATTGCCGCGCGTTACGTCAGCGAGCCCCTTTACGAGGGTGACCAGCTCTCGCTAAGTCGTTTCGGGGAGGCCGGCGCCGAGGGTGCGCGCGGGCAGCTGACAGGCGCCCAGCGCGCTCTGGAGATCGATGCGAAGCCGGCCCAGGTACTCGCCGGATCGCTCAAGACAGGCGACCACGTCGACGTGGTGGCCACCTGGTCGGCCCCGGAGGGCAGCTCCCACCACGTGAGCAAGATCGTGCTCAGAGACATCCTGGTGCTCGATGCGCCCACGGCGGGGTCATCGAGCTCGAGCGTGACAGGTGGCGCGAGCGGTACGACCACGGTGCAGCTCCGGGTAACCGACACGCAGGCGACCAAGCTCTTCTTCTTGGCCAAGAACGGTGAGTGGTCGCTGGCTCTGCGTCCGCCGGTGCGGGCCGGAGACAGCTCCGAGACGCTCACCGATGCAAAGACGATCGCCGCCGAGGGCGTGGGCGGATCCGTCTATCGGCAAGCGATGCAGGGGACGAACTGATGAGCGAGCAAGCGCACGAGACCATTCGAATCTTCGTAACCGGCTCCTGTGACGGCCTGCAGCCGTTGCTCGAAGCGCTGGCTGGTAGCGAAGAGCTCGAGCTGTTGGGTGCCAACGAGCACATCGCCGCAGCTGCGCCGGCCCTGGCCGGAGGTCATCTCCAGGTCGTCCTGCACGCCACGCGAAGCTCGATCCTGCCGATCAACGAGCTGGCCGCGATCCGCGAGCTGACGCGTGCTCCGGTGATCCTGGTCTGCTCGAGCGAGGCCTCGGCCCTGCTCGAGGAGGCGCTGGAGGCGAACGTCGCCGACGTGCTGGTGTTGCCGCAGTTCATCGAGAACGTCGTCTTCTCGATCCGCAAGTCCTGCCACGTGGGGCGCAGCGCCGAGGCGCCGCTGGGTAGCGAGGGCAGGATCGTCACCGTCTTCTCGCCCAAGGGTGGGACGGGCAAGACCGTGCTCGCGGCGAACCTCGCCGCGTCACTGGCCCACGACGAGGGCAAACGGACCCTGCTGCTCGACCTCGACCTGCAGTTCGGCGACGCGGCGATCATGCTCGGGCTGGAGCCCGACAAGACGATCTTCGATCTGGTCGTCGCGCCGGGCGAGCTCGACGCCGACAAGCTGACGGGCTACATCGTCAAGCACTCCTGCGGGCTCGACATCCTGCCGGCGCCGCTTCGGCCCGAGGACGCCGAGCTGGTGACCGAGACGAAGGTCGGGCGCCTGCTCGAGGTGGCTCGTTACGCCTACGAGGTGATCATCGTCGACACCTCGCCCTTCTTCCACGGGCCGATGCTCTCGACGCTCGATCGAACCGATCAGCTGCTGCTCGTGGCCAGCCTTGACATCCCGACGCTCAAGAACGTGCGTCTTGGCATGCAGACGCTCGAGCTGCTCTCCTTCCCGCGCGAGCGGGTGCGCGTGGTGCTGAATCGCGCCAACGACAAGGTCGGGATCAAGCAGCGCCAGGTCGAGGAAGCGCTCGAGACCGAGGTCTGGAAGTCGGTTCCCGTCGATCGGGCGGTACCGCTGTCGGTGAACCGGGGCGTACCGGTCGTGGTCGCCGACTCGGGCTGCGATTTCTCGCGCGGTGTGCACGAGCTGGCCAAGGCGCTATTTCCCGCCAAAGAGCGCGAGCGGCGCGTGCTGAGCCCGCTCAGGGCGTGACGACGAGATGGGCCTTTCCGATCGCATCGCAACGCAGAGGGGGCCGGCGAGCGAGCTCGAGCCCGGTCAAGACAGCGCGGAGCCCCGTCGCGTCGATCCCTACGCCGAGCTGAAGACGGCTATACACAACGCCTGTATCCAGCAGCTCGGAGTTGAGTTGCTGAAGCGCGAGGGCGAGGAAGACCTCGCCGAGCGGGTGATGCGAGCCGTCACCGAGCAGCTTGCGCTCGATCGCACGCCGCTGACCCGCGAGGAGCGCCACCGCCTGGTGCGCGAGATCGCCGACGACATCCTCGGCTACGGACCGATCGAGCCCTTGCTCCAGGACGACTCCGTGACCGAGGTGATGGTCAACGCCTCGGACCGGATCTACATCGAGCGCGCGGGCAAGATCGAGCGCGTCGACATCGCCTTCGTCGACGACGCCCACCTGCTCAGGATCATCGACAAGATCGTCTCGCAGGTGGGGCGACGCATCGACGAGTCCTCGCCGATGGTCGACGCTCGCCTGCCGGACGGGAGCCGCGTCAACGCGATCATTCCTCCGCTCGCGCTCAAGGGGCCGTCGCTGACGATCCGCAAGTTCTCGCGCGATCCGTACACGATGGACGACCTGATCACGTTCGGCACGCTGACGCCCAAGACGGCCCAGTTCCTGGGCGCCTGCGTGCGCGGCAAGCTGAATATCCTCATCTCGGGCGGAACGGGCACCGGCAAGACGACCACCCTGAACGCGATGAGCGCCTACATTCCCGGCGACGAGCGAATCGTCACGATCGAAGACGCTGCCGAGCTGCAGCTGCAGCAAGAGCACGTCGTCTCGCTGGAGTCGCGGCCGCCGAACATCGAGGGCAAGGGCGAGGTGAGGATTCGCGAACTGGTGCGAAACGCTCTGCGCATGCGCCCCGACCGGATCATCGTCGGCGAGGTGCGCGGCGCCGAGACGGTAGACATGTTGCAGGCCATGAACACCGGCCACGAGGGCTCCCTGACGACCATCCACGCCAACTCGCCGCGCGACGCGCTGGCCCGTCTGGAAACGCTGGTCATGACCGCCGGGGTGGAGTTGCCGCTGCGCGCGATCCGCGAGCAGATCTCGAGCGCCTTCGACGTACTGATTCAGATCGCCCGCCTGGTTGACGGCTCGCGCCGGGTCACCCAGATCACCGAGGTCCTGCACCTGGAGGGCGACTTGATCACGCTCCAGGACATCTTCGTGGCGCGGCCGCCGGATGAGAGCTCGAACGGCTCGCGGCGCGGCGGCGAACTGCTCGAGCCGCTCCGCTGTGTGGGGCTGAAGCCGCACTTCCTCGAGAAGCTGGCCACCAACAACGTCCTCGTCGCTCCGAACTTCTTCGAGAGCGAGCAGAGACTGCCGGCCGGCGTTCGCCCGGGTTTCACCGCCGCCGCTTTTGGAGGGAAAAAGGGATGAACAAAGCCGTGAAAACGCTCGTCGCGGCACTGGTCGTGGCGCTGGCTCTGGCGTCCTCGGCCGGCGCGAGCGTCGAGATCAGGGGCCTCGACACGAGCGGCTACCCGGATGTGCGTCTGACCGTCGTCTCCTCGAAGGCGGTGGCGACCAAGCCGGCGCTGGCCGAGAACGGACGCGTGATCAGCGGTATCGAGGCGCAGAACCTGGGTCGGGAAAAGGCGGTTGTGCTGGCGCTCGACCGCTCACAGTCGATGCTGGGCGGCTCGCTCTCCGACGCAGTGGCGGCGGCGCGCGCCTTCGTCGATATCAAGGCCGCGGGCGACCGCCTTGGCCTGATCGCCTTCGGCGAGACGGCAAGTGAGCAATCCGCGCTTTCTTCGTCCACCGGCGACCTCGTCACGAGTCTCGAGGCGATGCAGGTGGATACGCACGGAGGGACGGCGCTCTACGACGCGGTCGTCCAGGCTGCGCACGCTCTTCGCTCCGACCCGCTGGCGGGACGTGTGATCGTGCTTCTGACCGACGGAAAGAACGTCGGCTCGGGAGCCACGCTTGACGACGCCGTGATCGCCGCCCACAAGGCGGGGGCGGTCGTATACGCCGTGGGCATCAACGGGCCGCAGTTCGACCCGGCGCCGCTCGAGACGCTGGCCGGCGAGACCGGCGGGCGCTACGTGCTCGCCAGCTCGAGCGCTCGCCTGAGCGCGATCTACGCGTCGATTGCCTCCGAGCTGGCGCGAAGCTGGCGCGTCTCCTACATCACCTCCGCCCGCCCCGGCGAGCAGGTGGCGCTGCAGGCCTCGCTCGTGGGCGCCGGTTCCGCAAGCACGAAGCTGCACGTCGCGAGCGCCGAACCGGTGAGCACACACACCTTCCTGCCCTCGTTCCTCTTCTCCACCGCCGGCACCATCCTGATCGGGCTGATCGTCGGCGGGCTCGGGCTGGCCGTGCTCGCCAATCTCGCCTCGGCGCGAAAGGGCTCCTGGGTGCAGGCCCGGCTGGCGCCGCACATCGGCGCGGGCACGAGCAAGAAGGGCATGGGCGCACGCGAGCGCCTGAGCACGATCGCCACGGTGTTCAGCGCCACCGAAAGCGTGTTCGGCAGCTTGAACGTTTGGCGACGGCTCACGCGCATGCTCGAGCGCGCGGACATGCCGCTGAAGACGGTCGAGCTCGTCTGGGCGATGCTCGGTCTCGGCATCGGGTTCGGCCTGATCTTCTCGCTGGCCGGCGCAGGCGTGCTGACAGTTTTCGTAGCCATACTCTTCGGCGGCGCCCTCCCTTACGGCTTCGTCTGGCTCAGGGTACGCCGCCGCCTCGCCGCCTTCGAGGCACAGCTGCCCGATCTGCTGGTGACGATCGCCGCTTCGCTGAAGGCCGGCCACAGCTTCAAGCAGGGCTTGAAGGCGGCCATGGAGGAAGGTCAGGAGCCAGCCTCGGGCGAGTTCCGGCGAGTGCTCACGCAGTCTTCGCTGGGGCGTCCGATGGACGAGGCGCTGAGGGATATGAGCGAGCGGCTCGGCTCGGCGAACTTCGAGTTCGTGATCACGGCCGTGACCATCCAGAGGCAGGTCGGAGGCTCGCTGGCCGCGCTCTTCGACATGGTCGCCGACACCGTGCGCCAACGCCAGCAATTTGCGCGCAAGGTGCGCTCGCTGACGGCGATGGGGCGAATGTCCGCCTACGTGCTCGTGGGCTTGCCGTTCTTCCTCGCCGGCATGCTCACGCTGCTCAACTCGACCTATATGTCTCCGCTCTGGCACACCGGCACCGGCAAGGCATTGGTCGCGTTCGGAATCATCTCGATCGGGATCGGCTCGCTCATGCTCAGGAAAATCGTCTCCTTCAAGGGGTAGAACAGATGCTGCTCTTTCTAGCCGTCGCTTCGCTCGGACTCGCCGCCTTCTTCGTCTTCGAGCTGGCCAGCCAGCCGGCGCGAGAGCGGAAAGAGGTGCTGGCTCGCGCCTCGCGTTACGGTCGCTCGCGACCACTATCGGCACCGAGCGAGAACGAGGCTTTCAGCAAACGAGCGCTCAAGCCACTGATGGCGAAAACGGCCCGCGCGATGATGAAGCTGAACCGGCGCACCTCGCTCGAGTCGCTGCAGTGGACGCTCCAGGGCGCCGGCATGCGCGATGTCTCGCCCGATGCTTTTCTGGCCACTAAAGGGCTCTGCGGCGGCGCCGGCCTCTTGCTCGGGCTACTGCTCGGTGGAATCGCGGGCGGATCCTCGCTCGTGCTCTTTCCCGCCGGCTTCGGAGCGCTCGGCTACGTCGTTCCCGGCTTCATCGTGAGTGGGCGAGCCCGCCGCCGCCGCGAAGGCGCGGTCGCCCAGCTTCCCGACGCGCTCGACCTGCTGGCCGTATCGGTCGAAGCCGGTCTCTCCTTCGACGCGGCGATCAACAAGCTGACCGAGCACATGGAAGGGCCGCTCGTCGAGGAACTGGAGTTGATGCTGGGCGAGATGCGTATCGGCTCGGGTCGTCCCGAGGCGCTCAAGAAGCTCGCTCAACGCATGGACACGCGTGAGATCTCGGCCTTCGTGCGCTCGCTCATCCAGGCCGACCAGCTCGGTATCTCGCTCGGTCGCATCCTGCGCGTGCAGGCCACCGACAGTCGCCTCAAGCGCCAGGCCGCCGCCGAGGAAAAGGCCGCCAAGGCTCCGATCAAGATGCTCTTTCCGACCGTGATCTTCATCTTCCCGGCCATGTTCGTAGTGATCCTCGGGCCGGCGATGTTGCAGCTGTCGAAGATCCTCAGCTTTTGAGTCGCGGCGCAAGTCGGGTGCCTTCGGCGCCATGACGACTTGTGGGGAGGGAGGAAGCGGTGGACGAGCTAAGGCGATTGTGGAGAGATAGCGGTTTCGGGACGCGTTCGCCCGCCAGCGACGAGCGGCGCCAACGACAAACCGATCGCAAACGCGCCCAGGTGGCCGAAATCCGTGAAGTCGTGGATCACGGCCGCGGTGACCGTCAGGTAGCCGATCAAAACGGCGAGATACAAAGCGCGCCGGCGACCGGATAGGCGAAAGACCAGCACCGCCGCAACGGCGAAGAAGCCGTAGCTGACGCCGACGTCGATCGTGTGCTCGACATACTTTCCGACGACCTCGTAGCGGATCGCCAGCCAGAGGCCGGCGGCGGTGATCAGAGTTGCACCGGCGTGCCCGCAGGCGAAGACGAGGACGGTGCGCGCGCTGCCGATCCAGCGCTCGACCGGCGCCAGCACGAGCGAGAAGAGGACCAGCCAAACGAACAGCTCCCAACTGCTCGAGAGCCAGAAGGCGCTCGCGACGAGCACCCGTATCGGGTCTTGCCCAAGCTGTTGGAGGTTCGTGCTGCGCTCGAGCAGCAGGCTGCGGGCGATCGACGGGCGCGAGGTCTGGTCGACCCAGGTCGTGATCAGCAAGACGAACAGGAAGACGTAGGTGAACGGAGCGGAGCGGATGTAGTCGGCGCTCCGCCGCTCCCACGGGCGCCAACGCTCCCGCCATGGATTGAGCTGCGGCCAGCGCGGAGAGTGCTCGAGCTGAACGAGCAGGGCGACGGCGCAGATCACGATCAGCAGACCCAATAGACCACCGCTGTAGCAGTTCCCCGATAGGAAGCCTTCCTAAAGCCGCTACCGGAGGCCCGAGCCGCTCCTCGACCTACGCGAGGAGGTTAGTGGTACGGCGCGGCAGAAATACAGAAGGCGTATTCGATGACAAGCAACTCCGCACAAGCCGCAGCGAACGACTCTCCGCCGGAGCTCGCAAGCGAGCCACTTCGCTTCGTCGTTCAGAAGCATCAGGCCACGCGCTTGCACTACGACTTCCGGCTCGAGCTGGACGGTGTGCTCAAGAGCTGGGCGATTCCCAAGGGGCCGTCGCTCGACCCGGGCGACAAGCGCCTGGCGATGATGGTGGACGACCACCCGTTCGACTACCGGAACTTCGAGGGCGTGCTGCCGGAAGGCTACGGGGCCGGCGCGGTCATGATCTGGGACGAGGGAGCGTTCGTGGCTCTCAACCAGACCGATCGGGAGGGAAGCGAGGAAGCCTTTCGCGCGGGGCTCGAGCGCGGCCAGTTCACCTTCATCGTCGCGGGCCAGAAGTTGAAGGGAGAGTTCGCGCTGATTCGCTTCGCACGAGCCGGCGAGAAGACCTGGCTGCTGGTGAAGAAGCGCGACAGCTTCGCCTCGACCGAGGACGTGACCGCGCAGGACCTGTCCGCCCGCTCGGGCCGGAGCATGGAGGAGATCCAAGCGGCCTCCGGCGCCGGAGCAGCTTGAGCGGGACGTTCGGGCTCGCTGTACGAGTCCAGCGAGAGATGTGGAAATAGAAGATGGAAGGGCACGCCGACGCCACAACCGGACTCGTCGGGGTCTCTCAGCGGCGCGAATCGATTACGCGGCTGCCAGCCCTTCGTTGCCGTAGGGCGTCGTGTTGAGCAGCGTATGCACGTAGAACTCCGAGACCTGATAACCGCTGGGCAGCGCTTGGGAGATTGCCTCGCGCACGAACCAGGCCACCTCTCGATCGAAGTTGCCGAGCGTGAAGACGAGCTCGGTCGGCGCTTTTAGGACGACCCAGACCGGGACGTCGTTGTAGGAGGCGGCGTCGGCGACTTCCAACTCGATCTGACAGGCGTGCAGAGCCGTCGCGGCCTCGAAGCGGCCGCGCTCGAGCAAGCTCGAGACGGCGTTGATCTGCACCATCCGTCCGTCCAACTCGGCTCGTTCAGGCGCTACCTCGTCCTCCTGTGGCAAGCCCAGCATCGGTCCGGGCTCGTTGTCCAGGAGATAAACCCTGCCTTCGTCGCTCCATGCGTCCATCGTTCTCCCCCCAATGCCTTTCTATTTGATGGCCCGCAGTCTGGTTGCTGATTCCTTCGACGCCTTCTTCCCATCCGTCTGCCCGAGCTGCTTCGCCCACCAGTCGCCGTCGCGATCGCCCAGATCGCTCTGCAGCTGGCCGACCCAGCCCTGCAGGTCTTGCTCTTTCTGGGTCAGGCGCTTCTCGGCCTCTTCCACGAGGCGCTCGCGTCGCTCCAGTCGCTGTTCGTGTAGCTCGCATTCCGCTTCGATCGAAGCCGCGCGACGTTCTCTCGCGTCGACCTCGGACTCGCGCTGCTCGAGATCGGCGACCCGCTCCGCGTAGCTGGCTTCGATCTGCTCGGTTCGGCGCTCTTTGCGCTCGATCCTGCGCAGCCGCTCCTCGATCAACTTGTTCGTGCTCTCGACATCGCGCTCGCGCTCGTCGAGGTCGCGCTCGCGGCGGCTGAGCTCCTTTTCCAGGCTCGCGACCGCGTCGCAGCGCCGCTCGGCTTCGGCCAGCTTGCGACGGGCTCTGTCGGTTTGCTTGGCAATCTCGCTCTCGCGCTCCTCGACGTCGTTCTCGCGCTGCTCCAGAGTGTCCAGCGCCGCCGTCAGCTCGGTCAACCGGTCGAGGTCGCCGCCGGTTGCCTTCTCGATCCGGTCGATGTCGGCTTGGACGGTGGCCTGCAAATCGTCGAGCTCCTCGCTTCGCGTGTCGAGAGAGATCTCGAGATCGCGCAGGCTGTCGCTTTTCTCGGCGATCTGATCGATCGCCAGCGCCAGCGCGCGCTCCTGCGCGGCCAGTTCGATCCCGTGGGTTTCGAGTGTTTCCTCGCGCTCGCTGATTTGGCTGAGCGCTTTTTCCAGCGCTCGCTCGCGCCCTTCGATCTCGCGCTCCTGCGCGGCCAGACCCTTGTCGCCCGCGGCGATGTCGGCTTCGCGCACGCGCAGCTCTCGCTCGAGCCGCTTGCGGTCGTCCTCGGCCTCCTTGAGCTGCGTCACCTTCGTCTCGATCTGCCTCTCGAGCTCGTCGGAGCGCACCTTGGCCTGCGCCAGTTCCGCTTCGAGGCCACCCAGCGTTGCTCGCTCCTCGGCCATCTGCTCGCGCTCCTCGGCGAGCTCTCGCTCGCGTTCCTCCAGAGCGATCTCGACGGCGCGAAGCTGGTCCGCGCCGGCACCGTCTCGGGCAGATTTCGGCTCGAGCTTGGCGAGGGCGTTTTGCAGCGCCTGCTCGCGTGCGAAGGAGGCCTCGAGATCGGCTCGCAACTGCTCGACCACGGCCAAATCGACGCTCTGCCCTTCGAGTTGGGCAAGCGTCTCGGCCACCCCGCCGGGTAACGCGGCGCCGGGCGCCTCTTCGCTCGGCCGCCGAAGTGCGAGCTGCGCCCGCAAACCGGTGCCGAAGCCCTTTTCGGCTGTTACTTCAGTCGCTTTTCCAGCTGACATTGCACGGCTCCCCAACCCTCGCTTGAAGCATCGTCCACAGGAGGGTCAGGGCACATCCCCCGTAAGAGGAAAAATGCGCCTATTCCGGGTCGGGAAGCGGTAATCGAGGCCCCGGCGGACCCTTCGCGCCTGCCGGCTAGCCGACCAGCGGCAGGCGCAGCGCGAAGACGGTTCCCGAGGACGTGGGGCGGAGCTCGAGCTCGCCGCCGTGGCGGCGTGCGATCGCGCGCGCGGCGGCCAGTCCGATGCCGCTTCCCTGCTGCTCGAGCCTCGTCGTCTCGAAGAGCTCGAAGACGCGCTCGGCTTGCTCGGGCGGTACGCCGGCGCCCTCGTCGCTGACCAGAGCGACGGCCTCGTCACCCTCGCGCTTCAGCTCGAGCCTGACCGTGCCGCCGACGGTCGATGCCTGGAAGCCGTTCGTGAGCATGTGCAGAAGCGCCTGAACCAGCTGCCCTTCGTTGCCGCGCACCATCAGCTCCTCGTCGCAGTACTGATCCTCGAAGTCGATGTCGCGCTGCAGACGGAGGCGCCGCGTCAGGGCGGCAGCCGATCCGGCCACCTCGACCAGCGAAAGGTCTTGCTCGCCCTCGAGCGGCGCACGAGTGAAGTTCGCGAGTTGCGAAACGGCTGCTCGGATCTCGTCGCCGGCGTCGCGCACGGTTTCCATTCGTTCGCGCTCCTTGCTCTCCGGCGGCAGCATTGCGAGCTCGAGGTCAGCCGTCCCCAGCAAGACGAGCAGCGAGTTGTTGAGCTCGTGGATGAGGGCCGGAGTCAGTCGGCCGATGGCGACCATCCGACCGCCCCGGATCAGTTGCTCTTCGGCGGGCTGCGTCGCGTCCATAGGTTGCCTTTCTGGGTCGTTCCGGGTCACACTACGTCAAGTGCGAGGACTATTGTGGAGTCTGTAGTAAAAGTTTTCGACCAAGAAGCCGATGAATAGAGCGGGAACGATATGTCCGCTCTACATGCAATAGCATCAGAACCAATGACGATCACTTGTCTAGTGGCAGATGACCACCCGGCCGTCGTGCAGGCGGTATCCGAGGTTTTGATTGCCGGCGGGGTCGAGGTCGTCGCGCAGTCGCGCGATGGCGAGGAGGCCCTGGCTGCGATTCAGGAGAAGAAGCCGCGCGTTGCTCTGCTCGACCTGCGAATGCCGCGACTGAGCGGAATCGAGGTCGCACGTCGCTGCGCCCGCAGCACCCCCGAGACTTACGTGATCCTGTACACGGCCTACAGCGAACAGGCGCTCCTCACGGAAGCGCTGGATGCGGGGGCTCGTGGCTTCGTCTCCAAGGAGGCGCCGCTGGCCGAGATAGTGCGGGCGGTACAACTTGTCGCCGATGGGCGTACCTACGTCGATCCGGTGCTAGCCGGGGTCATCTCCAGCCCGGCCGCTACCGCGAAGATCACCCAGCTCACTCAGCGCGAGCGCGATGTCCTGCGCATGCTCTCCGACGGTCATTCCAACGAAGAGATCGGTAAGGCTCTCTTCATCTCGCCGGAGACGGTGCGTACCCACGTGCGCAAGGCAATGGCCAAGCTGGATGCCGACACGCGCACCGAGGCAGTCGCCACGGCACTGCGCCAGTCGCTGATCGCCTAGTAACCGACGAAACTCTTCCTTTTCGGCTGAGTAGCGTCTGCCTCTGCCGTAGTGCCGGGATCGGCACAGAAGCTCGAGGTTTGACTCCGTTCCGATACACAGCGGTGCGTCTCGCGTGAATACGCTGAAACCGGGTGGTGGGCCGGGGTGCCCCGTTCGAAAGCCGCAAATTGCACGAAAAAGCCCCAGGAAAGAAGCTGCACCTCAGCCGACAAAGTCCTGCGACCTTCGTCGGTGGAAGCGGCTTCACTCATGACCGCCGCGACCGACCTGCGCGGGCGCGGCTCACAAAACGCCATCCACAGGCCCGTCCATTCCGGACACTGACCACAACTACAGTCAGCCGAGCACGCTCCTAGGAGCAGACGAGACACCCGCGCCGAAGGTGCGGTGTCTCGTACGCAGAGGTCATACCGCGAAAAGTCAGAGCCGGTTCCGCCGGCTAACTTTTCGCGGAAAGTTTCGCGGAGAATAGGCCGCAAGCCCTACCGAGAACGGTCCCCCAACCTCCCCGGCAAGGGCTTGCGGTCACTACAGAGCCGATCACGCCTCGAAAACGAGTAACCAGCGTCTCAAACCCCCGTTTGGCCGGCACCCAAGGTCTTCGTCGCGTATCCGAACCCCTTGTATCCTCGAACCGGTATTCGGCGGCGGCATCTTCCAAATCATGCCCGCTCTCCGGCGCTCGCCCTCCCCGCTTTGAGTCGTTTGAGCGCCACAATGCCCTCCTGCTGCCGCTTTGGACTACCGAAAGCAGGGTTTTGCAGGTTAATCCGCGACCGCGCCGGGCTCGAAAAACCCGCTCAAACGGTCGATCAGGCGGGGATCGAGCAGCACCTCGTCGCTCGCGACGAGCTGGTCGATACCACCGGCGAGCGCCGGCAGCAGCGCTTTCAGCTCCTCGTCCACGATCTTCTCGGCGAGTGCGGCCGCGAACCGGTCGGCGTGGATGGTCAGGAAATCGCGCGGCCCGCGCTCGCTCATGGTCTCGAGCGGCGCCGTCAAGCCGAGGCTGTTGTGCAAGGCGGCCAGGATTGCGTAGGCGTCGATCAGTCGCAGCTCTCGCTGCATCCAGTCGTATGCAGAGAGCGCGCGCGAGAGCAGGGGCGCAAGGCGCGACGCGTGCCGGAGGTTGGCCAGGCCGCGGGCCAGCCACTGGTCCCAGGGCGCGTACTGGCGCTCGAGCAGGAAGGCGAGGCGCGCAATCTCTCGCATCAGAGCCGCAAGAACCAGCCGGGAGCCCAGATCGTCGCCGCCCACCCCGGTGCGGGCCACGATCTCTTCCCGTCTCGCGATCCGTTGCCACTGCGCCGCCATCAGAAAGATCCAGACCTGCTTCGGGTAATAGCTCAGATGCTCGCGCAGGCTCTTGAGCTCCCCGACCGAGTCCACGAACACCTCACCTGCGGTCAGCTCGAGCAGGCGCTCCTGTGGCGCGAGCAACCACTGCTTTGCGCTCATCTCCGTCAACGGGTCGAAACCGAGCAGCTTGCGGCTGTAGCGGCCAACCGAGGTGATCTCGACGAGGTGATCGATCGGTGGCCGGGCGTCGGGCTGCGGGCGCCTGTGCCCGCGCGAGTCCGCGGGGGCGAAGCAGGTCGGAAAGCCGTGGAACTCACTCGGCAGCTCGCTCGCCAGCACCCGGTCGAGCAGGCTGGCGCGCTCAGGCAGCTCGCGCTCGGGCAAGAAGAGCTGCAGGCGCGGGCCCCAGTCGTGGTCACGCGAGATCGGGGTGTCGAAGCCGAGCACATCCGATCCGGGGCCGATCAGGGCGGCAGCGTAGGGAACCCCCGGCGTCTTCTCGGCCAGGAGCGGCTCGATGATCTCGTGGAAGAAGTCGCGCGCCAGCGTCAGCCCGGGCGGAAACTCCTCGGGAGGCGTGGTCTCCGGGCCGCTGCTCACGATCCCTGCGGCTGCGCTCTCTTCCGCTGCGCCCATTCCCGTATCTCGAGCCAGTCGCCGCCGCCGAGCGCCTCCGCGAGCTCGGGATTGGTGTGCTCGCTGTAGAAGACGTGGTGATCGAGGTCGCAACAGATCTCGATATTGGGGAGCGTGAGAGCCGGCACCCTCATCAGCACCTCGGCCGCGAGCTTCGCCTCGGCGGCCGTGTAGTGCTTGAACTGGAGCTCGGGATCGAGCTCCATCAGAGTCGGCCAATCTGGACACGAGCGAGTGGTCATGCGAGTACAACCTCCGGAAAAGTCTGAATGATCCAGCCCCCCTGCGGCCGCTCGACGCAGTCGTTTCGCACACGCTCGAGTCGAAGGGACTCCATACCTGCGACGTTAGCTCAAGCTGGCAGGCTGCGGGAGAGGAGCGTCACGGACTGGCTTTGGGGCTCGGAGCGGAATGGCGACGGCCGGCTTCTCTACGCCGGCGTCTCGCGCAGATCCTTCTTCAGCACCTTGCCGAGCGCGTTCTTCGGCAGCTCGTCCAGGATCACGACTTCTTTCGGCACCTTGTAGCTGGCCAGGCTGGGCCGGGCGTAGGCGATCAGATCCCGGGGCTTGACGCTCGCCTCGGGCTCGAGTACGACGAAGGCGCGCACGCTCTCGTCGCCGCTCTCGTCGCGGACGCCGACCACGGCCACCTCCGCCACTGCCGGGTGGGTGACGAGCGCCGCCTCGACCTCCGCGGGGTAGATGTTCAAGCCCTTGGCGATGATCAGATCTTTCTTGCGATCGACCAGCGTCAGGTAGCCGTCGGAGTCGAGGAAGCCGAGATCGCCCGTCTTCAGCCACTCGCCGTCGGCGGTGAAGGACTCCTTCGTCTCTTCGGGCCGCTTGTAATAGCCGACCATGACGTTGGCGCCGCGTACTAAGACCTCGCCGATCTCGGAGGTCTCGAGCTCCTGCTCGTCGTCGTCGGCGATCTTGACGTCGATTCCGGGCAGCGGCAGGCCGACGGTACCCGGCTTGTGCGTGCCGTAGCGCGGATTGACCGAGACGACCGGAGCGGCCTCGGTTAGTCCGTAGCCCTCGAGCAGCGCCGTGCCGAAGGTCTTCTCGAATTTCACCTGCACCTCGGCGGGCAGCGGAGCGGCCCCGGAGATGGCCATCTTGAGCGGGTTCAGCAGTCGCAATAGCAGCGCCTTCGGCCCATGCACGTGGTGCACGAGCGCGGAGTAGACCTGCGGGATGCAGCAGACAAGCGTCACCTTGTGCTTCCAGAGCTGCTTGAGGGCCGGCTGGAAGGGAAGCAGGCTCTCGATCACGACCGTTGTGGCTCCCAGGCGCAGCGGCAAAATCACGTTCGTCGACCAGGCGAAGGAGTGGAACATCGGCAGCACGCACATCACCCGGTCCTTCGCGCTCAGGTCGAAGGCGAGCTGGCAGGACTCGACGCACGAGAGCAGGTTGCGCTGCGTCAGCATCACGCCCTTGGGCAGCCCGGTCGTGCCGGCCGTGTAGATGAGTAGCGCGAGGTCGTCGGCGGTCACCTCCGGCCCGGCCGTCTCGGCGAGCGGGTGGCGATAGATCGACTCCAACGCCGGCGCGTCTCCGTCCGGCTCGCCCAAAAAGACGTGCTTCAGCGTCGGCACCGATTCCTGAACTTCGCGAATGGTGCGCAGGAAGCTCTTCGAGGTAAGGCAGCCCTTGACCTCGGCGTCGTTGAAGATATAGGCGATTCGATCGGCCTTCTCGAGGAAGTTGACGGGTACCGCGACGGCACCGAGCCTTGACAAGGCGAAGGAGAGGATGACGAACTCGGGACAGTTGCGCATCACGATGCCGAACGTGTCGCCCTTGCCGATGCCGAGCTCGGCCAGCCCCGCGGCGCAGCGCTCGATCGTCTGTTCGAACTCGCTGTAGCTCAGCTCCTGGCCCTTGAAGATGAACGCCGGCCTGCTACCGCTGAGCTCGACGCTCCGGGCGAGCATCTCGTTGAGAGTGCGTGCTATCTCCACGTTTCGATTCCTCGCTTCTTCGGGGCCGAATCATGCGGAGCTTAGAACCTTTTTCGCCGAGTTTGAGGGGAAGGCTCATCGAGACGCCGGGTGAGCGGTTCGGCTGTGGCGCCAGAAAGCGATCAGGCGAGCTGGTGCAGATAGCGCCAGGCTTCGATCAGGCCCTTCGGGCGCGCGGCGAGCAGCAAGCCGGCGTAGAGCACGCAGCCGGCCGCCGCCGCCGAGAATGGCCCCAGCACGAGCCTGGGCAGGATGAACGCCACGGCCGCGGCCGCGCCCGCGGTAAGCGCCGCGATGCCAAGCCCGCGGGAGGCTGGACGCAGCGCCCGCAGCTCGAACAGAAGCGCTGCGACCACCAGCGCGGTCGTCAGGGCAAGGGCGATCGCCAGACCTCTCAGGCCTCCGAGCGCCGCGGCAGCCAGAGCCAGCGGCAGATGGACCAGCAGGGCCGCGATCGCGAGCAGCGAGAGACGCCGGCTTTTGCCGGCCACGAACATCAGCGGGAAGGTGACCGAGAAGGCAACCGAGGTGATCGCCCAGAGCGAAAGAACAACCACCAGGAGGCCGAGTTGCGAGCCTATATCGGCGCCGTAGGCCGAGCCGAGCAGCGCTCGCACGACGCGCCCGCCCGCGAGGCCGAAGACACCGGCGCAGGCGCCGATGGCGATCACGGCCAGCCAGGACAGGGCGATCACGTGCCGGGCGGTGCGCGCGGCGTCGAGCCCGCTCCGCGTGAGCGGAACCGAGCTGACCAGACTCAGCGAGGAGCCCGTAATCGTGACGACCGCGGCTACGATCAGGTAGGCGTAGTTGAAGCTCGTTTGTGCTCCGACTCCCTGGCGAGCCGCCAGCGCGAGGCAGATCAGATAGATGAACTGCATGACCAGCGGAAGCGAGACGCAGTTTGCGATCTCCGCCGTGCGGGCGCGAAAGGAGAACTGCGCCGGGCGGATCGCCCCGGCGGGCATGCGCTCGGCGCGCGCGCGCAGGGTGAGTGCCAATAACGGGATGAGCAGCGCTACGGCGCCGTTCAGCGCCATCCCGCGCGGAAGCGCGACGATGCCGTCCGGGTGCATGCGCAGCAGGATGTAGGCGAGTCCGACCGCGCTGCCCAGCGCGTAGCCGGCCGCTGCGATCGCGTAGTTGTCGAGCGCGGCCAGCGAGCTCGCGGCGAGCCCGGTGAAGAGCTGGAGCACGGCGGCCACGACCATCCAGGGCAGCGCGTCGGCGGCGACGTCTCGGGCCGTCGCCGGCCCGGCTCCGGTGATCAGCCAGGCAACCGGGCCGGCCGCGCTGAGGGCGAGCACGAGCAGCGGCAACGAGAGGCCTGTCATCGTCAGCCCGTAGGCGGCTGCCTCCGAGCCGAGCCGATGTTCTTGGCGCGCGCGCGCCAGCGCGGGCATCACCGCGACGCGAATGGCCGCAGCCGCGAAAGAGACGACGATGAAGACGCCGTAGGTGGCGTTGAAGCCGTCGGTAACCGCGCTTCGCCCGAACTCATGTCCCGCGACGACGGCGACGATCGCCGCCAGCGCCGTTTGGACGGCCAGCCCGGCGGCGGTAGCCACGCCGCTCCCGAGCGTGCCCAGCCGTCTGGAGGGTGCCGGCGTTTCCACGACTCAGAGCCTATCGCCGCGAATGGAAGTCACCCGCGTAAACGAGCCACGCTATGTGAGCGACCGGCCGTCGGAGCCGCTGTCTGCCTGCTCGCTCTCGCGCAGCCGCGTCTCGAGCAGAGCCAGCTTCTGAGCGAGTGTCACGTTCTGATCGGTAAGGCGCGAGAGCACGATCGAGAAGTGAAGCACGAGCACGAGCACGAAGAAGAGAATGGCCGCAAAGAAGATCGACGGCGGGTAGGTCTTTACGCCGGCCCAACCGGCCAGCGTGTTGAGGCTTTGGCGCCAGAGCGCCAGGGTTAGCAGGGCGAGGCCGGTGACGACCCAGATCAGGGCGTAGCGCTCGCGTAGGTGCCGACGGCGAATCAACTCGAAGATGACGCCGAGCATGATGAAGGCTGCAATCGCGCCGATTATCGAGACTCTCAAAGGTGTCATTCGTCCTCCAGAGGTGCTTTACGGGGCCGGAACAGGTAGACGAACAGTGCCAGCAAGACCTTGGTGATGTAGTAGAGGGAGCGCAGTGCGGTGATCGAGGAGCGTCCGCCCGCGCGCTCGCGCATCCGCACCGGTACTTCCTTCAGGCGGAGGCGGTGCTTGACGACCATCACGGTCGCCTCGACCTCGGGGTAGTCCTGCGGGTACTCGGCGGCGAACAGGGCTATGCCGCGCCGGTTGACGGCCCGGAAGCCGGAGGTGGTGTCGGTGAGGCGCTGGTGCGCGATCGCCGAGACGGTGAGCGCGAAGAGCCGAATGCCGATGCGGCGGGTGAAGGAGGAGCGGAAGGTCGGCTGGCCTGCAAAGCGTGAGCCCACGACCAGATCGGCCTCGTCGCGCTGAAGCGGAGCGAGAAGCGCCGGCAGCTCGGCCGGGTCGTGCTGGCCGTCGCCGTCGATCTGCACCGCTAAGTCGAAGTCATTCGCTCGCGCGAAGCGGAAGCCCGTCTGCATCGCGCCGCCGATGCCCAGATTGAAGGGCAGGGTTACGACGTGCACGCCCCGCGCTCGAGCAACGTCGCTCGTGTTGTCGCCTGACCCGTCGTCGATGACGACGATCTCGAAAGCGGCGTCGAAAGCGCGTATCTCGTCGATCACGCCCGGCACGGACTCCTGTTCGTTGAAGGCGGGGATGATGGCCAGACGGCGCGGGAAAGAGAGCTCGGATGAGCCTCCTTGCGCCGAAGCGGCGCCGGTTGTTCTCGCTGATTTCATCCGCTGCCAGTATGGCGCAGCGGTCTGACCGCGCGAGCGCAGATCCAGCTCCGGCGAGCCCTAGCCGAGCTTGTGCCCGAGCGACTCGATCAAACGCTCGAGCCCCTCTTCGAGCCGTACCCGCGGCTCCCAGCCGAGCAGCTCGCGCGCTCGCGTGATGTCCGGCTTACGAACCTGTGGATCGTCCACCGGCAGCGCCTCGAACACGATCTCGCTCGAGCAGCCGGTCACCTTCACGACCGTCTGAGCCATCTCTAGCAAGGTCAGCTCGGCCGGGTTGCCGATGTTGACGGGCTCGTGCTCGCCGCTTTCCGCGAGCAGGATCAGGCCGCGCACGAGATCGTCCACGTAACAGAACGAGCGCGTCTGTGAGCCGTCGCCGAAGACGGTCAGCGGCTTGTTGTCGAGCGCCTGGCGCACGAAGGTCGGAACCGCCCGCCCGTCGAAGGGTCGCATGCGCGGGCCGTAGGTGTTGAAGATGCGGACGATCGACGTGTCCACGCCCTGCTGACGGTGATAGGCCATCGTCAGGGCCTCGGCGTAGCGCTTGGCCTCGTCATACACGCCGCGCGGTCCAATCGGGTTGACGTTGCCCCAGTAGCTTTCCGGCTGCGGGTGGACGAGCGGGTCGCCGTAGACCTCGCTGGTCGACGCGAGCAGGAAGCGCGCCCGCTTGAACTTGGCCAGGCCGAGCGCGTTGTGAGTGCCGTAGGACCCGACCCTGAGTGTGTGCAAGGGGAGACGCGCGTAATCGATCGGGCTGGCGGGGCTGGCCAGGTGGAAGACGAAGTCGACGCACTCGTCGAGCTCGATGTGATGGGTCACGTCCTGGTTGAGAAAGACGAACTCGTCGTCGCGGATGTGCTCGATGTTCTGAAGGTTGCCGGTGTCGAGGTTGTCGACGCAGATGACGCGCATTCCCTTGGCGAGGAGCGCTTCACACAGATGGGAGCCGAGAAACCCGGCTCCGCCGGTCACGACGGCGGTTGGCACGGCAAGATCATATCCTGGGCGGGCGCGGGAGCGATTAGCTGCAAAGGAACGGCTGTGCCGGAATCCGCCTCAGGAAGATGTCCGAGACGTAGGGGATAGCGCCGGCCGAGCAGGCGTTTCGTACCGCGATTAGCGTCTCTTTCGGTTTTCGGGTGGCGAGGTAGTCGGTGGCCGTCACCTTCAGGCCGGCGCGGCGGTAGCGGCGGATTTCTCCCTGCGCCTGGGCGACGTCGCCCGCTCCCTGGCGGAAATAGGCGTGGCGGTCGAAGTCGTAGCTGAAGCTGACGTCTTCGAAGTTGATGCCGTCGTAGAAGCGCTTGAGCGGCCAGTTCACGTCCGCGCCGTTCTGGGCCATCAGCAGCTTGCCGCGCACCCGCACCAGGCGCGCGAGCCCGGTAACGAGAGCTCGCATCCCGGGCTTCTGCGCCGCGTGCGTCTCGGTCATGTCGGTGTTGTCGAGGAAGAGCCCGTCGAAGCCCTTGGCCAGCATCGCGGGCGCGACGCGCTCCAACATGAGCGAGCGAAAACCGGCGGCGTTCACGTTTGCGTACCACTCGCCCCAGTCGCCCCAGTAGTCGAGCCGGTAGGGCTTGGCGGCGTTGTACCAGCCGCGGTAGCTCTCGATCGTGCCGACGTCAAGATAGGCGAGAACGAGACCGCCGCTTGCCCGCTTGATCGCCGCGACCTCACGGGCGCCGGCGCTTTCGCCATCCACCACGACGAGGTCGAAGCCGGCGTAGCGCCTGCTCAGGTCGCCGCGGAGAGTCCCGTCGCCGATCGCGAAGGCGAAGGAGCGAGCGCCGGCCAGGCGAGTGGCTCTACTCGAACTCGCCGCGGATCCGGCGCTGCTCGAGACGCCGAGCGCAAGCGCGACGACGAGCACTGAGAAGCCGAGCCCCTTCATGATCTCAACCTAGGCCGATACGAACGCCGATGGCGAGCCCGCGCGGATCCGCTGCTAGCTCGACCGCTCGCGGCGAAATCCCGGCCGGGCGATCGCGACGAGAGCCCCGATCAGAAGCCCTAGCGCGGCGCCGACGACGAGTGCGCTCTTGCGGCTGCGACTCGTTGACTTCGTCGCCTTGGCGAAGGTCACGATCTTGCCCTGCTCGACCGTCTTGGCCTGCGCGAGCAGAAGCTGGTCGGTCTGTATCTCGTCGGTCAGGGTTCCGCGTCGCTGCTCGAAAAGCGTGGCCTGGGTCAGCTGTTCAGCCGAACTGGCAGAGCCGGAGGCGACCGCGGCGTTGACCCTGCTCAGGTTCTTGTCGATCGCGACGATCTGCTGACTGGACGACGCGATCTGCGCCTTGAGAACGGCGATCTTGGTAATCGGATAGTCGGAGACGCGAGCGAGCACCAGCGCTGCCAGCTCGTTGGCGGCGTCCGTGACGGCTTTTCGCGGCGCGCTGGCCTGCACCGAGATGCTCACCAGCGGCGTTTGGCCCAGCTTGGAGAGCGAGCCCTGCACGGTCGCCGTGGAGACGCCGGCGCGCAGCTTCTTCAGCGGCAGTCCGGACTGCTTCGAGATCTGGTCGAGCACGTCCTGGTCGTGAGCGAGTGTGCTCACGGTGCTCGGGTTGGTGCTGAGGCTCTGGATCTGGGCCGAGCTGCTGACCGCGAGCGGCTGTCCGAGGTAAACGGTCGCCTTGGCCTTGTAGAGCTTGCCGCCGCCGAGCGTCAGCGCCACGCCGATCACTGCGCCGATCACGAGCCCGGCGAGGAGGAGCCACCAGCCGCTCGCAAGCGCCCGCAGGTAGCGCCCGAAATCGACCTCTTGCTCGAACTCGGCTTGCGTCTCGGAGCGCTTGGTGGGGCTCATCGCGCGGCCATCCTAGCGAAGCCCTGGCACCCCGGTCGGAAGGATCTCAGCTCGCGGGCCCGTCGCCGGACGCGGAACGACTCGAAGAACGGCTCGTAAGATCTCGAGTCTCATGTTCTGAATAAGCGCTTCAGCCCGCCACCGAGCCACCCGCCCGCGGGGTCGTTGCAAGATATCGGCCCGAAAACGAAAGGAGCGCTCCCAACCGCGACGATTTCGTGCCGATTTGGAGCGACAGCACTGTTCAGCGCAGGCCCGAAGGCCGAGCCGCCTCGATCGACGTGGGGATGTAGCTCTAGGCCGTGAGCGGCCGGTCGAGCGGGATGGGCACTCCGTCGTCTCCCATCTTCATCACGACCTGGGCGTAGTAGCGCAACATCAAGACGCCCTCCTCGAACTCGCCCACGCGCGGCTCGGGGTGCTCGCCGGCCGCCAGCGCCATGATCAGCTCGGGGTAGTGCGAGCCGGCCGCCAGCGGTAGCGCGAATGCGCCGCCGAAGCGCGGATTGACGTCGGTGATCTCGAGGCGCCCGTCGGCCTCGCGGAAGCACTGAACGGTCGCCGGGCCGCGCAGGCGCATGGTCTCTCCGACGCGGCGTCCCAGTTCGATCAGCTCCGGGTCGCGGACGGACATTCCCTTGATCGACTCGCCGCCCTTGGAGTGGATCATCGAGCGCGGGATCGCGTTCAGGCAGCGGCTGTCGAGGTCGCAGAAGATGTCTACCGAGAACTCGGTGCCCTGGCACTGCTTCTGAACCATCGAGGCCACCTCGGTGTAGCTCAAGAAGAAATCCAGCTCCTCGCGGTTGCGTGCGCGGTAGATGTGGTTGCCGCTGAAGCCTTCGCGGGCCTTGACCAGCACGGGGTAGCAGTCGATCTCGTCGGGCAGGTCCTCGGGCAGCCAGGTGCTGGGCGAGTCGATGCCGTGCTCGCAGAAGAAGACGTGTGCGTTGTACTTGTCAGCCGTGTTCTCGATCACGTCGCGGTCGGGTAGTAGCACCAGCGCCGGCGCGAGCGCTTCCCTCGACGCGGGCTCGGAGAGGACGCGGTGGTCGAAGTCGGTCAAGGGGACAATGACGTCGACCCCGCGCTCACGCACGAGCTCGGCCAAAGCCGGAATGTAGTCGGGCTCGGTGAAGCCCGGAACGAGCGCGTAGCTCGAGGCGCGATGGAGAGTCGGCGCGAGGATGCTCGTGTCGGTGGCGAGCGTCGTGGCGCCGGCCTCGTTGAAGGCGTCGATCATGTCCACGCGCTGGCCGGTGCAGGTGAAAAGGACGACTGTCACGACGTGAGAGGGTACCGATACGGGCGAAGCGGCGAGCGGCGAAGATACCCGAATGCTTCGTTTGCTGATCAGATTGCTGAGCGCCGGCTTCTTCGTCTGGCTCGCCCTCGCCCTCTACCTCTTTGTCTGGCCGAGCCAGGATCATCCGCGTCGAACCGATGCCATCGTCGTCCTGGCCGGCGACGAGGGGCAACGGTTTTCGCGCGCGCTGGAACTGGCTCGCGCAGGCGTGGCCCCGGTGCTCATCGTCTCGGACGGCGTCCACTCGAACTGGGCGCCCGCCAGAAAGCTGTGCGCCCACCCGAGTGGCCACGGCTTCCGGGTCATCTGTTTCCGCCCCGCTCCTTACTCGACTCGGGGCGAGGCTCGCGCCGCGCTGGGCCTGGCCGAGCGATACCACTGGCGCTCGCTGCTCGTGGTCAGCTCGACCTATCACCTCTTCCGCGCGCGCCTACTCTTCGACCGCTGCCTGAAAGGGCATGCTCTCGTCTATGCGACGGGGACCGACGACAACCTCGCCTGGCTGCCGCTCAACATGGTCAGCGAGACGGTCAAGCTCGGTCTCGTTTTCACGACGCGCCGCGGCTGCTGAGCCGCCGCTCGGGCGGTCAGTTGTCGTCTTGCTTCTCGCTCGGGCGCCAGCCGCCGCTCGAGCCCTTGTAGGTTCCGTGGAAGAGCACCAGCGGCGTGCGGGCGAGGATGCGCAGATCGAGCCAGAGCGAGCGGTGTTCGACGTACCAGACGTCCAGCTCGATCCGCTCGTCCCAGGGCAAGGAGGCACGCCCATTCACCTGTGCCCAGCCGGTCAGCCCGGGCTTGACCTCGAGCCGGCGCAGCTGCCGGGCGGTATAGCTGTCGACCTGATAGCGAAGGGTCGGGCGCGGTCCCACGACGCTCATGTCGCCTCGGAGGATGTTCCAGAGCTGCGGCAGCTCGTCGAGCGAGAGGCGGCGCAGCGCTCGCCCGGAGCGCGTGATGCGCGAGTCGCCGCGGTCGACCGCGTAGCCCGCGCCTATCTTCTCAGCGCCCACGACCATCGTGCGCAACTTGAGCAGCTCGAAGTCGCCGCCGTCCTTGCCAACACGCTGCTGCCGATACAAAACCGGGCCGCGATCCTCCAGCTTGATCGCCAGTGCCGCGAGCGCCAAGAGCGGGCTTGTGAGGATCAGGCCAAAGCCCGCGACGACAACGTCCATCGCCCGCTTCCCGGCGTTCATCGCGTTCCCTCGGCCTTCTCCCAGACGGTTGGCGTGCCGAAGCGCAGGAAGCGGTAGTTACCGACCAGTGTCGCAACCGTCACGAGCAGGTAGTAGTAGGCGATCCCCGCCCCCGGAATCCGGATTCGCAGGCGCCCGAAGGCGGCGAAGAGCAGCCAGGCGAGCTGCAGGCCAAGCGCGATCTGGTAGACGAGCCCGCGGCCCGAGGGGCCGACCCCGACGAGCGCCGCGTTGGTGCCGAGCAGCACGATGTGAACGGCTCCGGTCTCGTAGCGAAGCAGGCGGTGCGAGAACAGCTCCAGGGCGTAGATGGGGGGAACGCGGTGCAGCATGCGTCCCGTGTAGACGTGGCGCAGCGCGCGCGTGATCATCCGAACCTTGCGCCCGAACTCGTCCTCCAGATCGCGCGATTCCTTCTCCACGGCCACCGCGGCGGGCTCGAACACGGCTCGGCGCCCGCGCTGAACCATCCTGAAGGGAAGACCGAAGTCGTGCCCGGTGATCGCGGCGTCCTCGAGGTAGTCGCTCCGGCGCACGGCGTAGATCGCGCCATTTCCGGCCGTGATCGAGCCGAGCAGCGACTCGTTAGAGCGCAGCCAGAGCTCGTAGCGCCAGTAGAGGCCTTCGCGGTTGGTGCCGTCGGAGGCGGTCAGCTGGAGCTTGCCCGAGACATAAGCGACGTCTTTGTCGGCGAAGTTCTCGACCAGCCTGCGTAAAGCGTCGGGCGCCCACTCGGTATTGGCGTCGGTGAAGGCGAGCAACTCGCTACCGGTCTCGCGCACGGCGCGATTCTGCGCCAACGTCTTGCCGCCTCTCTCGCAGGCGAGCAGGTGAACGCGCGGCTCCCGTGCTGCGACCTCCGAGACGATCTCGTCGGTGCGGTCGTTCGATCCGTCGGAGGCGACGACGATCTCGAGCTTGTCAGGCGGGTAGTCGAGCGCGAGCAGGTTGTCGATGCGGCGCTCGATCACGGTGTCTTCGTTGTGAGCGGCGACGAC
The DNA here is from genome assembly GCA_017882615.1 of Thermoleophilia bacterium. Classification (GTDB taxonomy): domain Bacteria; phylum Actinomycetota; class Thermoleophilia; order Gaiellales; family Gaiellaceae; genus Fen-549. The sequence goes on from JADGPD010000001.1 coordinate 38,112, forward strand.
CAGGACGACACTCGGCTCTACCCGCGCCTTGGCGACCGGGTGAGGTCGCAGGTGGGCGAGCAGGCCGGTCGTAAGCGGGTAACCGAAGTGAGTCCAGACGATCAGGCCGAGCGAAGTCCAGAAGATGATCTCGAGCGCGAGCACGCCTGCGAGTCTAGTTGCAGCAAGACGAGCACTTTCGGTCTAGAGCTCAACCCACTCCGGACGAAACCGGCTCGCAGTGAGCAAGCGCCCCGGGGCTTTATTCCGATCGCCTGCCGGCTACCTGGTGCAGCTAGCGGCCCCGAGCCGGTTGAAGATGCCGTTGCTCTCCTTGGTGATCGCCTTGACTCTTTTGACCGCCTTCATAACCGCCGCCGGATCGCGCTTGCGCATCGCGGCGATCTCCTGGTCGATGGTGCCGAGCTGCTGCTCGGAGAGCGTCAAGGCCCGATCGACAGTAGCCCGCTCCACGGTCGGAGGCTCGAGCTTCTTCATGTCGGCGATCGACTTCGCGTAGAGAGCTCTGACGTCGACCATGAGCTTCACGGCCTCGGCTTCGTTCGTGGTATTGGGGAGAGCACTCGTCTTGAGCAGATAGTTGGCGCAGATCGCGTTGGCCTTCGCCGCGAACTCCTCCTTCGTCAGGCTCTTGCCCCCGCCGCTACTGCTACTGCCATTACCGCCGCAGCCCGAGAGCGCGAGCGCCGCGCCGATTACTAGCAGGCCTGTGATTCCCAGCCCGCGCGTCTTCATTCGCTTCCTCCTCGTGTTTTGCGCTCCTTTCCTCGAGCGCGGCGATGTCGGTGCTGTAACTATCTCGCATCGGCAAGATGGCATCGAGAACCTACGGACGATCGAGATAGCGCGTCTCAGAGCCGGTGTCTTTCCACCTCTCCGGGGGGTGATCAAGCGAGCCCACCGCGCGAGCGAGGCCTCGCAGCTCGAGTCGAGGCCTCGCTCAAAAGCCAAAATGCAGGTAGCTCTAGCCGCTCTTAGCGCACGCCGTTACGCCGAGCTTCGTATAGAGGCTCTTAGCCTTCGCGCTGTTGGTGCTGCCGCTTGTGAGCAGCGTATTCGCCTTGGTGACGTCGTTCTTCTTGAGCGCCGCAATCAGTTGCCTGGCCAGGGTGGCCTGCTTCGTCTCGAAAACGACGATCTGCTTCACGGTCGCCTGGTCGCCGGCCGGCGGCTTGAGCTTCTTGAGACCGGCGATTCGCTTCTCGAATAGCGGTGTCGTCTTCTCCAAATAGGCGACCAGTATCTTGGGGGTCGGGTTCGCAAGGTTTCCGGAAGCTTTCCGGGCTGCCTTCTCGTCCTGGTTGAAGGAAACGCAAAGAGCGCCCGCCTTGGCCGCGAACTGCTGCTTGGTCAGGGGTTTGTTCCCGCTGCTGCCGCCGCAACTCGAGAGCGCGAGAACCGCGCCGGTGGCGAGTAGAACTCCGATTCCCAGCCGGTATCTCCTCATTCGCTTCGTCCTCCTGTTCGTGCGCTCTTTCTGAGAGCGGCAATATCTGGTGGGGTCACTATCGCGCATCGGGCCGACGAAGCTGAGCTGTTCGGTCGCTCTCGGCCGTCTATTCCTCACGGGATAGGCTCTTAGCGGTAATCGTCGGTCGAGAACGTAGTTGAACCGGCGGACGAGCATGCACGGCACACACGAACATCAGCATCTGAGGCGCGGCGCCGAGCACAACCGCGACGATCGCCGCGCGCTCTCGGTCGCCTTGGCGCTGCTCGCCGGAGTGATGGCGATCGAGATCGCCTTCGGGATCGTCGCCAGCTCGCTCGCGCTCCTGGCCGACGCCGGTCACATGTTCACCGACATCTTCGCGCTGGCTCTCGCGATCGCAGCCATAGGCATCGCCGCGCGACCGGCCGGAGGACGCTGGACCTACGGGCTCGGGCGCGTCGAGGTGCTCTCGGCGCAGGCAAACGGCATCTCGCTGTTACTCATCGGCGGTTGGATCACCTACTCGGCCGTGCGCCGGCTGATCTCACCGCCCGAGGTGCGCGGCGGGATCGTGCTGGTAGTGGCCGTGGTCGGAGCGCTTGCCAACGTCGCGGCCGCGGCGGTGCTTGCGCGCGGCCAATCCGAGAGCATCAACGTCCGCGGCGCCTTTTTACACATCACCACCGATCTGGCCGGATTCGTCGGCACAGCGCTCGCCGGCGGCCTGATTCTCCTCACGGGCTGGAATCGCTTCGATCCGATCGCCAGCCTCGGCGTCGCCCTGCTTTGCTTCATCGCGGCCTTTTCGCTCACGCGGGAGTCGCTCCGCATCGTGCTCGAGGGCTCCCCCGGTCACATCGATCCCGAGGCGGTCGGGCAGCTGCTCGCCTCCGACTCCGAGGTCGTCGAGGTGCACGACCTGCACGTGTGGACGGTAACGAGCGGCTTCCCCGCTCTCTCGGCGCACGTTTTAGTGCAACAGGAAGCCGACTGTCATGCCGCTCGCGCTCGCCTGGCAGCGGCGCTCAACGAGCGCTTTGGCATCGATCACACGACGCTGCAGGTCGATCACGTTTCCGGCGCCGGGCATTCGCTCAAGCTCGGCCCGGCGTCTCCGCGCGAGAACCCCGTCGACCCGCGATAAGGTCAGAGCAGATGGCCGGGAACGCGTCGGCATGCACGGTCACGGTCGTTTCGGGATATACATCAAAAACGGCCGTTCGAAAACAGAGGAGCTCCTAAATGTCATTGCGTATCGCTCTCATCTCTCCGGTCTGGTTCCGCGTGCCTCCGGATGGATACGGCGGCATCGAGTGGGTCGTGTCGCTGCTGGCCGATTCGCTCGCCGACGCCGGCTACGACGTAACGCTTTTTGCCTCCGGCGACTCTCACACCAGGGCGAAGCTGGTCTCGGTGTACGACGAGGCGCCGAGCCTGCAGATCGGACGCTCGATTCCCGAGATGTACCACGCGCTCGCTTGCTTCGAGCGCGCCGAGGAGTTCGACATCATCAACGATCACTCGGGGCTGCCGGCCGCCGCGTTCGCCGGATTGGTCGAGACGCCGGCTGTTCACACTCTGCACGGTCCGCTCGACGGTCCGATCGCGCCCAAGGTCTACGAGCAGATCGCCCGCGTGGCGCCGAAGGTCGGTCTGATCTCGATCTCGATGAACCAGCGCAAGCCCAAGCCCGACCTGCCCTGGATCGCCAACTGCCCGAACGCGCTCGACCTCTCGGTCTATCCATGCCAGCCGCACAAGGGCGACTACCTGTTCTTCCTGGGCCGGATGAGCCCCGACAAGGGCGCCCACCGCGCCATCGCAATCGCCAAGGAGACCGGGCTTCCGCTCAAGATCGCGGGCAAGATGCAGGATCCCGAGGAGAAGGTGTATTTCCGCGAGCTCGTCTATCCGCACCTGGATGAGCAGATCGAGTACCTGGGCGAGGTCAACCACGGCGAGAAGGTCGAGCTGCTGCAGAACGCACGGGTGACTCTCTTCCCGATCGATTGGGAGGAGCCGTTCGGGCTGGTGCCGATCGAGTCGATGGCCTGCGGAACACCCGTTATCGCCACGCGCTGCGGAGCCATACCGGAGGTCATCGCCGAAGGTTCCGGGGGCATCATCGTCGATGACTATCGCGAGATGTCCGGCATGATCGAGACGGCCGACGAGGTCGATCCCTTGGTCTGTAGGCACTACGTGGAGGAGAACTTCGCGCCCAAGCGGATGGTGGCCGACTACATCGCCGCCTACGAGAAGGCGATCGCCCGCTAGCGGGCGCGCAGCACGAGCTCAGGCGCTTCTGGCGACCGCCTCCCAGTAACGCTTGAGCCCGAGATAGGAGTGCCTGAGCAGATCGGTGAGCTCGGAGAACTTGGCCGTCTCCTCGTCGATGTCGAGACTGACCTCATCGACGAACTCGCGCACGCTCGCTCCGCGGCGCACGATCTCGGCCCAGAGCATCAGCCGGCGCCGGAAAACGCGCAGGTGCTCGGCCGGCTCCATGACCAGACCGAAGTGCGGTAGCGCGAGTGCGCTCGGCGTGCGCCGCTCGATCTCGTCCAGGCTTGCATGCCAGGCCTCGAGGTCGACGTCGGGAGGCGGCGTCGCCGGAAGAACGTACTGGCTTGGCGGCCAGCGGACTCCGACCGTGTCGCCCGCGAACAGCGTCCCCTCGTCGTTCATGAAGCAGACGTGATGAACCGCGTGGCCTGGAGCGGCGAAGCAATCCAGTCCAGCGACCCGATCGCCGGCGAGCTCGATGTTCTCGGCCGGGACGGGCTCGACCGTGCCCCAAAGCACGTCGAACATATCGCCGTAGAGTCGCCTCGCGCTCCGCTCCAGCCGCTCGGGGCGGATCAGGTGAGGGGCGCCTCGCTCGGAGACGTGCACGCGTAGGCGCGGATTGGCCGCGACGAGCGCCCCGCAGGCGCCGGCGTGGTCGAAGTGGATGTGAGTGATGAGCAGGTGTCGAAGATCGGCGACCGTAACGCCGAGCTCCGCGAGGCTCGACTCGAGTGTTTCGAGTGTCGTTCGCGGCCCCGGATCGACGAGCGCGAGGCCGTCCTCGAGGTCGAGCAGGTAGGAGCAAAACAGCTGCTCTTCGCCGAGGAAATGGAGGTCGAGAAGCTCGAGCACTCTTTCGATGCTAGTCGCTGCTCGTGCTCCAAAACACACTAGGTCGTGCTGAGGTCTGAACGAACGTCCAGAATGCAGCCATCGACTTTTCCGAGTTCGCAATTACTCGACTGCCGGCTCCGCCTGCGCGCATTCGCGTGTGGGGTGGTCAGGACGTGGTCGGAATCGCGTATTCGGCCGGCTACTCGGTCGCAGACAGTCCCCCTTACCACGCCGCTGTCATCGAGGACGCGCTCAGAGCCGGCTTCGATCCGCTCGCGGCGATCGACGAGGTCTTTCGGATGGCGCTGCCGCCGGCCGTGCTGGTCGTCGGCGGATTGGCTTGGGACATGCTCGACGACTCGACCGCAGATTGGTTCTACATGCAGCGACGAGCCCTTGCCACCGCCGGGGGCCCGGATGCCCACCAGACGATCGAGGCCTTCAAGTACTGGTGGTACCAGGACGCCTTCAACGGCGTGCTGACGCATCACGAGCTTCGCTACGAGTTACACCAGCGCTTTGAAGAGCGCTTGTTCCAGTGGCAGCCCGCTCTGTACCAATACCTGGAAGGCGAGCCGAGCCTGGTGCTCGAGCGTTGGGTGATCGAGCGCGGCATCGTGAAGCCGCTGCGCTTCGAGTACGTGGGCGTTCGGCGCTAGGGCCGAGCCTTGTCTGCGGGATCTTCTGTCAGCAACGAGTTAGGGTGCGCCTCATGAGACGTACGGCCTTTCTCCTCGTGCTCGTTCCTGCGGCGCTCGCGGTCGGTTGTGGCTCGACGACGGCACAGTCGAACGCGAAGGCGACGGGTAGCACGCATAGCGTCCGAGATGTCGAGCGCGCCTTCTTCCAGGCAGGCATCCCCTTCCAGGCGGAGATGCTTCCGCAGTCGAACCCCTACCTTCGGCCAGAAGCCGCTACCTTGGCCGACGCCGTCCCGCTGCCAAAGGGAGACAGCAAGCACGTGCAGGCGCTCCTGGTCGGACTGAACCGGGCCACCCTCGCGAGTGAAATGGCCTACGTCTTCGATACGAAGAAGAGTGCGGACGAAGCCCTCCGGGCGAAGCCGCTCTCGACCTGGTTGCAATCGAACCACCCCGTAATCAGCGTTCAGAAGCGAAACGTGATCATCCTCGCGGCGACCGGGGGCGACTCGGGCTTCGCGCAGCGGGTGCGCCGGGCGATCGCGGCTCTTCGCTAGCGCGCCGAGGCGCAAAGCGAGCCGGGAACGGCGCGCCGCCGAATCTACTGCAGCGACGCGAAAGCAGTGGTGGTGTCGGGCGCCATCAAGAGCGCCTCGATCTCGGGCGGGGCGAGGGGCCTCGAGAAGAGGTAGCCCTGGCCCAGCTCGCAACGCAGATCGCGCAGCATCGCGCGCTGCTCGGGCAACTCGATGCCCTCTGCCAGTGCTCGTAGACCGAAGGTCTCACCCAGACGCACGATCGCGTCGGCGATGCGGTACTCGTCCGAGCCCGCTTCCACCACGCCGTCGACGAAGGGCTTGGCGACCTTGATGATGTCGGCCGGGAACTGGCGCAGGTACTGCAGCGAGGAGTAGCCGGTGCCGAAGTCGTCGATCGCCACCTGAATCCCGAGCGTCTTGAGCTCGTTCAGGCGTCCGATCGCGGCCTCGACGTCTTCCATCAGCGCCGTCTCGGTGATCTCCAGGATCACGGTCTGGGGGTCGATTCCCGTTTGCTCGATCGCCTCGGCGACATCGTCGACGATCGTACTGTGGTCGAGCTGTCGCCCCGAAAGGTTGATCGACATCACGAGGTCGGCCTGGCCCGTCAGCTCCTGCCACTCGCGTCCCTGGCGAAGCGCTTCGTTCAGGATGAAGCGGCCGAGTGGGACGATCAGCCCGGTCTCCTCGGCCAGCGGGATGAAGTGGAAGGGAGGAATCAGGCCGCGCTCGGGATGGTTCCAGCGGGTCAGCGCTTCGAGACCGCAGATGTCGCCACTTTCGAGCATCACGATCGGTTGGTAATGGATGACGAACTCGCTGGCCACGACGGCATGCTCGAGCTCGGCCTTGAGGGCCAAGCGCTCGGCTACGGCGGCCCGCATCGCCGGCTCGAAGACCTCGAAGCCGGTGCGACCGTGGCGCTTGGCGTGGAACATCGCCACCTCTGCGTTCCGTAGTAGCTCTGCCGCATCCTCGGCCTCGGCCTCTTCGCCTGGCACCACGGTGGCGCTGCCGATGCTCGCGTGCACGTACACCTCGTGCCGTCCGAGCAAGAGGAAGGATCGCTCCAGCCCGGTCATGATCCGCTCCGCGACGGCGGCCGGCGACTCCGGCGGGCTCTCTTCGATCAAAACCGCCCACTCGTCGCTACCCAGCCGGGCGCAGGTGTCGTCGGTGCGGATGCTGGCGATCAGACGATCGGAGACGGCGCGCAGGAGTTCGTCACCGGCAACGTGCCCGAGCGTGTCATTGACGGTCTTGAAGTCGTCGAGGTTGACGATCATCACCGAGACCGGCTCGTTGCTGCGGCGGATCTTGTCCAACGCCGCATCTGTGCGCTCGAGGAAGTAGGAGCGGTTGGGAAGCGCGGTCAGCGCATCGAGGTGAGAGCGGCGCTGGAGCTCGGTCTCGAGCTCGTGCCTCTCTTCCAGTAAATCCTTGGTTCGCTGCAGGCTCTCGAGCGCAAGCACACCCTGCGAGGAGAGGCTCTTGAGCGCCGACCGAATTTCGTCTGTCAGCTGCTTGGAGCTCTCCACCACGAGCTCGCCGATGCGTTCGTCCTGAAGCGTCAGTGGGGTTGAGGACTCGTGCCTTCGGCCGGGGATCGGTTCGCCGCGGGTGGCGAACTCGAGCGTGCTCCGCCCGGATCCGAGCAGGAGGCTCGCCCTGACCCGCCCGTGCTCTCCGGCGATGGCAGTGGCGGCTTCGACGATCGCCGAGCAAACTCTTTCGTGCTCGCTGGCCGAGGCCAGGCTTCGCATCGCGCGCCGCAGCACGAGCTCTCGGTGAGTCGCGCGCTGCTGCCGGAGAACGAGTCCCGCCAATCTCGTGATTACCAAAGCGACAACGGCGATCGAGCAGACGACGGTGGCGAGGACGTCGAGCTGCTGGGCGCCGCGAGCGTTCTGCACGAAGAGCACCACGGGAGCCGTCATCGCGGCCGTTGTCAGCAAGGCCAGGCGACTCGGCGTCAGCTCCTGCTTGCTCTCCGATGCGACGCTTCCGAGCTTGCGCCTACTCGGGTGCAGCGCACACGCGGCCAGCGAGGCAAAGGCGACCACCTGATAGATCCGTATCGCCCAGGCGGCATTCGAAAGCACGTCCAGTCTGACGGCCGTCGCGGTGGCGGCCAGAGCGATCAGGAAGCCGACGGCGAGGCAAAGCAGGACAGAAGAGAGGGTCCAGGCGCGCAGGCCGAGCACGAGCCTTGTGGTGAGAGCGAAAAGCGCCAACAGGCCGAAGCAATAGAGGACGGCGGCCGCCTCGGCGCCGGCGGAGGTCGAGTTTGCGTCGAGCTTCGGGGCGAGCAGCGTTACCCAAATCAGCAGGCCTGCGGCGGCGGTCGCGGCGGCCGTGTCGATCACACTGCCCCAGCCCCCCTCGTTCACCCTGGCCACAACCAGCAAGGCGATCCCGCCCGCCAGCGTCAAGAGCCCGGCTGTGAAGACGATGTCGCTGAGGCCGAGCTTCTGCGCCGGCGCGTTGATGGCGGAACCGAGCGCTACGAGCGGCGCTCCCGCCGCGAGTAGATACCAGGCCGTCCCCGTCTTTGTGAAATCGACGCGAACCGCCAGCAAAATCACGCCGGAGCAGGCCAAACCGGCGACGAGAATCGGCGCGTCGCCTCCCGGCCACAGTAATGCGAGCAGGGTCGCGAGGGCGCCGAGTGCAACGCCGCAGTAGGGATAACACCGCCGGGGAAGCGCGGTCACGCAACCGATCATGTTTGGAATCGGGGTAGTGCGCATCCCCCAATTTAGGGAGCCGAGGTTTAGTTAACGCGTACTTCCGCCCGGTCGGCAGTCAATTGGGACGGCGTTTAGGCGAGGCTTCCGGCCGCGTCCATCGCGCGCAGGCGGCGAACCCGTTCCTCGATCGGCGGGTGTGTCGAGAAGAGCTTCGACATGCCGCGGGTGCTGAGCGGGTTCATGATGTAGAGCGATTCGGTCGCCGGGTTCACCTGCATCGGGATCGCCTTGCTCGCTCGCTCGAGCGACTCGAGCGCATCGGCAAGCGGGGCGGCCTGCCCGAGCAACTTGGCGCCGCTTGCGTCGGCCAGGTATTCCCGCTGGCGCGAGATGCCGAGTTGCAGCAGCGTCGCCGCGAGCGGCCCGACGATCAGTGCCACCAGCCCCCCGATCGCGCCGCCAGAGTCGCTCTCGTCGCCGCCGAAAAAAAGGAACATGTAGCTGAGCCAGGTGATGACCGATCCGATCATCGCCGCGATCGAGGAGACCAGGATGTCTCGGTTCTTCACGTGCGACAACTCGTGTGCGAGCACGCCCTTGACCTGCTCGCGCGGCATCAACTGCACGAGCCCCTGGGTGACCGCGACCGCTGCGTGCGCCGGGTTGCGTCCCGTGGCGAAGGCGTTCGGCTGCTGCGACGGGGTCATGTAGACGCGCGGCATCGGAAGCCCGGCTCGCTGCGTCAACTCGCGGATGTCCGCGTAGAGGTCGGGCGCTTGCGATTCCGCGATCAACTGGGCGCGGCTCGAGGCGAGCGCGACCTTGTCGGAGAAGAAGTAGCCGAAGAAATTCATCACTAGGGCCAGCCCGAGGAAGATGTAGATGAAGCTTCCTCCGAGCAGGAAGCCGATTCCGACCAGCAGGCCCGACAGAGCCGCGATCAAAAGCCAGGTTCTGAGGCGAGTCGTGAATCCGATCATGACGTTGTGACCTCCGGTTGAAATCTCGTTGGCGTCTGGAGGTCTCTCCCTCGCCCCTGCGGGCCGGCTCCGCCGGGCCTCGCGGCCGTGCTGACGACGGAGCCCGAATCGGGATACTCCCCTCCTGGGGCACCTGGATAGTACCCAGCGGCTCGCGTTTAGGGCTGCGCCGCGCGACGATCGATCAGTGCTTGAGGTGGCGCCGATGGGTGAACACCATCGCGCCTCCGGCCTCGTTCACGGCCTCGATCGACTCGCGGTCGCGCTTCGATCCACCGGGCTGGACGATGTGCCTGATTCCCGCCTCGAGCGCCAGCTTGGGGATATCCGAGAAGGGGAAGAGAGCGTCCGAGGCCAGCGCGGCTCCGCTCAGGTCGTGACCGTTGTCGCGCGCGCGCTCGATCGCGACCTTGATCGCGTCGAGCCGGCTGGGCTGACCGCCGCAGATGCCAATCGTCTGCAGATCCTTCGCGACCACGACGCCGTTGGATGTCACGTGCTTGACGACCTTCCAGGCAAAGAGCAGGTCGCCCCAAGCTTCTTCGCTGATCTCGCCGCAGACGATCTCCATGCCCGAGCGATCCTCGAGGCCCCAGTCGCGATCCTGCGCCAGTAGACCGCCGAGGACTCGCTTGTAGTCCTTCTCGCCCGGATCGCCGCGGCGGCGTTCGTAGTGGGTGAGCACGCGGGTCTCGAGCTCGCGCAGGGCGTCGATTGCTTTCTGCGCGTAGGCCGGCGCGAAGAGCACCTCGATGAACTGCTCCGACAGCAGCTTGCCGAGTTCGGCGGAGATCGGCCTGTTGAGAATGACCACGCCGCCGTAGGCCGAGGACGGATCGGCCGAGAGCGCCCGGATGAAGGCTTCCTCCGGCGAGGCTCCGACCGCGACGCCACAAGGGTTGGCCTGCTTGACGATCACACAGGCCGGCAGAGTGAATTCGTCGATGATCAGCCGCGCCGTCGACAGGTCGTTGAGGTTGTTGAACGTCAGCTCGCGCCCGTGCAGCTGCTCGACGCGCGAGAGCAGGTGGCGGCGGCCGTAGGCCTCGGCGTAGAGGGCGCCGCGCTGGTGGGGATTCTCGCCGTAGGGCAGATCGAGCACCTTGACCAGGGTGGTCGTCATCGTCTCGGGGAAGGCCTCTCGGTCGGCGAACCAGGCCGCGATCGCCGACTCATAGGCGGCGGTGGTGGCGAAGGCCTCGCCGGCGAGCTGCCGGCGCGTCTCTTCGGACAGCTCGCCCGACTGGCGCAGCTCGTCGAGGACGAAGGTGTACTGGTCGGCTCGTGAGACGACCGCGACGTGGGGGTAGTTCTTTGCCGCGGCGCGGGCGAGCGTCGGCCCGGCGACGTCGATCATCTCGACGGCGTCCTCTTCGCGCACGCCGTAGCGGGCGACGACCTTGGCGAAGGGATAGAAGTTGACGCAGACGAGGTCGAACGGCTCGATCGAGCTCTCGCTCAGCGCGGCGAGATCTTCTTCGCGATCGCGGCGGGCGAGGATGGCGGCATGGATGGCCGGGTGCAGAGTCTTGAAGCGCCCGGTCAGCTTCTCGGACGATTTGGTCGTCTCCTCGGCGCTCGCGACATTGAGCCCAAAGGACCTGATCACCTCGGTCGTGTCGCCGCTGGCGGTTAGCTCCCAGCCCAGCTCGGCAAGGCCGCGTACGAACTCCTCCAGCCCGTTCTTGTCGTAGACGGAGATGAGCGCGCGTTTGGTCATGTGATCACCACTCGACGGGAACTCTCCCGCAACCGTACTCGTCCGTCAAGACAGAGTCGGGCGGCTTGGGGCAGTAAACGATGCTCGACGGCATGAATCCGCTCGGCCAGAGTCTCCACCGTGTCGTCGTCGTGAACCTCGACCGGCTCCTGCAAGATGACCGGTCCGGTGTCGACGCCCTCGTCGACGAAGTGGACGCTAACGCCCGTCCAGCGGACTCCGTATTCGAGCGCGTCGTCGATGGCGTGAGCGCCGGGAAACGACGGAAGAAGAGCCGGGTGCAGGTTGATGACGCGCCTGGGGAAGCGGCTCAGGAAGGCCGCTGTGAGTACGTGCATGTAGCCGGCCAGCACGACCCACTCCACACCGCTGTCATGAAGCCAATCGGCCAGGGCCGTGTCCCGCGCAGGGCGATCCGGGTAGTCCTCTTGCTCGAAAACCGCGATCTCGACTCCCGCCTTCGCCGCTCGCTCCAGCCCCAGCACGCCGGGCTTGTTCGAGCCGACGCAGGCGATCGGCAGCTCGGCGTCGATCAGGGCCTGCAGGTTGGTCCCGGAGCCCGACACAAGAACGCCGATCAAGTGAACTGCACTCCTTCGAGGTCGCCTTCCAACCTTCCAATCACGAGATCGTCCGGACTCGCGTCATCTTCAGGGACGACGACGCAGTAGCCGATGCCGAGGTTGAATACGCGCCGCTGCTCCTCTTCGCTGACACCCTTCTCGCTGATCCAGTCGTAAACCGCGCCGCGCTGCCAGGAGCCGGTCTCGATGCGCGCTCCGATGCCCGGCGGAAGCACGCGCGCCAGGTTCCCCGGGATGCCGCCGCCCGTGATGTGAGCCAGCGCATGGATCTCGGCTCGCTCACGCAACTCGCGCACGTCCTCGAGGTAGCAGAGTGTCGGCGGCAGGACCAGCTCGGCGTCGTAGCCGTCCGAGCCGATCAGGCTGCGCACTAGTGTGAAGCCGTTCGCGTGCAGGCCGGCGGAGCGCAGGCCGATGACGACGTCGCCGGGCTTGCAGCTGGCGGGGCCGTCGATCAGGCGCTCGCGCTCGACCAGGCCGATGCACGTGCCCGCGAAGTCGAACTCGCCCTCGGCGTAGATGCCGGGAAGCTCGGCCGTCTCGCCGCCCAGGAGCACGCAGCCCGTGTCGCGACAGATCTCCGCAGCGCCTTCCACCAGCTCGGTTACCAACTCGAGCTCGATCTTGCTGGCTGCGACGTAGTCGAGGAAGAAGAGCGGCTCGGCGCCGCAGGTGAGAACGTCGTTGATGCAATGGGCGGCCGCGTCCATTCCGCCCCAACGCAGGTGCCCGCTCGCGCGCTGCAGCATCAGCTTCGTCCCGACGCCGTCGGTCGAGGCGGCGAGAAGACGCTGCGCCGGGCCGGCGTCATCGAGCGCGTAGAGGCCGGCGAAGGCGCCGAAGGAACCGCTGGCGCCCCGCGTATGAGTCGACGCGACGGCGGCTCGCAGGCGCTCGACGATCTCTTCGGCCTTGGCCAGCGAAACGCCGGCCGCCTCGTAACTCATTCCAGCCACCCCGCCAGTGTATTTACAGGGGCTGCTGTTTGGAGCGGTCGGCCTCCGCGGCCGGCCTGTAGCTGGTACAAACGCAGACGATGCAGATTCCCGAGTCGATCGCGGTGCGCTGCCTGGCCGGTCGCGAGGCCTTTCCGGGAACCTGGGTCGCGCTCACTTTGGAGTGCGCGGAGGAAGGAACAAAGATCGCGCTCTCTTTTGCCTTCGGCCCGACGAGAGAGGACGGACGCCTCTTCCTGCGCCGCGCGGACGTGCTCGCTCAGGCTCGCTACTTCGACGAGGGAGTCGGCCTCGACTACGGGAGCGTCGAGGAACGCTGGAACGGCCGAGGCTGGCTTTCGGTCGCCGGAGCCGCCGAGCTCAGGCACCAGCTCAGGCTCACCTTCGCCGATCCTCCGCTCAGACAGGCCTCGACACACCGAGTCGCCGCCGCTCGGGCGCTCCGCTATCTCAACGAGCACGAGGGCGAGCGCCTTTCGATCAAGCTCGAGAGCCAGCTACCGCGCGAGGTGACGCTCGATCTGACCAATCCCGGCCGCGGAGACTGGCTTCCCGAGCGGCTGTACGAACCAGTGCAGGAACTGCTCACTCGGCTTGCGCGACGCGAGCTGCCGGATTTGATCGACGAAGGCGCTCTCACGCCCGAGATGGCGTCCCGGATCGAGCAGGAGATCATCGACTACGGGGCTTCGCCCGTGATTCCGCCGGATATCGCGCTGCTCCTGACCAGCGCCACCGCCGACGGCGAGCAAGCCTGGACGATCGAAGCGCCGCTCTGGACGCGCGAGGAAGGGCCGAGCGATCTGACTCTCTGGATGCATGCGCGCGAGCTCGAGAGCGGTCTGGAGCTCGAGCTCCGCGGCATAGCGCTCATCTAGCGGCGCTCAGTCGAGGGTTCTCAGTCCGGCGCCGTGTCGACCGCGACCGCGAGCTCGATCGGTAGATCGAGCGAGACGGCGACCAGGCAGTCGTCCGCGGCCTTTTGCGCTACCTCTCGCGCCAGCTCTTCCTGGCCCGGGTCGGTCTTGATCGCGACGCGCAGGCTCATGCGCGAAAAACCGAACTTCCCGTCTTCGCGCCCGCCGACGACTCCGGTTCCGCTCACCTCGAGACCGCGCAACGGCAGGCCGCGTCGCTCGGCGATGCCCGCGAGCGTGATCGCGACGCACGAGGCGGCGGCGCCTACGAAGAAGTCCTCGGGGCTCCAGATCGTGGCGTCCTTGCCCCGGAACTCGAGCGGCGAGGAGGTCTCTATCTCTCGCTTGCCGTCGATGCGGGTGGCAACACGCGTGTCGCCGAGCCACTCGACGTTGACCGGAAAGCTGAACTCCTTGGCTTGCATCTCGTTCTCTTTTCGTCGAACCCAGGTTGAACTAGTAGAGCGTGCTCGCCAGCTGGCGGCGGTACTGAAGCGAAACCGGATTGTCGGCGCCGAGGTCGCCGAACAGCGCGATCATGTATCGACCCAACCGCTGGCGCACCGAATCGTCGCCGCCGCGGACCTGCTCCAGCAAGAGCTCGAGCGCCTGCTTGTGATCGCCGGCCTCGAGCGCCGCCGCCACTTCGGGCGCTTCGCCAGAGCTCTTCAGCTCCGCCAGCACCTGCTCGGTCGCCGAGGGACCGCTGAGCTGATCGAGGAAGCGCGCGATCGCCGCCGCGGGCTGAACGCCGACGAACTCCGCGACGACGTTTCCATTGCGGAAGGCCTTGACGGCCGGAATTCCGCGAATCGAGTACATCGCGGCGATGTCCTGATTCTCGTCCACGTCGATCTTGGCCAGCTCGACCGTGCCGCGCCGTTCCTCGATCTCCTTCTCGAGCACGGGGCCGAGCATCGTGCAGGGCGCGCACCAGGGCGCCCAGAAATCGACCACCACCGGCAGCTCACGCGAGCGCTCGATCACATCTCGCTCGAAGGTCTCGCTAGTCACATCCATCGAAGCTCTCCTCTGGTTTTCTCGTAGGCCGTATGGGTAATAGTACACAACTATACAATGGTAAGGTATATTCCCACTAACGCCATGTCTCTACCTCACCCCATCCCCGACGACCTGATCGAGTTGATCTCCTACCGGCTTCGCGCCATCGCCGAGCCGATGCGGATCAGGCTGCTCGATCGCCTGCGAGACGGCGAGGCGTGCGTGGGCGAGCTGGTCGACGCGGCGGGCGCGTCGCAGCAGAACGTGTCCAAGCATCTCCATGTCTTGCTCGACGCCGGCATCGTGGGCAAGCGAAAGGACGGCAACCGCACCTACTACCGGATCGTCGATCAGGGTGTGTTCGCGCTCTGCGACCAGGTGTGCGGAACGCTTCAGCGCCAGTTCAACGAACTTGGTGCGTTGCTGGAGGGGACGGGGAACGGGCGAGGAGGAGGCCAAGGATGAACGTCAACATGGGATCGATCGATCGGTTGGTTAGGGCAGTGATAGTCGTACCGGTGGCGATAGTGATCGCCGTCGTAGTCGGGGTCGGAAGCGTCGCCGGGATTGTTTTGCTTGCGCTTGCGGCAGTGATCCTGGCGACCTCCGCCGTCGGCTTCTGCCCGCTCTACAAGGCGCTTAGGATCAATACGCGCCCTCATAGCGAGTCCGTTGGCCCGGGCGCGTAAGCCGCGAGACAGCGATGACAGCATCTAGATGTAAGTAACATCTAGACATGCCTGTCGAATCGGAAGCGGTCGAGAACAGCCGCCGACCGTGTCGAAGCGGTCGCGGGCGAGGCGGTCGCGGCGCCGGCTTGCTCGAGCCCGCGCTCCTGGCTGCTCTTGCCGCCCAACCGAGTCACGGCTACGACCTGCGCCGGGCGGTCGAGGAGCTGAGCGGGGGACTCGTCTGCATGGATCCCGGAGGGATGTATCGCGTTCTACGCCGGCTGGAAGAGGAGAGCTACATCCTGTCGAAGTGGTCGACCGGCGAGCACGGACCTCAGCGGCGCGAGTACGAGCTGACCGACCAGGGGCGCTCGCTGCTGAGGCAGTGGGCTGAGCACCTTCGGGAGCGAGAGCGCGTGTCGAGGAGCGTGATCGAGCTGATCGATCGCTCGCTCGGCCCCGTCCCGGTAATCGATCCGATCGGAAGCGGGTCGGAAAAAGCAAGCAAGCGAGGAGATGTTTGATGGAGAGAATGGAACTCAAGTCGACCGCCGGAGACAGGCGCATGGTCGCGGTGCCGTCGGTCAGCGACGACGGGCTCGAGGCCAGGCGCTCGCATCACTTCGGCAAGAGCCCCTGCTTCACGCTGGTCGAGCTGACTCGGGGGGAGGTCGCAGAGGTGCGAACCGTTTTGAACGAGCGTCACAGCGAAGGCGGTTGCCAGGCTGCAGCGCAGCTTCTCGCAAGCGAAGGAGCGAGCACGCTGGTCGCGGGGGGAATCGGCGCCCGCCCGCTTGCCATCCTCAACCAGGCCGGCATCGAGGTGTACTTCGACAAGCAGCGCAAGACGGTCGCAGAGGCGATCGCCGCGCTCGCCGCGGGAGAGCTGCAACCAATCGGGCTCGATCAGACCTGCTCTCACCATCAGGGTGGGGCGCACGAGCACGCCTGCTAGGTAGGCCGTTCCGGGTTGCTTTTGCGCCGCGAACCGGAGAGCATGCGCGGGTCTGTCATTCGAGCTGGAAGGAACCGTTCTCGATGGAAGAAAAAAAACAGGTCACCCTCGATCTCTCCAAGCTGCGCGTGCCGAACATGGAGTTCGTGGTCTACATCGTCGCTCTGCTCGTCGCCCTGATCGTGATCGCGATCTCGGACCTCCTGACCATCGGCAGCTGGTTTCAGTTCTATCTGGTCACCACGGCGATCTACATCCTCAGCCGCGGTATCGCCAAGGCGCACAACGTCGCCGAGTAGCGCCGCTCTTTCGCCGCCCGCGTAGCGTCGGGCCTCGGGCTCGGCGCTACGCCTTGGCCTTCGTCTTTTCGAGTCGGAGCTTGATCAGCTTGCCGCCCTCGGGGATGGGCGTCGGGTACTTGCCCTCGAGGCAGGCGCGGCAGAAGTTGGTGGCGGGCCGTTGCGAAGCGGCCTGCAGGCCGTCGAGCGAGAGGTGCGCGAGCGAGGTGGCGCCGATGTGGCTCCGTACCTCGTCGACCGTCTTGGAGCCGGCGATCAGCTGTTCGGCGTCGCCGAAGTCGATTCCGTAGAAACAGGGGAAGACGACCGGCGGCGAGGAGATGCGCACGTGCACCTCGGTCGCGCCGGCATCGAACAGCATGGAGACGATCTTGCGCGTGGTCGAGCCGCGCACAATCGAGTCGTCAACGACCACCACGCGCTTACCGGCGACCTCGTCGAGCGGGTTGAACTTCAGCCTCACGCCCTGGTCGCGCAGCTTCTGCTCGGGCTCGATGAAGGTACGACCGACGTAACGGTTCTTGATCAGCCCTTCGCTGAAAGGGATGCCGCTGCTGCGCGAGAACCCAATCGCGGCGGGCGTGCCGGAGTCGGGAATGGGCATTACCAGATCGGCGCTGGCGGGCGCCTCGGCGGCCAGGATCTCGCCCATCCGCACGCGCGCCCCGTGGACTTCGACGTCGAGCAAGCGGCTGTCGGGTCGAGCCAGATAGAAAAGCTCGAAAATGCAGAGCGCCGAGTGCTTGGCCGGCTCGACCGCCTGTATCTGACGGCAGCCGTCGTCGTCGATGATCACGAGCTCGCCCGGCTCGATCTCGCGCTCCAGCGTGGCGCCGATCAGATCGAGCGCGCAGCTCTCCGAGGCCACGACCCAGTCGTCGTCGAGGCGGCCGAAACACAGGGGGCGGATGCCGTGCGGATCGCGGAAGGCGAGCAGCTTGCTCTCGGCGAGGGCGACGATCGAGTAGGCGCCGACCAGGCGACTCATCGCCGCCGCGACGGCCTCTTCGAGCGGGCGCTCGTCGTTGGCGATCATCGCGGCGACTATCTCGCTGTCGGAGCTCGTGCTCAGGCGCACGCGCTGCCGGGCGAGCTCTCCGCGCAGCTCCTCGACGTTGGTGAGATTGCCGTTGTGCGCGAGCGCGACCGTGCGCTCGCGGCCGCGCAAGATGAGCGGCTGAGAGTTCTCCCAGTGGCTGCCGCCGGTGGTCGAGTAGCGGCAATGGCCGATCGCCAGCTGTCCGTGCAGGCCGCGCAGGCTCTGTTCGTTGAAGACCTGTGTCACCAGTCCCATGTCCCTGAGGCCGTAGAGGCGGCCTTCATCGCAGACGGCGATCCCCGCCGACTCCTGCCCGCGGTGCTGGAGCGCGTGCAGCCCGAAATAGGTCAGGCGTGCGTTATCGCGCTCTGGCGCCCTGATACCGAAGATGCCGCACATTCAGCTGTCCTTGGTAGATGTGCTCTTAGCTTGCCAGCAGCGAGTCAGCTGGGAGAGTGGCATCCCGTTCAGAGAGTCGCCGCCGGCGCTGCCGATCTCGCGCAGCGGCACTCCAGCCGTCTCGAGTTGGCTCACCTGCTCGCGCGCACAGGCGACGACGGCCAGGCCGCCGCATTCGCCAAAGAGCTGGACGGGATCGGCGGGGAGATCCAGGTGGGCGCCAATGCCGCTGAAGATCGCACACTCGGCGAGGCAGACGGCGAGCCCGCCTTCGGCGACGTCGTGGGCGATCGAGAACAGGCGGTTGTTCTTCCAAAGGAAACGGATCAGGGCTGCCTCCGCCTCGAGGTCGAACTCGGCCGGCGCGCCGCAGACCTTGTCGTACAGCGCCTGGTACTCCGAGCCGGCGATCGAGAGACGGGACTCGCCCGCGAGCAAGACGACGTCGCCGTCGCGCCAGGCGCCTCCGATCTCGCGCACGTCGGGGACGAGGCCCACGCAGCCGACGACCGGTGTCGGGTAGATCGGCTGCCCGTCGGTCTCGTTGTAGAGCGAGACGTTGCCCGAGACAACGGGAATCCCGAGCGCCTCACAGGCCTGGGCCATGCCCTCGATCGCCTCGGAAAGCTCCCAGGCCATCTCGGGCTTCTCGGGGTTGCCGAAGTTGAGGCAGTTCGTGATCGCCAGCGGCTCGCCGCCGGAGCAGGCCACGTTGCGCGCCGCTTCGAGCACGGCATGAGCGCCGCCGATGCGCGGGTCGAGCCAGGCGATGCGACCGTTGCCGTCGAGCGAGAGCGCCAGGCCGCGCAGCGACGGCCGCAACCTCAGCACGCCGGCATCGAGCCCGGGCCGGCGCACCGTGCGCGAGCCGACGATGTAGTCGTAGCGCTCGAAGACCCAGGCGCGGTCGCGGATGTTGTCGGAGGCGAGCAATTCGAGCAGCGCCTGGCGGAAGGGCGGGGCGACCGGGGTGGGGGGCGGATCCTGCTTCGGCCGGGCCGCCAACTCGAGCTGGTAACGGGGCGCATCCTCGGTCAGGAAACGGGCCGGGATGTCGCCGATCACATCGCCGTGCCAGAAGCAGCGCAGCACGCCCGAGTCGGTCACCGTGCCGATCTCGGTGCAGGGCAGCTCCCAGCGGGCGCAGACATCTTTTACGGCCGGCACGAGCGATGGCGTGACGGCGGCGACCATCCGCTCCTGGCTCTCCGAGACCATGATCTCCCAGGGCTCGAGATCGTCCTGGCGCAGCGGGACTCGGTCGAGGTGGATGTCGAGGCCGAAGGAGGCCGCCATCTCGGACAGCGCCGAGGCCAGTCCGGCCGCGCCGCAATCCTGCAGGCTCTCGACCAGGTTCGACTCGATCAGCTCGACCGAGACCTCGATCAGTTTCTTGCCGGTGAAGGGGTCGCCGACCTGGACGCTCGGACGCTTGTCGGCGTCGTCCTCGCCCAGCTCCTGGCTGGCCAGCACACTGGCGCCGCCGATGCCGTCGCGCCCGGTGGTGGCGCCGAACATGACCACGCTGCCGACGCCGCTGGCTCGCGCGCTGGTGAGCTGCTCGCGCGGCAGGATGCCGACGCACATCGCGTTGACCAGGCAGTTGCCCGCGTAGCGCGAGTCGAAGAAGGTGGCGCCGCCGACGTTGGGCACTCCTACGCAGTTGCCGTAGGTGCCGATACCGGCCACCGCCCGCTCGAACTGGATGTCGTCCTCGCCGAAGTAGAGACCGTCGAGCAGCGCGATCGGGCGCGCGCCCATGGCGTAGATGTCGCGCAGGATGCCGCCCACTCCGGTCGCGGCGCCCTCGAAGGGCTCGACCGCCGAGGGGTGGTTGTGGCTCTCGACCTTGAACGCGACCGCGTCGCCCTCGCCGATGTCCACGACGCCGGCGTTCTCGCCAGGGCCCTGGAGCACGCGCTCGCCCTTGGTCGGAAATCGCTTCAGCAGCAGAGTCGAGTGCTTGTAGCCGCAGTGCTCCGACCAGAGCAGCGAGAAGACGGCTAGCTCGAAGTGATTGGGCTCGCGCCCAAGTAGCTCGCAGATTCGCTGGAGCTCCCAGTCGGTGAGCCCGAGCGCGCGGTGGATCGGCTGTTCTTCGATCTTCGCCAGAGTTGGTTCAGTCTATCGGCGCGCCTGGATGTGGCTGCGGTTGAGTGTGATCAGGCTCAACCGAGCTTCGCCCCGGCACTTCTCTATTCGCCCGCCCCCAAAGCCACCCGCCCGCGGGGTGATTGAAAAGTAACGATGCTTGAAGCCGAAAGGCGCGTCTCGGTGTGCCGATTCAGATTCGGATCGGTAACGCGGCGACGCGCCGCCCGTTTCGTCTGAGCGTTCCCGGGGGATCTGGTTCGAGTGGCCGTTTCATCCAAAGACGCAGGTGACCCCGCTAGGGTTCGGGACGCGATGACAGGTAGCCAGTTGAGACTGCGACGAGCGGGGCTCCGCGATGTGGACTACCTGCTCGAGCTGCAGGTTGATCCCGATATCGCGCCCTTCCTATCGGCGGGAAGAGCCGCGAGCCGCGAAGAGCTGGTGGAGGAGGTCGAGCGCTCGCTCGTCGATCCCCAGGCCTTTGGTCGGCTGATGATCGAGACGCCGCATGAGCGCGAGTGGAGACTGGTAGGCGCGATCGGCTTCGAGCGTACGAACAAGCGCAGCCGCATCGCCCGCATCGGCGGCCTGGCCGTTCATCCCGATTTCCGCGGTCACGGTTTGGGCAAGGCGGCGGTGCGCGAGCTAGCGCGCGTTCTCTTCGGCGAGCTCGGCTACCACCGGCTCGAGGCCGGCGTCTACGGCTTCAACGAGCGGGGCATGGCCGCGATCGAGAACGCGGGCTTCGTGCGCGAAGGCGTCAAGCGCCTTGCCTACAGACCCGCCGACGAATGGGTGGACGCGGTCGAGTTCGGTCTCCTGGCGGACGAGCTCTAGCCTCCGACCGTTCCGCGCAGCCGGCATCGACCGCGACGTAGGATCTGCTCCATGGAACTGATTCACACCTGCTACCGCATCGGCGACCCTGAGAAGTCGACCGCCTTCTACCAGGCGCTCGGCCTGGAGAAGCGGCGCGAGCAGCCGATCCGCGACGAGGCGGTCAACTACTTCTTCGGCGTCCCCGGCCGGCCCAGCCCCGAGCTCGAGCTCACCTACAACTTCGGCGTCTCAAGCTACGAGATCGGTAGTGGCTTCGGTCATCTCGCCCTGCGCGTGGACGACCTCGCGGCAACGCTGGAGCAGCTTGCGCGGGAGTACAGCATCGAGCCCGAGCGCGCGCCCTACCGGGTCAGCGAGAGTGGACCGCTGATCTGTTTTGTGCGCGATCCGGACGACTACAGGATCGAGCTGATCGACACCTCCGGCCGCTAGACGGGCTTAGACCAGCGCCGCGCTCTGCTCGCGCGCGGCGTCCGCGAGCGAGGCGAGGATCAGGGCGCCGTCGGCCGAGCCGAGCAGGCGATCGACGGCATGCTCGGGGTGGGGCATCATCCCCATCACGTTGCCGAGCTCGTTGACGACGCCGGCGATGTTCAGCGCCGAGCCGTTCGGGTTGTCGCCGTGGTAGCGAAGCACGATCTGATTCTTCTTTTCGAGCTCGGCCAGCAGCTCGTCCGAGCCGGTGAAGTTTCCGTAGCCGTGCTTGATCGGGATGCTCAGCCGCTGGCCCTGCTCGCAGCGCGAGGTGAAGGGAGTGTCTGTTCGCTCGACGCGCAGCGTGGTGTCGCGGCAGACGAAGGAGAGAGAGGCGTTCCGGATCAGCACGCCGGGAAGCAATCCAGCCTCGCAGAGGATCTGGAAGCCGTTGCAGATGCCGAGCACGAGCCCGCCCTTGGCGGCGAACTCGGTCACCGACTCCATGATCGGAGCGAAGCGGGCGATCGCGCCTCCGCGCAGGTAGTCGCCGTAGGAGAAGCCACCGGGAAGCACGACGGCCGCCGTGTCCTTCGGCAGCTCGGTCTCGGCGTGCCAGACGAGCTGCGGCTCGACGTCCACCGCGGCCAGCGCCCAGGCGGCGTCGTGATCGTCGAGCGAGCCGAGGAAGGTGATGACCGCGATCTTGGGACGGTTCGGGGTCACGCTTCCTCCAGCAGCTCGATCTCGTAGCTTTCGATCAGCGGATTGGCCAGCAGGTCGTGCGAGATCTGCTGCAGCTCGGCCAGCGCCCGCTCGCGCTCGGAGGTCTCCAGCTCGATGTCGACCACGCGTCCGATGCGAACGCTGACGATGTCGAAGCCCGATTTGGCGAGCGAGCCCCTTACCGCCTCGCCCTGCGGATCCTTGATGCCGGCCTTGGGCCGCACGAACACCGTCGCTTTCACCTGAGCACCACCTCCGGGTTTGCCAGATAGTCGTCGAATGAAATCTCGGTCAGTCGCTCGAAGGCCTGGACGTAGCGCGCGCGGGTCGATGCGACGACGTCTTCCGGCAGCTCCGGGCCGGGATATGCCTTGTCCCAGCCCGTCCCCTCGGTCCAGTCTCTGACCGGCTGCTTGTCGAAAGAGGGCTGCGGGCCACCGGGGCGGTAGCCGTCGGCAGCCCAGAAGCGGGAGGAGTCGGGCGTGAACAGCTCGTCGCCCAAGACGAGTGCGCCTTCCGCGTCGAGCCCGAGCTCGAACTTGGTGTCGGCGAGCAGAATTCCCCGCTCGGCGGCGTAGGCGGCGGCGAAGCGGTAGAGATCCAGCGAGACCTCTTCCAGCTCGGCGTAGCGCTCTTCGCCCACCAGCTCGGCGCCGCGGGCGCGATCGACCGTCTCGTCGTGGCCGACCAGCGCCTTGGTCGAAGGCGTGAAGATCGGCTCGGGTAGCCGCTCCGACTCGACCAGGCCGGGCGGAGGAGCGTGCCCCGCGATCTCGCCGGAGCGCTGGTAGTCCTTCCAGCCCGATCCGGCCAGGTAGCCGCGAACGACGCACTCCAGGGGCAGCATCTCGAGCCGGCGGCACTCGCTCGAGCGCCCGTCGGCGCGCAGGCCGAGCAGATGGTTGGGGACGATCTCGCGCGTTCGCGCGAACCAGAAGCCCGAGATCCCGGTGAGCACCCGGCCCTTGTCCGGGATGTCGGTGGGCAGCACGACGTCGAAGACCGAGATGCGATCGGAGGCGACAAGCAGCACCGTCTGCGCGTCGAGCGCGAAGATTTCTCGCACCTTGCCCGAGGCGAGGTGCTGCGCCTGCCCTTCCGTCACTTCTTCTCCTTGCCCACGCTGGCGTCGAGCCGCGCGAAGACGGTGTCCACGTGCTCGAGGTAGGCGTCGTTGTCGAAGACCGCTTCGAGCGCTTTCTCGTCCAGCCTAGCCGTCACCTCATGGTCGGCCTCGACCAGTTCGCGGAAGCTCGTCTCGGTATCCCAGGCCTGCATGGCGCCCTGCTGGACGATGCGGTAGGCCTCGTCGCGCGGAAGGCCGGAGGAGACGAGCGCCAGCAGCAGGCGCTGGCTGAAATAGAGGCCGAAGGAGGCTTCGAGGTTGCGGCGCATGCGCTCGGGGAAGACGACCATCCCGTCCACGAGCCAGGCGAAGCGCTCGAGCATGTAGTCGAGCGCGAAGAAGGCATCGGGGATGACCACCCGCTCGGCAGAGGAGTGGGAGATGTCGCGCTCGTGCCAGAGGGCGACGTTCTCGAGCCCGACCAGCGCTGCGGCGCGCACGACGCGGGCCAGCCCGCAGATGCGCTCGGCCACGACCGGGTTGCGCTTGTGCGGCATGGCCGAGGAGCCCTTCTGGCCCTTGCCGAACGGTTCCTGCACTTCGCGTACCTCGGTGCGGGCGAGGTGGCGGATCTCGAGCGCGAACTTGTCGAGCGACGAGGCGCAGAGTGCGAGCGCGTTCAGCAGCTCGGCGTGGCGGTCGCGCTGGATGATCTGGGTCGAGGCGGGCGCCGGCTCGAGCCCGAGGCGCTTGCAGGCGATCTCTTCCAGGCGGGGGTCGGTTGCGGCGTAGGTGCCGACGACACCGGAGAGCTTGCCGACGCGCATCTGCTCGAGCGCTTGCATCAGACGGTTGCGGTTGCGCTTCAGCTCGAAGGCCCAGACGGCCAGCTTGAGGCCGAAGCTGATCGGTTCGGCGTGAACGCCGTGGGTGCGGCCGATGCAGACGGTCCGGCGATGCTCGCGCGCCCGGGCGACGACCGCTGCGAGCGCTCGATCGAGCCCTTCCACGATCAGCTCGCCGGCGCGCCCGATCTGCAGCGAGAGCGCCGTGTCTACGACATCCGAGGAGGTGAGCCCGTAATGGAACCAGCGCCCCTCCTCGCCGAGCTGCTCGCAGACCGCGTCGATAAAGGCGGCGGTGTCGTGATGAAGCGTGGCCTCGATCTCGCGCACGCGCGCCGGATCGGGCGTCTTTGCCGTCGCGACGATCTGTTGCGCCTGATCGCGCGGGATGGCGCCCAGCTCGGCCCAAGCCTCCAGCGCCGCCAGCTCCACCTCCAGCCAACTAGAGAGCTTGCCCTCGTCCGACCAGAGAGCGGCCATGGCGGGGCGGGAGTAGCGAGCGATCACTAGCGGTAGTTTAGATGTAGCTCTGGCCGGCGCTCGGGGCGAGCCGCTCCGACGGCAGAGAGGGGCGTTGGCTCAGAATGGAGCACGATTCCAAACGTGACGAACGAGCAGCGAGACAGCGAGCGGGAGAAAAGCCGACGGCGCCTACGGCGCCAGAGACAGGTGGCGGCGCTTGCCGTCGTGCTGGCGCTCGCCGTCCTGCTCGGGCTCGGCCTGTTCCTGCTGCCCGGAGGCGATTCGTCTGCGCCGGCGCCGGCGCATCGCGCCAAGACGAGTGCGCGGAAAAAGGTCGAGCCGAAGCCCGTCGCCCCTGTGCCCTGGCTGTCCGCGCTTGCCGGGGCGATCAACAAGGCCACCCATCTGGGCGAGAACGCCGCGCTCGATCGGTTTTCCACCCGAGGCAAGCGCGTTTACTGCGGCGGCTTGAGCGGCCACTACGTTGCACTCACCTTCGACGACGGCCCGGGCGCGTACACGCCGCGAACTCTGGCGATTCTCCACAAGAGTCACCTGCGCGCGACGTTCTTCCTGATCGGCAGCAACGTGCCGTCGCGGCCAAGCTTGGCGCGAATAGAGCTGAAGGACTACGCCTCGCTCGGAGTCCACGCCTGGGTGCACAAGTCGCTCGTACGACTCAAGCAGGCGAAGATACGCAACCAGATCGTCTGGACGAGAAACGCGATCGCCACGGCGACTGGCGCGCAGGCGCGTCTTTTCCGCCCGCCGTACGGCGCTCGGAACGCCCGGGTCGATCGCGTCGCGCGTCGGCTCGGAATGGTCGAGGTGCTCTGGAGCATCGACAGCGGCGATTCGCTGGGTAAGAACTGGCGCCAGATCGGGCGCGAAGTGCTACGCAACATCCAGCCTGGCTCGATCGTTCTGATGCACGACAACCGCGGCCAGACAATCCGCGCCCTCCATCGCCTGATTCTGCCGGGGCTCGCGAAGCGCGGCCTGATTCCGGTCACCGTGCCGGAGCTTCTGATGCTCGATCCGCCCGTCGGCCCGTCCAGTCGCTGCTGGGCCAACTGGCGCGGGTAGTCAGAGCAACCCGGGAAAGAAGCGCTTGCGCACCCGGCCCAGGTACTCGCTGTAGCCCGGATCGGCCTCCGCGAGCAGCCGCTCTTCGTAGCGCGCCTTGAGCAGGAGGAAGGGAATGCTTGCCAGCGCCGGAGCCAGAGCCAGCGGGCCCGTAATGAGCGCGGCGCCGGTCAGGAGGACGATGACCCCGCCGTACATGGGGTGGCGAACGAAACGGAATGGCCCGCGTTCGAGGTGGGCTCCGCGCGGGCTCGGGAACGGAGTGAGCGATGAGCCCAACGTCCGTCCGGCCCAGAGCATCACGAACCCGCCCGCGAGCACGAGCGCGATCCCGGCGATCGCAACGGCGAGCCGAGCAGGCCAGTGCGGAGCGAACACCGCGGTGACGATCAGCACGGCGAAGAGGAGAAGCTGACCTCCGACCCAGAGCCGATCAGCGTTCGCTCGCGACATCAGCTCTCTACCAGCGCGAGAATCCGCGCGGCCAGGATGGCGGCGTTTCGAGCCCCGTCGATGGAGACGGCCGCGACCGGGACGCCGGGTGGCATCTGGGCGATCGCCAGCAGCGCGTCCATCCCGTCCATTGCGCTCTTCTCGGAGCGAAGCGGTACGCCGATGACCGGCAGCTCGGTGTAGGCGGCTGCCATTCCGGGCAGCGCCGCGGCCATGCCGGCGCCGCAGATCAGGACCTTCAAGCCGCGGCCGGCGGCGGCGCGGCAGTACTCGGCCACGGCGTCGGGGGAGCGGTGCGCCGAGCGCACCTCGAGCTCGAAGGCGATGTTGCGGCTATCCAGCTCGTCCAAGCAGGCCTGCATTCGCTCGCGGTCCGACTCCGAGCCGATCAGCACGCCCACCAGCGGCTGCTCAGGCATTTTCGCCCGCCTCTCGTTTTGCCGCTTCCAGAGCGATATCGGTGCGGTAGCGCATCCCTTCCCAGCTGATCTTCTCGCAGGCCGCGTAGGCCCGCTCGCGCGCCGCGGCGATCGTCGGGCCGAGCGCGCTCACGTTCAGAACTCGTCCTCCGCTCGTCACCAGCGCTTCGCCGCGCATCGCGGTACCCGCGTGGAATACGACCGCACCGGTCGCCTCGGCCTCGGCGATGCCGCTGATCGGCGAGCCCCTGTCGGAGCTCGCCGGGTAATCGCCGGCCGCGAGCACCACGGTCACGCAGGCTTCATCCGAGACGTCTAGTTTCACGTCTTCCAGTTCACCGTTCGCGGCCGCGGCGAGCGCCTCGAGCAGATCGCCCTCGATCCGCGGCACGATCGCCTGCGTCTCGGGATCGCCGAAGCGGACGTTGAACTCGAGCACCTTGATGCCCTCGTCGGTGCGCATCAGGCCGGCATAGAGAACTCCGATGAAGGGGTGCCCGCGGTCGTTCAACTCGGCCAGCACGGGGCGATGCACCTGCTCGAGAATCGCCTCGACCTCGTCGGGGCCGATACCCGGCACCGGGGAGTACGAGCCCATGCCGCCGGTGTTCGGGCCCTGGTCGCCGTCGTAGGCGCGCTTGAAATCCTGGGCCGGCGCCAGCGCGAGGGTCTCCTCGCCGGCGGCCAACACGAGCATCGACAGTTCCTCGCCGACCAAAAGCTCTTCGAACACGGGCTTGCCGGGGAAGCTCTCGACCTCTTTCAGCGCCCGCGCCAGCGACACGGTGTCGGGGCAGACGAAGACGCCCTTCCCGGCTGCGAGCCCGTCGGCCTTGACCACGCAGGGTGCAACCGGCTCGGAGAGATCCTTCGCCGTCGGCACTCCCGCCGCGAGCATCAGCTCCTTGGCGAACGCCTTCGAGCCCTCGAGCATGGCCGCCTCGCGCGCCGGCCCGAAGACGGCGATGCCGGCGTGACGAAGCTCGTCGGCCACCCCGGCTACCAGCGGCACCTCTGGCCCGATTACGACCAGGTCGATCGCCAGCGAGTGCGCCAGTGTGAGCAGACCTTCGCCGTCGTCGGCGCGCACGGGGTGGCAGTTGCCGAGCGCCGCGATGCCCGGATTTCCCGGCGCGGCGTGCAGCTCGCTCAACTTCAGGCTCTGAGCGAGTTTCCACGCCAGGGCGTGCTCGCGGCCGCCCGATCCAACGATGAGTACTTTCATGCCTAGGGAAATCTAAGCGTTTCTTCGGTCGCCGTGGCGGATAGCCTGGAGCGGATGCTCAAGCTCGTCTCGCTCCTCGCCTCTCTCCTGGTCGGTCTCGCGCTGCAGCGCCTGCGCTCGCAGGAACGTCTGCGCGACCTGATCTGGATCTCCAGCTTCTGGCTTGTGATCCCGGTGCTGGTTTTCTCGACCTTCCTCACCATCTCGCTCACGAGCAGGCTCGGGCTCTCGGTCGCGGCTGTGATCGCGAGCACCTGGACGATGGTCGGGCTGAGCTTTCTCTACGGCCGCCTGGTCAGCAAGGAGCGAGACGAGCAGGGCGCGCTGACGCTCGGCGGCGCAGTAGGCAACACCGGCTTCATCGGCTACCCGCTCGCTCAGCTCGCCTTTGGCCACACCGGCCTCACCCAGGCGGTCGTCTACGACCAGCTCTCGTTCGGGGTGCCGATGTCCTCGGTGTCGGTGGTGATCGGGCGCCTGTTCGGCAAGCGGCAGGTCGACACGTCGGGGCGCTCGCGCCTGGCCGTGGTCCTGCTCAACCCGCCGCTCTGGGCGCTGGCCCTCGCGCTCGTGCTGCGGCTTGCCGGCGTCCACATTCCCCACATCGGACGGGTCGAGAACGTAGCCGCGGCGTTAATCGGCCCGCTCGGGTTTCTCATGCTCGGCGTCTCCTTGCCGCTCGTGGCGATCGAGCACGATCTGCTCGAGGTGGCCCGCGCGACCGGGGCGATGGTGATCAAGATCGGCGTTGGCCCGCTCGTCCTACTCGTCGTCGGCGCGGCCATCGGCGCCCACATTCCCTCGACGTACTACCTGCTCGCCGCGATGCCGCCGGCCTTCCACCTGCTCACGATCGCCCGCATCTACGACATGCGCCCGGCGCTGATGCGCCTGATGGTGGTGGCGGCGACGATCCCGGTGGTCATCGCGGTCGTGGTCGGGTCGTACGTCTTCTAGGAGACGGGCGCTAGAGCAGCGCGGCGGAGGCCGGGCCGTAGAGCACGCGGTCGCGCTCCTGGCCGGTTCCGATCAGAGCGACCGGCACCTCGAGCTCCTTCTCGACGAAGGCGATGTAGCCGCGCGCCGCCTCGGGCAGATCCGCGGCGGACTCGATCTCGTCGAGTGGCTCAGCCCAGCCCGGCAGCGTCTCGAGTACCGGCTTGGCGTGATGGAAGTCGCTCTGGTGACAGGGGAACTCGCGCACGGTCTCGCCACTCGGCAGGCGGTAGGCGACGCAGACGGGAATCTCTTCGAACATCGAGAGCACGTCCAGCTTGGTCAGCGCGAGTGCCGTGAATCCGCTCAGGCGCGCCGCGTAGCGGAGCGCGACCAGATCGAGCCAGCCGCAGCGACGCTCGCGACCGGTGACGGTTCCGTACTCGCCGCCGGCGACGCGCACCTGTTGCTGGCCGGGTCCCTCGATCTCGCTGGGGAACGGCCCTTCTCCGACGCGCGTGAGGTAGGCCTTGGCAACGCCCAGCACCTGATCGATGCGGTTGGGCCCGACGCCGACTCCGGTGGCCGCCCCAGAGGCGACGGGGTTCGAAGAGGTGACGAAGGGATAGGTGCCGTGGTCGAGGTCGAGCAGCGTTCCCTGTGCACCCTCGAAGAGCACGCGCTTGCCTTCCTTCAGCGCCCGGTCGACGATCAGCGATGAGTCCTTGACGTACGGGCGAAGGCGCTTCGCGTACTCCTCGTAGCGCTCGGCGATCTCGTCCAGATCGAGAGGCGGGGCCTCGTAGACACGCTCCAGCCAGCGGTTCTTCTCGAGCAGCGCCACCTCGATCTTCTGGCGCAGGATCTTGTCGTCCAGGATGTCCTGCACGCGAATGCCGATGCGGAGTGCCTTGTCGGCGTAGGCCGGTCCGATGCCGCGCTTGGTCGTGCCGATCTGCAGCTTGCCCAACCGGCGCTCGCTCGCCTGGTCGATTGCCAGGTGCCAGGGCATGATCAGGTGCGCGTTGCCCGAGAGGCAGACCATCTCGGTTGGGTAGCCGCGCGCCTTGATCTCGTCGAGCTCGCTGATCAGCACCTCAGGATCGACGACGCAGCCGTTGCCGATCACCGAGACCTTGCCGGAGATGACTCCGGTGGGAATCTGCCGGATCTTGAAGGTCTCGCCGGCAACCTTGATCGTGTGGCCCGCGTTGGGGCCACCCTGATAGCGGCAGACCAGATCTGATTTCTGCGCCAGCAGGTCGACGATCTTACCCTTGCCCTCGTCTCCCCACTGAGCGCCTACGACAACGGTGGCAGGCACGAGCGAGAGTTTGCCTGAACGGTCGGCGGGCGGCGCGATCGAGCCGATGGCTTCGGCTTTAGATCCTCCGTTTGCGATGCTGGTCGCGGTGATCGCGCTCACTGCGTGGAGGCTTGGGAGCCGAAGGATCCAGTAACGAGGCTGCAAATCGACGTTGCACATCTGCTTCGATAAACCAAGAAGTAACGATGGATAACAACAGCCAAAGCAACGAACAGTTTCACCGGATCGCAACCGACCCGCATGCCTTCGAGATCTTCTATCGCGCTCACTTCGGACGAGTCGTCGACTTTGTAGCCCGTCGCTGCGCCTCTCCAGAGGACGTCGCGGACATCGTCGCCGACGTCTTTGTCGAGGCCATCCGCTCCGCAGAGCGATTCGATCCGTCCCGGGGAGAACCTTTCGCTTGGCTCCTTGGAATCGCTTCGAATCTGATGTCGTCGTCGTGGCGAGCCCAACGCCGGCGGCGCGCGCTAGTGGTTGTCCTTCTAGGTCGGGAGCTGCTTGCGAACGACGACTACACGTGGCTCGAGGACCGCGTCGACGCTGCGCGGCTCGCTCCTGCTGCGGAGCGCGCACTTGGTCGCCTCTCCGACCTGGAGCGATCGGTTGTCGAGTTGGTGGACATCGAAGGATTCTCGACGGTAGAAGCTGCAAGCACGCTGGGCATCAGACCGGCAAGCGCGCGAATGAGGCTTACGCGCGCCCGTCGAAGGCTCCGCCGCGACCTGGACGTCGCCGGTGAAAAGACCGTGTCGCTGGCTTTGTCACAAAGGGGAGAGAGCTCATGAACGAGACGTCGCAAGACTCAACTGCGAACTTCGGATTCGAGCAGCGTCTTCTCGGAGAGCTCCGCCTACTGGTCTCGGACGGCGCTCTCAGACGACGCGACAAGAAGCGGCGTCAGCCACGATTTACCCGCCGTCCCGCATTTGCGGTTCTCGCGGCCCTGTTGCTCTTGATCGTTATCGGCGGGACGGTCTCTATCGCCGCTGGGCGCTTGCCGTTCGTCGATCGAGAAAAGAGCGACATTGTCAACCGTCTAGCGCACCGGCAGCACATCGGTCCAGAAGTGGCGTCGGTGGGGCCGTGGAAGCTCTTTGCCGCTCCGAGCACTCACCCCGGTTGGATCAATTTGGAGATTTGGTCGGCGGATGAGCAGGCGATCGGCGGCATCAAGGCGAATAACCCACTAGCGGTCTCGGAAGCGAGCGGCAGTTCGACGGCGTTGTTATACGGTCACGTGGATCCCGATCGCGTCGCCATGTTGAAGCTCAAGATCGGAGACTCCGAGAGGCGCGTTCTGCTGAGTTCCTCGGGCTACTTCATCGAGTCACTCGCACTCGAGCCGTCCGACGTCTCCACGATCGCGCAGGGAAACGCTCGGCTCGTTGCCCTCAGTGAGAACGGCGACGTGGTGAGGACATACCAACTTTCCGGGCCGTAGTACGAAGCCCGCAGTCGGGAGGATCTCTACGCGGCTCTGCGGCCGGCGCTGGTGCGCACGAGCTCGAAGGCGTGACCGTGCGGGCAGGTGGCTTCTTCACGCACGCGCGAGAGTGGAAGCTCGCCCTCTAGCACGGTTGCGTAGCGGCCTTCCTTGGGTGAGCACTCCGCCAGGCAGGCCTCGCAGAGCACGGTGAAGCGTACGACGCCGGGGCCGAGCCAAACAGTCTGCTTCATATCCGTCGTCATCTCCCCCTCCCGTCTCGAGCCGCGGAATAGTTCATTGTCCGTTCGCGGTCGGACGTGCTTACCCTCCCTTCCGTAGGCGCGAAACTCGATCGGCGCCCCGAAGCACGGTTACCCCGCCGCCAGATCTGCGAATTTGGCGTAGCGCTTGAGGAAAGAGAGCTTGACCGTGTCGGTGGGGCCGTTGCGGTGTTTGGCCACGATCACCTCGGCCAGTCCCTGCTGGTCCGACTCGTCGTTGTAGTACTCGTCGCGGTAGATGAAGCCGACGATGTCGGCGTCCTGCTCGATCGCGCCGGACTCGCGCAGGTCGGAAAGGATCGGGCGCTTGTCGGAGCGCTGCTCGACCGCGCGCGAGAGCTGCGAGAGGGCGACGATCGGCACCTCGAGGTCGCGCGCCAGAATTTTCAGGTTGCGCGAGATCGCCGAGACTTCCTGGACGCGGTTCTCGACCGAGGCGCCGGAGGTCATCAGCTGCAGGTAGTCGACGATGACAAGACCGAGATTGGGAACCCGCGCCTTCAGGCGCCGGGCCTTGGAGCGAATCTCCATCATCGTGATCGAGCCGGTGTCGTCGACGTAGATCGGAGCACGCGCCAGCTTGTCGCAGGCCGCCGTCAAGCGGGGCCAGTCCTCCGGCGAGAGCTTGCCCGAGCGAAGCTTCTGCGACTCGACCTTGGCCTCGCTGCACATCAGGCGCTGCGTCACCTCGGCCTTGGACATCTCGAGCGTGAACAGCGCCACCGGGATGTTCAGGCGCACGCCCATGTTGGCGGCCATGCACAGCGCGAGCGCCGATTTCCCCATCGACGGCCGAGCGGCGATGATGACCAGGTTCCCGGGCTGGAAGCCGGAGGTGATGCGGTCGATATCGCGGAAGCCCGAGGCGACGCCGGTGATCTCGACGCCCGCTTCGTAGAGCGCCGTGATTCGCTCGAAGCTTTCCTTGAGCAGCTGCTCGATGTGGCTGAACTCGCTCGAGACGCGGTCCTGCGAAATGGCGAAGATGATCTGCTCGGCGCGATCGACCAGCTCGGCCACCTCGCCGGGGCGGTCGTAGCCGAGGGTTGCGATCTCCTGGCCACAGGTGATCAGCCCGCGCAGGGTCGCCATCTCGTGGACGATGCGGGCGTAGTGTCCAGCGTTGGCGCTCGCAGGAACCAGAGCTGCAAGCTCGTGGATCCGCGAGCGCCCGCCTACGCCCTCCAGCTCGCCGAGCTTGTCCAGCTCGTCGGTGAGAGTGATTGCGTCGACCGGCTCGCCTCTTCCATAGAGAGCGAGTGCCGCCCGGTAGACGCGCCCATGGCTCTGCCGGTAGAAGTCCTCCGCCCTGCAGATCTCCGAGACCGCTCCAATCGCGCCGGGCGCAAGCAGCATCGCTCCGAGGACGTACTCCTCAGCTTCGACATTCTGCGGCGGCACGCGCGCAGGCTCGACAAGACTGACGGCAGCGGACGTCATGCGCTCATCCTCGTCTCGACCGCGAAGCCTGTAAAACCCCTGCGGTTATCCATAGCGTGTTGAAAAGAGACATGTCCAAAGTAGCTGGAAAGGGTAGTAAAGCACGAACACGCGTTCGCTGTCCATTCTGAACGAAGAAGGCGTTTCCCACAAGCCGGTTGCGAGTTATCCCCGGATGGAGGGCGTTTTGGGGAGAAAGCGTCGTTTCGGGGGAAAATGATTTAGCCGCATTTTGCGGAAGTTTTGTTCGTCGAAGCTCGTTCGCCGATTGCTCCGCTCTACCGGAGCAATCGGGAAAGACGGCGATCGGCGAGCTTTCGTCCTCCCGTTTGGCAGCGCGGGCAGTAGAAGATCGTGTGCTCCTCGAAGGCGATGCGCGCTATCGGGGTCGCGCAGACGTGGCAAGGCAGGCCGAGCTTGCCGTGCACGCGGTAGACAACCTCGTTCGCGAGCCCCTGTTCGCGTAGCTCGAGCCCGCGCTCGAGCTCTGACCCGATCGCAGCGGCGAGGCGATCGAGCGCTTCGGCGTCGAGCTCGGCGGCCAGGGCGAAGGGCGACAGGCGGGCGGTATGCAGGATCTCGTTCGCCCAGGCGCGTCCGATGCCCGCGAGCACGCGCTGGTCGCGCAGAAAGCCGTGTAGGCGCCGGCGCTCTCCCTTGCAGAGGTCGGCCAGCGTCGCCCGCTCGAGCCCGAGCGCGTCGGGCCCGAGATGCGCCAGTTCCCGCTCGGCCATCTCCGTCGTGAGCAGCCAGACGCCCGCCCGCTTGCGTTTGCCCGGCTCGGTCAGGATCAGCCTGGCTCCACCGGCGAAGCTGAGCTGGAAGGCCGGCGCCGCGGGACCGCGCTTTCCCGCCGCGAGCATGCGTAGGCGCCCGGCGCTCATCAAGTGCACCATCAGCACCAGCTCGCCGTCATCGGTGGGGAAGAGCAACCGCTTTCCGCGCCGGCGAGCTCCGGCGAGGCGGCCACCCTCGAGCGCCTGAAGTGGTGGCTCGACTGTCTTCAGAGTCGCCAGATGGGCCGGGCCGGCCTGCTCGATTGGCGCGGCGGAGACCGGCTCGTCGAGGGAGCGGCGAAGCGCTTCCATTTCCGGGAGCTCGGGCAATTCCGTTTGCGAGCCTAGCGGGTATTTCCCTGCTCGTGGGCCGTTGCCAAAAGACGTGTTGACAAAGACCCGAAGATCGGTTTTCTTGTGCGCGTGCCCGGATAACGTCGGGCGGCAGCAAACGAGCCGGGGCCAGGAAGGCCGGCTCTTTTCATATCTGGTCGCGGAACCCATCCCCAGCGCGAGAGAAAGCCGAGGTCAATGCTCACCGTCGAGATCGCCCTCCCAGACGTCGAAGAGCTCCAGCGACTGGCGCAGGAGGGCCAGGAGAAAGGGTTCCTCAGCTACGACGAGATAACCGTGGCACTCGAGGATGTAGAGATCAACAAGGAGCAGGCCGAAGACTTCTACACCTATCTGATCGACCACGGCGTCGACCTCACGCCGGGCGATACCTGCAAGCATCTGCCCTATGAGCAGCCGCTCGTCTCGGAGGAAGAGACGAAGGCGCCCAAGCTCGACCTCTCGGTCGAGCCCTCGCTCGACTCGCTGCGCCTCTACCTGCGCGAGATCGGGCGCGTCCCGCTGCTCAGCGCCGACCAGGAGGTCGCGCTGGCCAAGCGAATCGAGCGCGGCGACATGAGGGCCAAGATGCACATGACCGAGGCCAACCTACGTCTCGTCGTCTCGATCGCCAAGAGCTATCTCGGTCGCGGACTTTCCTTCCTCGACCTGATTCAGGAAGGCTCGCTCGGGCTGATTCGCGCCGTCGAGAAGTTCGACTATCGCAAGGGCTACAAGTTCTCGACCTACGCGACCTGGTGGATCAGGCAGGCGGTCACCCGCGCCATCGCCGACAAGGGCCGCACGATCCGCATCCCGGTGCACATGGTCGAGAAGCTGAACAAGGTCGTGCACGTCGAGCGCCAGCTGGTGCAGCAGCTCGGTCGCGACCCGAAGCCCGAGGAGGTTGCCAGGGAGCTGGATCTCGATCCTGAAGAGGTGCGCGAGATCATGCGCATGTCCCAGCATCCGATTTCGCTGGAAAAGCCGATCGGGGAAGAGGAAGACTCCTCGCTGGCGGACTTCGTCGAGGACGAGCAGGCCGAGTCGCCCTACGACAACGCCACTCTCTCGCTGCGCCGCGAGGACATCTCGGTCGTGCTCGACGCCCTGTCCGAGCGCGAGCGGCATGTGATCGAGCTTCGTTACGGGCTGAACGGCCAGCGTCCGCGCACGCTCGAAGAGGTCGGTCGCGCCTTCGGAGTGACGCGGGAGCGCGTACGCCAGATCGAGACCATGACGCTGAGGCGGCTCGAGCAGCTACCCGAGGCGCAGGCGCTTCGGAACTGCACCTAGTTCTCCGCGAAAAGTCGGCCGGCGAAGCCGGCTATGACTTTTCGCGGTATTTCCTTGGCGTACGAGTCGGCGCGCCTTCGGCGCGTGTACCTCGTCTGCTCCTACAAGCGGGGCGGGCTGGCCTTAGGTGTGGTCAGTGTTCGTGGTGGATTGGACCTGCGGATGGCGTTTGTGAGCCGCAGCCGCGCATGTCGGCTGCGGCGGCCTGGAACAAAGCCACTTTCCACCGACGAAAGTCGCCAGACTTTTGTCGGCTAAGCCGCGCCCGCGCATGTCGGTCGCGGCGGCCGAAAAAGCCTGGCGCCTAGAACGGAAACGGCTTGCGCGCCAGAGCGCAGAGAACCTGTGCCGTCACCCAGGCGGGCGTGGTGACGTAGCGGGCGCTGTAGCGGAAGCTGCCGTCGCCGCGCTGGAGGTTTTTCAGGTAGCGGAAGGGCGCCATGCCGGGGTCATTGCGGGCCGCCACGAGAGCCTGGATCGCCCAGGCCGTCGACTGGGCGTCGGAGTCGGCGCCGGGCGAGACGGCGAAGCCGCCGTCTTTGTTCCGGCAACGGCGCAGGTAGCGGACGGCGCGGTTGACCGGCGCCGAGCGAGCGCTGGCGCCGGCGGCACGCAGGGCCTGGATGGCGGCGGCGGTGTCGCCGGCGTCGGAGGCGGCGCGCGGGCTCCACGACCAGCCGCCGTCCTTGCGCTGGGCGCTCAGGATGTAGTGAACAGTCGCCTTAATGGGCTTTCGCCCTGCGGCGCGGAGTGCGAGCACGCCCCAGTAGGTCGAGTTGAGCGCCGGCCCGATGCGCCCATCAGGACGGCGAAGCTGCTCGATCTGATCGGCGAGCCTGGAAACGTCGTGGCCGAGCGTGGCCTGGGCGAGCAGGTTCAGCTCCAGATCGGTCGCTTGCGACGCCGGCGCCTGCGCCAGATAGTCGGCGGCCGCCTGCGGCTGCGCGAGAGTCTTCCCGCTCGCCTTCAGGCCGAGCACGCTCCAGGCCGTCAGCCCGGCGCTCGAGGCGGCGCCCGGCTCGGCGAAACCGCCGCCCGATTGCTGGCGCGCGAGCAAATAGGAGGCGCCGCGTCCGAGCGGGCTCGCCGCCGAGCAGGTCGAGGCAAGCGCGAGCGCAAGCAAGAAAGCCAGAAGGAGAGTGCGCCGGCGCCTGTCCACGAGGCGGCGAGCCTAGCAGCGAGGGACGCCGGAACGATCCCCGCTGCAGCCCAAGACGCAACTAGATAGTTTTTGCGACTCGTTCGCAGTTACGCAGGCGCGTCTGGAGGAGATCGAGTTGACAACCACTCACCGTAGTCCGGCCCTCGCCGCCACCAGCGTCGAGGAAGCGGTCGAAGCTCTGCGCGAGCGCGGGCTGAGGGCTTCAGCCGCGCGCCGGCTCGTGCTCGAAGCCCTCTACGGCGCCGACGGTCCGCTTTCGGCCGAGCGCGTCGCCGAAGGGCTGGAAGGACGCTTGCCGCGCTCTGATCTGGCCTCGGTCTATCGCAACCTCGAGACTTTGGAGGAGGTCGGGCTCGTTCGCCACGTCCACCTCGGCCACGGTCCGGGCCTGTATGCGCTCGCCGCCCCCGAGCATGAGTACCTCGTCTGCGAGTCCTGCCACGCGGTTCGGACGGTCGCAAGCGAGGAACTCGACGCGGTTCGCACTCAGGTGCGCGAGCAGTTCGGTTACGAGCCCCGTTTCGCCCACTTCCCGCTTGTCGGGCTATGCCCCGACTGCATCTCCGAAAGCCACGGCCACGAGGAACGCAAGCGTGCACATTCCTGACGGCTATCTGAGCCCGGCCACGTGTGCGGTCACCGGCGCCGCGATGGTGCCCGTGATCGGTACCGCCTGCGCCCGGGTGAAGCGGGTCGTCAAGGATCGGCACGCGCCGCTGCTCGCGCTCGGCGCCGCCTACAGCTTCCTGGTGATGATGTTCAACATCCCGATCCCGGACGGAACTACGGCGCACGCTGTGGGGGCGGTACTGATCGCCGTCTTGCTCGGGCCCTGGGCGGCGGTGGTTTGCGTCAGCGTTGCGCTGGTGATCCAGGCGCTCTTCTTCGGCGACGGCGGCGTGCTGGCGCTCGGCGCCAACGCCCTGAACATGGCCTTCGTGATGCCGTTCGTCGGCTACGGGGTCTACCGTTTGGCGGCCCGGAACACGTCGCTGACATCCAGGCGGCGGGCGCTGGCGGCCGGTGTCGGCGGCTACGTCGGCTTGAACGCGGCGGCGCTTTGCGCGGCGATCGAGTTCGGGCTGCAACCGACTCTCTTCCACTCGGCGAACGGCACGCCGCTGTATGCGCCCTTCCACCTCGCGCAGACGATTCCGACGATGGCGCTTGCACACCTCACGATCGCCGGCGCCGCCGAGCTCATTCTCACCTTGGGCGTCGTCGCCTACCTACAGCGGGCGAACCTGCCGCTGCTGCGCATCAATCACCCCGGCGTCGTCGACACCGACGAGGAGCTGGCTCCCACGCGCGGGCTGCCGGCGCTTCGTTGGGCCCTGATCGGCATCGCGACGATGATCGTTCTCTCGCCGCTCGGGCTGCTTGCACCCGGTACCGCCTACGGCGAGGGAGCGTCGGCCGACCTCAACCTGCACAAGTACGGGCTGAGTGCGATTCCCAGCGGTCTCCAGCACTACAACGGCTTCTGGAAGCACACGCTGCTGGCTGACTACGGCTTCGCGTCGGGCCGGCACTCAAGCCTCGGCTACGTCCTGTCGGCGGCGCTGGGCGCGCTGGTCGTAGGAGCCGCAATCCTGCTTTTCGTCGCTGTCGGTCGGGCGGTCGCGCGGCGGCGGCCGGACGTGCAGACGGGGTAGGCGTTGGCCGGCGGCGCTACGACACCGGCCTGGCTGCTCGAGAGCGAGGCAGGCGCCTTCCCGATTGGCTGCAGCGGCCGGCGCCGGCGCGGAAATGCGCTCGAGAAGACGCTCGACGGATTGGCGAAGATCGTCCGGCAGGCGATCACGAGCGAGGAGACCGCGGCGCGGCCGGGCCTCTTACAGAGCCTCGATGCCCGGGCCAAGTTGCCCGGCGTCGTCGCGCTGCTCGTCGCGGTCGGGCTCGTGCGTCACATTCCCGTGCTCGCCGGCCTCTATCTGTTCACGCTCGGGCTCGCGGCCGCTTCGCGGATCGGGCTGTGGGGATTCGTCAAGCGAGTCTGGCTCTTCATACCCGTCTTCACCGGGGTGATCGTGGCGCCGGCGATGTTCAGTTTCGTCACGCCCGGCGAGGTCGTGCTGCCGCTCGGGCACTGGTTCGGGCACGAGGTCGGGCTGACACGGCAGGGCCTCACCTCGGCGGGATTGATCGTCTGCCGGGTCGCCACGTCGATCTCGCTCGTAGTGCTGCTGACGCTGACGACGTCCTGGCCGGGGCTGCTCTCGGCGCTCAGAGCCCTGTTCGTGCCGCGGCTGCTCGTGCTCGTCCTCGGCATGGCCTACCGCTATCTCTTCGTCCTGCTCGACTCGATTTCGGAAATGGTGGTTGCGCGCAGGGCGCGAACGATCGCCGCGGGAAGGAACCGGCACGGGGCGCGGGCGGCCGCCAGCTTCTCGGGCGGAGCGCTCTTCGGCAAGGCGCACGCGCTCAGCGAGGAGATTCACCAGGCGATGCTGGCGCGCGGCTTCCGCGGCGAGGCAAGGACACTCGAGCGAGTTCGCCTGCGAGCGGTTGACGGAACCTGGCTCCTTGCTTGCCTGGTGCTGGCGGTGCTCGTAGTGGGAGGGGATCGTGCGCTTGGGCTCTGAGCCGCTGCTGGTAGCCGAGAGTCTCAGCTACTCCTATCTCGAGCGCTTCGCCGCGCTCGAGGACGTCTCGCTCGAGGTTCAGCGCGGCGAGCGGCTGGCGCTTCTCGGCGCCAACGGCTGCGGCAAGTCGACGTTGCTCAAGATCCTGGCCGGCCTGATCTTTCCCGACCGGGGCAGCTACCGCGCCTTCGGTGAAGAGGTGAGCGAGCCGAAGCTCGAAGACGAGCAGTTCTCACGGGGCTTCCGCGCCCGGGTCGGCTTCGTCTTCCAGAACACCGACGCCCAGGTCTTCTCGCCCACGGTGCGCGAAGAGATCGCGTTCGGGCCGCTGCAACTCGGGCTTGCGCCCGGAGAGATCGAGGCGCGGACGAACGACGTGGTCGCGCTGCTCGAGATCGGCGATCTGATCGAGCGGGCGCCTTACCAGCTCTCGGCCGGGCAGAAGAAGAGGGTCGCGATCGCCTCGGTGCTGGTGATGAACCCCGAGCTGCTGCTCTTCGACGAGCCCACGGCCGGGCTCGATCCGCGCAGCCGCCACTGGCTGCTCGAGTTGATGAGCGAGCTGGGAGCGGCGGGGAAGACGATCGTCTTCGCCACGCACGAGCTCGAGCAGCTCGAGTGGGTCGCCGACCGCTGTCTCGTCCTCTCCGAAGCTCATCGCCTGCTGGCGGAGGGCACGCCAAACGAGATCCTCTCCGACAGGGAGCTGCTGCTGCGGGCGAATCTCATCCACGAGCACACCCATCAGCACGGGGCTCTCCTGCACAGTCACCCGCACGAGCGCGGTCATCACGCGACGGGGACGGCCGGCTGATTGCCGAGCGCCGTGCGAGCGAGTAGGTTTCGCTCGCCGTGATTCGCGCCACCGTCAGCAGCCGTGCCCGGCAACTGCGCGAAGCGCTTGCGGATGCACTCGTCCGAGAGGCCCTGATCGCAGCTTCGCTCGCGGGCGCTCTTGCGGCGCTGTTCGCCTGGCTCGGCCCGCCCGGAAACGATCTCGCCGCTCACGTGTATCTGCGCTGGGAATTCCTCCAGCACGGGCTCGTCTTCTGGAACAACTACTGGTACTCCGGCCGCTACAGCTACATCACCTACAGCCCGCTCTACTACCCGCTCGCCGGTCTGATCGGAATCCGGCTGCTGGCGACCGTCTCGATTGCGGCGTCGGCCTTCGCCTTTTCGATGCTGCTGGGACGGCAGTGGGGCGGGGTGGCGCGCTGGTCGAGTCGCAGCTTCGCCGTGCTCTGGGCGGGGATCGTCTTTTCGGCCGCCTTCCCCTTCGAGCTCGGGGGAATGCTGGCGCTCTTTGCCATCCTGGCGCTCCAGGCTCGCGGCCGCTGGCGCTTCGCCGTCTTTTCCTTCCTGACGCTGCTTGCCAGTCCGCTCGCCTTTGCCTTCTTGCTGCTGGTCGTCGCTTCGTTCGGTCTCGCCGACGCGAGAAAGCATCTGGCGGGGCTGCGTCAACCGGCGCTCGCGCTGGGGGCTTGCCTGGTGCTCGGTCTACTCGCCTGGCGCATGTTCCCCAGCTCCGGCCGCTACCCGTTTCAGCTCATGATCTTGCTCGAGATAGCGGCCTTCTGCGCGCTCGGCGCCGCGCTCACTTGGCGCACCCCGGAAGCGCGCCTGTTGCGTTGGATCTTCCCGCTTTACCTCGGCGCCAGCCTGGTCGTGTACGCGATCTCGTCTGAGCTGGGCTCGAACATCGGGCGCCTGCGGCTTTTCGCCTTGCCGATCACGCTGCTGGCCTTCTCGCTCAGGGGCTACCGTCCGCGCCTGCTCGTCGCGCCGGCGCTTGCTCTCGTTCTCGTCTGGAACCTCGGCCCGATCGTGGACGGTTTCAGTAAGGGGCACAGCGATCCCAGTAACAAGAAGGAGTACTGGGCTCCGGCGATCGGCTTCCTGCATGGGCAGCTGGCGCCCTCCTACCGCGCCGAATCGGTCGACACCGTCAACCACTGGGCGGCGCTCTACCTACCGCAGGCCGGCATACCGCTCCTGCGCGGCTGGTTCCGGCAGGACGACTACCCGCAGAACGAGATCCTCTACAAAGACCTGTCCCCGCGTTCCTACCTTGGCTGGCTGCGCGGCCTGGGCGCCCGTTACGTGATCTTGACCGATGCTCCGAGCGACTACAGCTCGCGCGACGAGGCGGCGCTGATCCGTAGCGGGCGCTCAGGCTTGAACGAGGTCTTCCGTTCGTCCAATCTGACGATCTACGAAGTTCCGCATCCCCGCTCGATGCTCACCGGCCCGGGGAATCCGCGCGTCCTCGCGCTGGAGACCGCTCGGGTGCGGCTCCGGCTCCCCGGCGCCGGCCGCTACCGGCTTGCCGTGCACTATTCGCCGTACCTGCACGCCGCCGGTGTCTGCCTACGCAGGCGAGCCGACGGCATGACGGAGCTCGTGGCTCGCCGCAGCGAGGTGATCACGCTCACGTTCGATCTCGATCCCGGGCGGGCGCTCGACGTGCTCGCCGGTGTCGAGGAGAGCGACTGCGCCTAGAAAAGGCGGCTCGACCTGGCGTAAACGGCGCCAGCTATCCTCGATTCTCACGGTTATGCGGCAAGCCCAATAGCGACGGTGGCGCGGGCGCGCGTTCGAAGTAAGGTTCTCGTCTCTCCTGCCGATCTTGCTAAGTGGTTCTGTCCCACGGTTTTTGGCATTCGAGGAGGGTCCTCTTGTTCGAGCATCTCGGGCGCTACGTCGTCGCCCATCCCTGGCGAATCATCGCCGCCTGGGTGATCGCGGTAGCGATCATCGTCCCGTTCGCGCCTTCGCTCGCCAGCGTCTCGAGCTCTGACCAGGCCAGCTTCCTGCCCAGCTCGTACGAGTCGGTGCGAGCCGAGAAACTCGTCCAGAAGGCCTTCCCGGGTACCAGCGGGGCCTCGGCGATCTTCATTGTCGAGCGCGGCGACGGGCACAAGCTGACGCCGAGCGACCGGCGCGAGATCGGGACGTTGGCCGCCCGCCTTCAAACATCGAAAATCGAGAGCGTAGGACGCGTCAGCACGGGCGTGCGTCTCTCCTCGCCGAACGGCAAGGCCCAGTTGATCGACGTCGCCTTCCGTGGCTCGTCTGAGGATCCGTCCGTTCAACAAGCGGTGGGCACGCTGCGCACGAATGCCAACTCGATTCTCAGGGGAGGCTCTCTGCGCGCCGGGCTGACCGGAGAGGCGGCGATCCAGGTTGATTCGAGCAACTCCTTCGGCTCCGCCCAGAGGGTCGTCTTCCTGGCCACGATCGTGCTCATCCTGGGAATGCTCCTGGCGGTTTTCCGCAGTCCGATTGCCGCGATCTTCCCGCTCGCCTCGATCGGGCTCGTCTACGTGCTGACCACCAAAGCGCTGGCCGCGCTGGCTCAGGCGCTCGGCTTTCGGCTCGACGAGTCGACCTCGTCGCTTCTGATCGTCGTGCTGTTCGGCATCGGGACCGATTACATCCTCTTCCTTCTATTCCGCTACCGCGAGCGCCTGGGCAAGGGCGACGACTCCAAGACTGCGATCAGGCACTCGGTGCACAAGGTCGGAACGGCCATCGCCTCCTCCGGTCTGGTGGTGATGGCGGCGATGCTGGCGCTCGTCCTCTCCGACCTCGGCTCCTTCCGCAACATGGCGCCCGGCTTCCTGCTCAGCGTCGGCACCATGCTCGTCGCATCGCTGACGCTGGTTCCGGCCGTGCTGACGCTGCTCGGCCCGCGCGTCTTCTGGCCTTCCAAGCGCTGGCGCCGCGAGCGGCACGGACGCGTGTATCCGGCGCTCGGGCGCCTGATCTCGCGCCGGCCGGGACTGACCGCGCTCGCCTCGGGAGCGCTTCTCGTGGGGCTCGCCTCGGGCGTGATCTACTTCAAGGCGAGCTACGACATCACCAGC
This sequence comes from Thermoleophilia bacterium, assembly GCA_017882615.1. Lineage (GTDB taxonomy): Bacteria > Actinomycetota > Thermoleophilia > Gaiellales > Gaiellaceae > Fen-549. Next base: position 81,123 of record JADGPD010000001.1, read on the forward strand.
AGCCTGCCGTCGAACACGAAATCGGCGCAAGCGATCACGAGCCTCGACAAGGCCTACCCGCCCGGCTCGCTCAACCCAACTCAGATCCTCGTCTCGAGCAAGCAGCGGCTCGGCAAGTCCGACCTGGCGCCGATCACCGCACGGGTCAAGCGCGTCAAGGGAGTCGCCTCGGTCGTCACAGCGGGCTTCAGCCCCGACAGGCGCACGGCCGAGCTCGATGTGAACGTCCTTGCCAACCCGAGCTCGCGGGCGGCGATGTCGCTCGTCTCCGGCCCGGTGAAGGACGCGGCCCAGACCGCCGCCGGCCCGGGCAGGTCGATCTTGATCGGAGGCGAGTCGATGTCGCTCGCTGACGTTAGCCACGCCACGAACCGCGACTACACGATCGTCTATCCGTTCGCGGCCGCTTTGATCCTGCTGATCCTCGCCATCTTGCTGCGCAGCTTGATCGCGCCGCTCTATCTCCTGGTCGGAGTAGGCCTCGGCTACACGGCGACTCTCGGCGCCTCGGTGCATGTCTTCCAAGGCCTGCAGGGGCGCTCGGGCCTGCTCTTCATGATGCCGATCCTCGTCTACCTGTTCGTGGTCGCGGTGGGCACCGACTACAACATCCTGCTGACCACGCGCCTGCGCGAGGAGATCGTGGCAGGAGCATCGCCCCGCCGCGCCGCGGCTCTCGCGGTTGAGCACGGAGGGCCCACCGTCGCCTCGGCCGGGATCATCCTCGCCGGCACCTTCGGCTCTCTGATGCTGACCGGTGTGAGCCTGCTTTCGGAGATCGGGTTCGCGGTCGCCTCGGGCATCGTGCTGGTGGCGATCGTGATGGCGAGCATCTTCGTGCCCAGCGTCGCCACCCTGCTCGGTCGCTTCATCTGGTGGCCCGGCCATCAACCGGGACGGATCCTGCGCGACAAGGCCAAGCAGCTGGTCGAAGACGCGCTGCATCCGCCGAAGCTCGACGACGAGCCGGCTGCTTCGTAGCGCGGTCACGGTTCCGGTTTGCCGTCATTGGGAAGACGAAAACCGATGCGAATCGCGGTGATCGGAGCATCCGGTTGGTTGGGCGGGGCGATAGCTCGGGAAGCCCTTGCGCGCGGGCATCAGGTGACCGCGATCGGTCGCGATCCCGCCCGTCTGGCGAGTCTGGAGGTGACGGCCGTCGCTCATGCCGACGTAACCGATCCCGACGCGATCGCCGGGCCGCTCAAGGGAAGCGATGCCGTCGTAGTCGCGGTCGTCGATCGCGCGAACGAAAACTGGGACGTCATCCCGCGAGCGGCCGCAGCGCTGCTCGAGGCGCTTCCGATGGCGGGAGTGAAGCGACTCCTCTTCATCGGCGGCGCCGGGAGTCTCGAGGACGAAACCGGAGTCAGGCTCGTCGACAAACCCGATGCTCCGCCCGAGTACGTGCCCGAGGCGCTCGCACAGGCCGAGGCCCTTGCCACTCTCCGCAGCTCCAGCGGCGAGGTTGAGTGGAGTTATCTGAGCCCCTCGCCGATGCTGATCCCGGGCGAGAAGAACGGCAACTACCGCGTCCAGGCCGGCGACCGAGCGCTTGTAGACGAGCGCGGAGAAAGCCGCATCGCGGCGGGAGACCTGGCCGCCGCGGCGCTTGACGAGCTCGAGCAAAACCGCTTTCCGGGGCAAAGGTTCACCGTCGGATACTGAGCTCCTAGGTCGGCGCTGTAGACCGCAGCCGAAGACGACGGATTGCGCTGTAGGGCGCCGGCTCGGGGTTCGGGCGCCTTTGCCCACCCGCCACCCCCCACCCTCCCACGGGGCGGGGAACGGTAGCGTGAAAACGCACCCCGGAATGTGCCGGTTCTGCTTCAGATTCGCACGAATCGCCGGCTCTGGCTCGCGGCGCGATCCAACGCAGTACGCTTGCGGCGCAAATCAAGGAGGAAGCCGTGTCACCCAAGCCTCACCTGCGCCCGCTCGAGCTGAAGGATGTCGAGCAGGTGACCGCGATCTACGCTCACTACGTCGCCAGCGGCGCTGCCACCTTCGACGAGATCGCGCCCGACGAAGGAGCCTGGTCGGCGAAGGCTGGGAGCATCGTGGCGCACGGGTTTCCCTTCCTCATCGTCGAGGTCGGTGAGAAGGTTGCCGGCTTTGCCTATGCGACTTTATGGCGACCGAGGCCGGCCTACCGTCATACGGTCGAAGACACGGTCTACGTCGCGCCCGACCGGCTGCGCCAGGGCCTGGGCGGGATGCTCCTGGAAGGCGTCGTCGAGGGCTGCCGGAGAGCCGGAGTGGAACAGCTGATCGCCGTGATCGCCGACACCGGCGACCCGGCCTCCGAGGCGCTGCATATAAGCGCCGGCTTCGCTGAGGTTGGTCGTTTGAGCAAGGTCGGTTTCAAGCACGGGCAGTGGATCGACACGGTGCTGCTGCAGCTCAGCCTGGAACAGGGCGAGAGTTAGCTCGACCGCGGTTTAGCGATCTCGCGGTTACATCACTCTGGCGACAAGGAAAAGCAACGCGATCGGGCGTTCGCGTTACGAGCGCGTGCCGGCTGAGAGTGCGTCTCTCAGCGCCTTCGATTGCTCGATCACGTCGGCATGCCCCGCGTACAGCTCGGCGTGCCCGTCGGTCAGGTGTTGGGCGAAGGCCGGATCGCCCGCCGCCGCGCGATCTCTGATCAGCGCGGCGAGCCAGCGCAGGCGTTCGACGATCGCCTCGGGCAGGCGCGCCTTCTCCTCGCGGCCGAGTCCGTATGCGTCGGCGAACGCGAGCACGCGCCCGGCGTCCTGTGCGCTGAGTTCTCTGAGCGGCTCGCGGATCAGGCAGAAGCGATAGGCGGAGTAGGCGACGTCGTACAGGCGCGGGCCCGGACGGGCGGTGTCGAAGTCGATCCAGGCCACCGGCACGCCGCCTCGGAAGACGCAATTGTAGGGCGCCGCGTCTCCATGAAGAACGACCTCCGCCGGCTGCTCGGCAGGGAACTGCCAGACGAGGCCGGACGGATCGAACCCGGCCGCGGCGTCGTGGTAGCCGCGCAGCAGGCGCGCCGCGGCGAGCACCGTGCCCAGGTCGATATCTGCCCCCTCCGCGTCCTCGACCGTCCCCTCGACCCAGCCGAGCACCTCAGAGCCGGCCTCTAGCCCGAACGGCTCCGGGGCGCCTTCGAAGCCGGCGCGGCGAATGTGCTCGAGCAGCCGCAGCACCGATTGCGACCAGGGCCGCTCCGGCCGGTAGAGGCGATCGCCGCGGCGAACGACCTCGTTTATCCCTCCGTGGAGAATCTGCTCGTCCATGGCCGGCGAATCATCGCAGTCGCGGCGGCTCGATATCTTGTTCTTGTGGATGCCGAGATCGCCGAACGACTCATTCGCCGCTACGTCGAGGGCTGGTGCAAGGGCGACGCGGCGATGATCCTCGCTTCGGTCAGCGAGGACTGCGTGGTCATCGAGTCGCACGGCCCCACCTACCGCGGCAAGGATCAGATCGGGCGCTGGGTCGATACCTGATTCAGCGACGGTGGCGAGGTGCTCGCCTGGGAGATTCGCTCGCTCGAGGTCCTCGGGGATAGCGGTTTCTTCGAGTGGTCGTTCGCTTGCGCGTGGCTCGGGGAGAGATACGACTTCGAGGGCGCCTCGATTGTTCGCTTCAAGGAGAGCCTGATCTCCTATCTCTGCGAGTACGCGACCACCGCGCCGCTGCTCTTCTTATTTTCCGGAAAACCGACCTTCTGTCTCACGGTCAGGTGCGATAAGTTGTTTCCGACGTGGGGGCGCGGCTGTGACCAAGCCTCGGCTGCTGGTTGGGGGACTGGCGCTGATCGCCGCTGCCCTCGCGGCCGGTGCTTTTATTGTCCTTCGCTCCGGATCCGGTGGTGGCGGCGGCGGCGGCGGCGGAAACGACTCCGCCGTTGACAAGGCGATCGTCGTCGAAGCCGGGAAGAAATCGGCGGCAGGATTCGAGCTCGGCGGCGAGGGGCACGCGGCGAAGCTGCTCGAAACGGTCGGCTCCTCGGCGCGGATCGTCTTCAGCTCGCAGACCCCGAGCGAGGTCACCTTGACACGCGGAGTCCCGCTCGAAGTCGACCTGAACTCCGACTCGGTCGCCGACGCGACTGTCACCCTGACCAAGGCCTCGCAGGACTCCGCGCAGCTCGAGATCGCGCCCATCAGCCGGCGCAGCTGGGACGAAAGCTCGTTCGAGACGAGGGGCGGCTTTCGCCCCTACAACCATTGGAACAACTCGGGCGACGAGGACTTCTCGGTCGTGCCGCAGGGTGGCCCCAATCTGCTGCTCTACGTCTCCGGCGACGGCAAGCTCAACTGGGAACGCTATGACCCCTCCGGCGCGCTCGTGACCTCGCCGTCGCTCGCGCTCGGCACGCTCGATACGGGCCTTGGCGATGCCGGCAGGGTCAACTCCGTCGACGGCGCGATGGTCGGGGGCAGGCTCGCGGCCGTGGTCGCGAGCGCCCGGACCGGAGTGTCGCTTCGTAGCTACGACGAGAATCTCGTCGGCGCGGGCCAGGCCTTGTACATAGGGAAGCAATTGGCGAACCCGATCGTCGTTCCGGTGGGCGAGCGCGCCTATGTGATCGCCTCCGGCAAGTTCGATCCTCCCCAGAACGAAGGCGGCCCCGCTCGCCTGATCGCGACCGAGGCCGATCTGAACGATGGGCCGATCATCGTTCGCCAGAAGGCGGTGACGAACCCGCAGGGTCGTGAGCTCGACATCGCCTCCGACGCCGCGCTCGATTCGGCCAGTGGACGTCTCGTTGTCGCCTACAAGCATCGCCTGCCCAACAACAAGGTCGAGATCCGGCTCTCGGCCCTCGACCCCGAGACGCTCGCCCCGTCCTGGACCTCCGTCGTGGCGCCCGGCGCCGGGCGCGGCGTCACTCCAAACGTCTGCGTCGCCGCCTCGGGCGGGAAGGCGACAGTTGTCTGGATCCGAAACAGCGCCGCCGAGGGCGGCCAGCAGCTCAACGTGGTCAGCGCCGACATGGCGAGCGGCAAGCTCAGCCCGATCTGGGGCGGCCCGGCCGCGAGCTCCTCACCGCGGATGGTCGATCTGCTCCCCTGCGAGCTGGTGCAGAGCGGCTCCGCGCTTTCCTTCGCGTACTTCGACACCTATGCCAAGCCCGATGCCCCGGCCGGCTCGCCCGATCGCGGCCGCTTCGTGCTCTGGCCCTGGAACGGCAGCGCCTGGGCCGGCCGCTCGACCATCCTCGAGGGCGGCAAGCCGCTCTACGCCGACCCGATGTTCGACCTGAACGCCTTTGCACAGGTGCCGCTCAAGGCGATCTGCGGTGCGCCGGTTGCGCTCAAAGGCACGATCGTCAACCGCGGCTCGCGTCCCGCCCGGGCGGTCACGGTGAGCGCGAGCGTGGGCGGGCAGGAGGCCGGTTCCGTCACGCTCGGCACGGTCGCCGCCGCATCGAGCGCCGACTTCTCCATACCTTGGACGGTGCCGCCGGGCACGACCGAGGAGCTGGTCAACGTCTCCTTCGCTCTCACGACCACGAGCGATCAGTACACCACCGGAAACGACAGCGCGAGCTCGACCATCGCGGTGCGCCAGAAGGGCCTCGTCATGGGCCGCGTCGTCAACGCGTCCTCGGACATCAAGCACGAGACACACTGGTACCCGGGGCTCGAGAACGCCGTCGTCACGATCGGCGGCCGAACGGTGCTTACGGACGTGGCCGGCGCTTTCACGATCGAGGATCTCCCCTTCGGCAGCTACCCGGTCGCGGTCGAGAAGGAAGGCTTCAACCGGCTCGAGACTCAGGTAACGGTCTCGCGCACCAAGCCGCTCGCCTTCGTCTCGGCCGAGATGGACGACCACGGCGTGATCACGCTCCAGGTGGTGGACGACTCTGGCAAGCCGCTCGAGGGCGTCGACGTCTATCTGCACGACTACGACGAGCAGGAACGCACGCCGTCGAGCGGCGAGTTGAGTTGGGATATCTCGGCTCGCGCTTACTCGTTCTCGTTCGTCAAGCGCGGTTACCGTTCCGTACCCGACCGGCAGATCGCGGTGACGCTCGGCGAGGAGCGCACCGAGACGATCACCATGGAAGAGATCAAGACCGCCCTCCTCGGAGGTCGCGTCATCGACAAGAAGGGCGCTCCAGTGAGTAGCGCCACGGTCACGATCACAAACGCGCACGACGAGGTGGTTGCCCGACCGGTCGTGAGCGCGGGAGGCACCTTCGAGCCGGTCGAGCTGCCCGCAAAGCCCGCCCAGCGCTATACGGTCACCGTCTCGGGTAACGGACTCACGGTCACCGAAGCTGTACTGCTCTACGGTGGCGACGATCTCTTCATGACCTACGGGCTCGTGCCCGATCGCGGCGAGGCGCGCGTGCGCTCGGCCACCGAGGGCTACACCTCCTGGATGATCAAGGCCGGCTGGCCGGGTCTGGGCCCGGTCTCCGGCACCGACATGTACGTCTGGTACGGCAACTACGCGATCAGCGTCGGCGCCGAATACTGGAAGGGAACCGACGAGCTCTCGGCCGTGGACGTGACGGCCTGGGGCGGTACCTATGAGACTCACGCGACCAAGTCGGAGATCGACTTCTCGGGCTGGTTCGAGCCGCCGGATACGGGCAGCGTCTTCGATCTCACCAAATGGGCCGATATCCCCAGCACCCTAGCCACGGAACATTCGAGCGACCTGCTCGATATCGCCGGCGCGCTCGTGGACGGCTTCTCGGGAGACGAGGCCGATGACGACTCGGTCGTGACCGGCCAGGGCGAAGAACTCCTCACCTGGAAGGAGGCCCGCAGCGACTTCAGTCCCGAGCCGGAGTTCGACTCCTCGGCGCCGCTCGAGTCGATGTGGAGCGTGGTCGACGCGGTGCCGAGCTCGTTCGCCATCCCAGTTGTGATCGGCGGCAGCAGCGAGCAACAGACCGCGGTGCGCGTCGATCAGGTCGATGTCGTCAGGCTCGGCAGCGGCTCGCCCATTGCGCTGAACGGGCCGGAGGCGGAGTGGTACTCGTACCAGGGGCCCGAGGGCACGGAGAACCAAAACGGCAAGCGCTACGAGGTGGCGCAGGCGGATGTGCCCTACGACGAGGTGGTGGTCTACGTCTGGCTGACGGTGCAGAAGTACTGGCAGGGCGCTCCCGGCGGCACCTGCTTCCAGCAGCGCCAGCAGCAGGTCATAGTCTTCCATCCCGGCCCGCAGCGGATGCAGGGCTTCATCGCCCCCGGCGATCTCTATCGCGACTCGTCGCGCATGGCGTTCTAGTTCGCGCACGCTCTCCGGCGGCGTGTTTGCGTCGAGCGGGTGCGCGAACGGCGGCGCTTTTCCGTTTCGCCAAAGCCGGATACGGCGATAAGTAGAACTCTGTCCCAGCATCGATTTGCGAGAAGGCGCCAAATGAGCAAATTGCACAAGAAGCCGAAGAGCGCGGAAGGCGAGAGCGCCGAGCACAAGCCGCACACTCACAAATGGAACGACGAGAACAAGTGTGAGATCTGCGGAGCCAGTCCGATCGCTGGTCGGGCCTACAACGACATGTTCCGGCAAGGCAGCCGACCCTCCGCCTGACCGTATGCGGCTCGGTTATGCGCCGGCGTTGGCGCCGGCGTAGCCGAGTCGTCCGTTTGGAGGCGAACCTCCGTCACGCCTCGGCCGAGGCGGGCGGCTCGCTGTAGCCGACCAGGCGCAAGAGAAGCTCGAGCGACTGCTCGGGACCGGGCCAGAGCTCCCGAATCGCTTGCTCGTTGCCGCGGAGCAGGTGGCGAAGGACGAAGGCCAGAATGATCGCGTCGTCGAGTTGCCCGATCACCGGAATGAAGTCGGGCACGAGGTCGAAGGGGAGCGCCAAGTAGCCGGCAGTCCCTGCGAGTAGCAGCTTGCGGCGGCGCGGCACGCGCGGGTCGCGCAGGAGCCGCCCGACCAGGACGACGCAGTCGGGGATGAAGCCGGCAAGCGCCCGCGCCTTCGTGCGACCACCCACGAGGTAGAAAACGAGGACGACCACGCCCCAGACGAGCGCGAGCGCGCCAAGCAATACGAGTATCCAAAGCTGCCAAGCCATAAATGGGCGTCTGAGCGGACGTTACCGCTAAGGCGACTGCTTGCAGACTTGGCGCGCCGCTCGCGCTGCTGCTCATTCCGACTCGCGCCGGAACAGACAGGAAGCGAAACACATAGGGGTTCGCCCGCGGCGGCGGGTTTTGCGACGAGACCATCGGGCAAACCGAAACGGTGTCGCAGAGGATTACCGCCGGCGCCGTGGTTACGGTCGCACTTCTCGTAGTCGCATGTGGCGGCCGTGTTGCTCCGGCCGGCTCGTCCGAAACCGGTGCCGCGGCGAGAGGTGTCGTCAGCGGGCACGACTGGACACGCTTCAACTGGGATGCACGGCGGAGCGGCGCGGTGACGTTTGCGACCGGCATAACTGCTGCAAACGTCTCCGGACTGAAGCGGCAGCAGGTGCGACTCCCCGGCACCGTCGACTCCTCGGCGATCTACCTGCATGGCGTGAAGATCCGCGGTGTGACGCGGGACGCCTTCTTCGTTACGACGACCTACGGGATCACGCTGGCGATCGACGCCGCGAAGGGGTCGATCCTCTGGAAGTGGACGCCACCCGGGTACCGCAGTTGGGCTGGCTCGGTGCAGATCACTACCGCGACCCCGGTCGCCGATCCGAGCCGCCTCTGGATCTACGCTTCCTCGCCCGACGGCCGCATCCAGAAGCTGTCGGTAGCCAATGGGCACGCCGCGTGGCGCGTCTCGATCACCAAGCTCCCGCAGCGCGAGAAGATCACGTCGTCGCTCAACTTTGCGAACGGGCACGTGATCGCGACCACCGGCGGCTACATCGGCGATAAGCCGCCCTACCAGGGACACATCGCGATCATTTCGCCGGGCGGCCGGCTCCTGCAGGTGTGGAACTCGCTCTGCTCCAACCGGCACGGCCTGATCGTGCCCAGCTCGTGCACCTCCAGCGACTCGGCGATCTGGGGTCGCGCCGGCGCCGTCGTCGTCCCGAGCAGCGGCGACCTGCTCGTCGCCACCGGCAATGGGCCCTGGAACGGCACTACCGACTGGGGCGATTCGGTGCTTCTGCTACCGCCCTCCGCGACCAAGCTGATCGGCAACTACACCCCGGTCAACACCGCGCAGCTGAACGCGACCGACCTGGATGTCGGCTCCACTTCTCCGGTGCTGCTCACATCCAGTCTCGTCGCGCAGGGCGGTAAGGACGGAAAGATCCGTTTGTTGAGCATGAGCCGCCTACGAGGCACGGCGCCGCACAAGGGCGGCGAGCTTCAGGTGGTCTCGACTCCCTCCGGTGGCGAGATGTTCACGGCGCCGGCGGTGTGGCGGACTCAGGCGGGCGTCTGGATGTTCGCCACCGACGGGGGCGGGACAACGGCCTGGAGGCTGAGCGGTAACAGGCTGCAGCAGGCCTGGCAGAACGCGAACGGCGGCACGAGCCCGATCGTCGCGGGCGGCATGCTCTGGGTCTACGACCCGAACGGCGGCCTTCGCGTCTACGCGCCGAAGACCGGGAGTCTCCTGGCCACGCTTCAAGCCGGGCCCGGCCACTGGAACAGCCCGATCGTCGTCGACGGTCGCGTCGCGCTCCCCGAGGGCAACTCGAACGATCACGCGACCAGTGGCGTGCTCGATATCTGGCGCTGATAACGCGAAGGTGGAGATTTGGCGGCGGTGGTTTACACGAAGGGGCCGAGATGAACCAGACCAAGATAAAAACCAGGGCGCAGATCAGCGAGGTCGGGAGGGTGATGGTGCCGGTGACCGACCAGGATCGAGCGCTCGATTTCTACGTGGGTACGCTCGGCTTCGAGAAGCGGGCGGATACGCCCTTCGGTAAAGGAGATCGCTGGATAGAGGTCGCGCCGCCAGGAGCGGAAACCGCCATCGCACTCGTTCATCCACCCGAGGGGATGCCGATCGGTATCGACACCAACATCGCTCTCACCAGCGAGGACGTGGACGCGACTCACGAGTATCTGCGCTCGAAGGGCGTCGAAGAGGATCCCGAGGTCATGCGGATGGGGGATCCCATCCCGCCGATGTTCTTCTTCCGCGATCCAGACGGCAACAAGCTCCTGATCGTAGAGCCGAGTTGAGCTGATAGCAGCCGAGGCCGGCCGTGGCGTCAGCGCCGCGCCCGGCCCCTCACTCTCTGGCGTTCACGTTCAGCAGCGGTTCGCCGGCCGCGTAGCGGCGCAGCTGCTCGCCGGCGAGGCGGTAGGCGCGATTCCGCCAGCGCGTCACCGAGCCGGCGACGTGCGGGGTGATGATGACGTTCGGCGCCTGCCAGAGCGGGTGCTCGGGCGGAAGCGGCTCGGGATCGGTGACGTCGAGAGCGGCGCGGATATGCCCCGCGCGCAGCGCTTCGACCAGCGCGTCGGTGTTCACGATGGCGCCGCGCGCCGCGTTGACGAGCAGCGCACCCTCCTTCATCCGAGCGAGGAAATCCGCGTTGACGGTTCCCCTCGTATCGGGCGTCAGCGGGGCGAGCAGGACGACCGCGTCCGCTTCCGGGAGCAGGCGGGGAAGCGCCTCCGGCGTCTCGGCATCGTGCCGTGCGTGTCTGGCTATGCCGATCGTACGCACGCCGAACGGCGCCAGGCGCGCGGCCAGCGCACGACCGATCGAGCCATGGCCGAAGATGAGGACGGTCGCACCGTCGAGGTCGTCGACGCGGCCGATCGAAGATGGGCCCGTGGTGGTCCAGTCGCCCGCGTTCGTGTCCCACTCGGCTCGCTGCTGGAGCTCGTAGAACTGCGGCAGGCGCCAGCCCAGCGCGAGCAGCGTCGCCACGACCCATTCCGAGACCGCGATGTCATACGCGCCGCTCGCTCCACAGAGGATGACTCCCTCGGGCACGAGCGGCAGTAAGGAGTCGACCCCGGCCGAGGTCGACTGCATCACGCGAAGATTCGGCAGCTGCTCGAGCAGAGTGGGCACGTCGGCCACGAGCTCGGGCCCGAGCACGGCGAACTCGACCTCGGCGTCCGGCGCGGCGACGAGCTCGACTCCCTCGGGCAGCGGCTCGAGTTCGGCGCGGTGGGGGACGTCGGCTACCAGAACCTTCACGCGATTCTCCTTTGCAAACAACCACCCACTTCGCTGTGCCAGCGCGGCGACTCAGGAAAGACGAGATCGCTGATCAGGATTCGCAGCTCGTGCGCTGAGGACGGTTTCGTCGGCATCGCGCTGAGGCGTTTGCCCGTTTGCAGCCGCTCGGTAAACGCGTTTATGCTCGCGACCAATCACTCGCGCCCTGCGGTTCACCCTCCGATTCGCTCGCCTCGCTGAGCGATCTGTGCACCGGATTTGTCGAAGGCGCGGTACACGAGCAGCGTTTTACTGCCACTGAGCTCGGCGGCCGGAACCAGGTAGCCGACGAGCCCCTCCTTCTGCGTGAGCTTTCCGACAGTCCCATCGGGGAATGTGACCGTCACTGACGCAACCTGGTCCGGAACCATGCCGGAGAGGAACACGTTGTTCCCGCTATCCCTTTCCCAAGCCCCTATCAGCGTCAGCGGGTTGCCCTGGGGCATGTTGGTGAGCGGCCAGGGTGAACAGCCGCCGTCTGCGGAGTCCCCCTTGATGGGGTCGCTCACGCGGGACGACATGCAGCGGACGCCGCCCGCGGTATCGCCGGCCCGGACAATCAGCGTGTGGCCGGCGCCGGCCCTGATGCGGAAGAGCTCGTGGACGCTGGCGCGCGCCTGCCACGGGGCCGGGTTGGTCGCCCCGTCACTCTGGTACGTATGGACGTCGATCACGCGCTGCTGGTCGTCGTAGGCGACGAGTCTGGCCGGGAAGGAAGCGCGGGCGGCCCGGACGATAAAGGCATTGTCCTTGAGCGGGACGTCAACGGTCTCGCCGGAGGCGAGGAACAGCTTGATCTGGGCGACGTCGTCGCTCGCGAGCCCGCTGAAGACGGAGAACTGGCCCGCACCGGAGCTGCCCGACAAGACGTCGAGCGGGCCGTACTGGAACCGGCGGCTGAAGTGTCCGCACACGGCCCACCCTGGATCATCTCCACTGGAGATCAGCGCGGTGCAGAGGCCGGGCTCTCCGTTGCTGGGCTTCTCCAGGCTGCCGTCGGTGAGGGTAACGCCCACCCGTTCGGCGCTCTCGGGGTCGGGCTGGATCAGGCGACCGTAGACGTAGCGGCCGCTCACTAGCTCCGGGAACCGCCGCAGCTCGGACGGGAGTGGCTCTCCCCTCGGCTCGCGCGCGTCGAGCCAGCCGATCGTACCGCCGCTGACGTGGCGATCGACCTTCGCCGGCCCTTGCGCAGTGCCTTTCGGCGGCTGCGGCAGGTCGATCGTCCCGAAGGGGGCCGACTGGAGGGGCAGGGCGACGCTCGTTCCGTCGGCGGCGATCGCCTGGGCGCTGCGAACGCGGACCTGGGCCTGCGTGTGATCGGTCACATATAAGAACGCGTTCGAGGCGACGAGGGCTTCGTGGTCGCCGTCATCTGCGTGCAGCAACACCTTTGTGACGCCGTCGGAGACGATGCCGAAGCTCGCGGCCGGTTCGGGCACCTCGTCCGCGCCGTTTGGGGGCGCGCTCGCCGACTCGAACGGCTCGTCGACGGATATCACGAGAGCGGGCTCCTTAGCCGTCTGCAGCGCCTGAAGCGGCGCGCAGCGCGTCCTCGTGGCGGACACGGCGCCGCTGGCGACGAGGCGAAGACAGAGCTGATCGCCGCTGCGGAAGCCGAGGAGCGTGTATTTCGCGCCGCCCGCGCTCGTCTCGATCAGGCGCCGTAGCGCGGTGCCGGGAGCGAAGCCGGACCAGGAGCGTTCGTTTGCCTGCTGAAACGCCTGCTGCTCGGCGGGCGACACAGGCTGGCCCGGCTCGCCGCTGATCCAACTCGCGAAACCGTCGAGACCGCGAGCGACCGCCGCTCCCACCGGGGTGGTCACCGCGACCAGTAGCGCTGCCACGGTCGCCGCGGCTGCGATCGAGACGAGTCGGCGCCTCGACTTCGTGCGTCCACGGTGAAACGCCGCGCGACCCACGACTTCCTGCCAGTTGGCGCGCTCGCCGCTCGGAAGCGGAAGCATCCGGTCAAGCTCGGAGACGATCAGGGCATCCATGTCGATCATCGTTCGACCTCCTCGAGAGAGCGGCGAAGCGCAAGGCGCGCCGAGCTCAATGTCGCCGCCACCGTTCCAACCTCGATCTCGAGCGCTGTCGCGATCGACTGGTAATCGAGGTCGGCGAAGTAGCGAAGAAAGACCGCAAGCCTCTGTCGCTCCGGCAGCGCCGCGATCCAGGTGCGCACGCCGGAGTCGCTTTCAGGGTGACCGTTCAAGCTCGTTGTTCCGTCAGTTGTCGCCGACGCCGACGTTGACTCCAGCGACTCGCGGCGGGCCGCTTGTGCCCGACGCTGGTGACGCGCCGCGTTCACGACGACCCGCCAGACCCATGCCTCGAGCGGGCCCTCGCCGCGGAACGACGCGCGCTGCGTCAACACCCGCGAGAACGCCTCCTGGACGGCGTCGTGGCCCGTCGCCTCGTCTCCGACGATCGCCGTCGCCACCCGCAGGAAGTGGCGGTAGCGCTCCCGATAGATCGACTCGATCTCAGAGACGGGTGGCTTTGATCGATCCATCACCTAACGATGCTTTCATGGGCCCGTTTTATTTAGTCGCGGCAGCGTACCCCGCTGATCCTCACGGGATGACACCACGTTGAGCTCCTCGTCCAATCTCGTCGGCGGCCGCCGGGCGACGGCTCGCTCGTTTAGCACGCTTCGATCCGGGTACCTGACTCTCCCACGAAAGGAGGCTCCGATGCCGTTTGCGCGTGTTGTGACTTTCGAAGGAGTCGACAAGGATCGGATGGACAAGATGAGTCGGGAGATGCGCGAGGGCGAGCGGCCCGAAGGGCTCCCCGTGAGCGAGCTCCTGGTGCTGCACGATCCCGAGGCCGAGAAGTCGCTGGCGATCGTCTTCTTCGAGACGGAGGACGACTACAAACGAGGAGACGAAGCGCTGAACGCGATGCCGGCGGGAGAGACTCCGGGCCGGCGCACGTCGGTGGCCAAGTACGACGTCGCGGTTCGCATGAAGTCCTGAGGACTTCGGCGTTCAAGGGATCGTCTTAGGCGGAGATCAACGTCCAGCGCCTCGGTGGTGCTCGCATCGCTGCGCCAGCGCGATCCCCAGACCCTTCGCGAAGCCCTCTCACGGACTCGAACCGTGGACCCCCTCCTTACCATGGAGGTGCTCTACCAACTGAGCTAAGAGGGCAAGCGCCGGAATTGTACCGCCGCTCCGATCGCGCTGAATCGGCGCCCGCCGTCTCGCGTGCGCGCGAGAAACTACTTGGAGCCAGACGCGCCGTTTTCGCGCTCTTCCCTATGCCTTCGGCGCTCGCGGAAGAACCAGAGCGCAGCCGCGCCGAGCGCGAGCAGGACGACGACGGCCAGCCCGATATATCCAGCGTTCTCGACGATCTTGATCGCCCGGTGGAGGTTCGAGCCGACCAGCAAGCCGACGGCCATCACCGCGGCGACCCAGCAGGCGCCGCCGAGTGCGTTTGCGAGTAGGAAGGCACGCCAGTGCATGTGTGAGATCCCGGCGATCGGCCCGGCGAAAATGCGCAGGATGGCGACGAAGCGCGCCAGGAAGACGACGACCCAGCCGCGGCGCCGCTTGAAGAACGATTCCGCCAGCTCGACGCGCCTGGGGTGATAGAAGCGCCTGATTCCAGGCAGCGTCCAGAAGCGCTCGCCGTAGTGGTGTCCGAGCGCGTAGCCGATGTTGTCGCCGATGACCGCGCCGCCCCAGGCGCAGAGCGCAACCTGCCAGGGCACCAAAGTCCCATGGCCGGCTGCGACCGCCGCGATCACGAGCACGGTCTCGCCGGGGATGGGAACTCCCATCGACTCGATCCCCACGCCGAAGAAGACGAGGGGGAGCCCGACGACTTTCAGCAAGTGCTCGATCGTGTGGACGAACATCGGCGAGGCGGTACCTTCTCATGCCCTCCGAATCGATGCCGCGCAAGCACCGCCGCGATCTAGCCGGCCGCGCCCGGCCGGCAGGAACCGGAGCGCGGAAAACCGCTGTACGCCAAGAACCGTTATCTCGCTTTTCCGGGGCGCCGCTGAGCGTGCACGGCTGAAGCGCACAACACTCGCCAAAACCGGCCGCCGCGACCGGCATGACGGGCGCGGCTCACCAGACGCCATCCCGCGGTCTCTGTGCTTCTATCCGCCGAAAGTCTTCGCCGGCTTTGCCGGCGGACTTTCGGCGGAGAAGATGGGGGAGGGAGGATTCGAACCTCCGTAGGCTGAGCCGACGGGTTTACAGCCCGCTCCCTTTGGCCGCTCGGGCACTCCCCCGCGGAGCGCCATTCTACCCGTGAAAGTCTGACGACTTTCACGGGTGTAAAAAGAACGAGCTGAGAGAGCGACATCACCGTTGCTTAGCGTGGCGTCGGTGGGAGCGTCGTAGGGGCGCAGCGACCGCGTGACGGGCGCGGCTCAGAAGACGTCATCCTCCGGTCGCTCGAGTTTCTTCCCGCCGAAAGTCGTCAGGGCGGCTATGCCGGCGGACTTTCCGCGGCCTCTAAAGCGCAGGCGCAAAAGTGCCGATGCAACCGCGGATGGAACTTGACGACCTCCTTACCCGTGTAGTCGAGATCGGGGGCTCCGACCTTCACCTCAAGTTGGGTCAGCCGCCGATCGTCAGGCGAGATGGTGAGCTCGGCGCGCTCGATGGCTTTCCGCCTTTGGGGCCGAAAGAGCTGAACACCATCCTCGAGACGCTAACCAGGCATCTCCCGAGCAAGCTGCAGGAGTTCCGTCAGACGGGCGAGCTCGATATGGCCTTCACGCATCCGAGTCTGCCGCGCTTCCGAGTCAACGGATTCAGGCAGCGCGGCGCTATCTCGTTCGCCTTCCGCGTCATCCCGCGCGAGATTCCGACCTTCGAGCAGCTCGAGCTACCGCCCGGGGTGGCCAACCTCGCCAGCTACCACCGCGGACTCGTACTCGTCACCGGCGCGACCGGAGCGGGCAAGTCGACCACCCTTGCGGCGATGGTCGACCACATCAACCGCACGCGCCGGCAGCACATACTCACGATCGAGGATCCGATCGAGATCCTTCATGCCGATCGCGGCTGCATCGTCAACCAACGCGAGATCGGCCTGGATTCCGCCTCCTTCGGCCAGGCGCTGCGGCGCGCCCTGCGCCAGGACCCGGATGTGATCTTGATCGGCGAGCTGCGTGACCGGGAGACCGCCGAGACGGCGCTACAAGCCGCCGAGTCCGGTCACCTGGTGATGTCGACCATGCACACGATCGACGCTTCCGAGACGGTTTCACGCCTCGTTGAGCTGTTCCAGGAGACCAAGCAGGCACAGATCCGCTCGATTCTCGCGGGCGTGCTGCGTGGCGTCGTCAGCCAGCGCCTGCTGCCGCGTATCGGCGGCGGCCGCGTCGCGGCGGTCGAAGTGATGGTCACGAACGCCCGCATCGCCGATCTGATCCGCGAGGGCAAGGGGGAGGAGATTCCCGACGCGATCGCAGACGGCGCCTTCTTCCAGATGCAGACTTTCGCGCAGTCGTTGACCTCGCTAGTGCTCGAGGGGAAGGTCGACCGGGAGATCGCCGCCAACGCGGCGTCGAATCGCCACGATTTCCTTGTTCAGATCGAGCATGCGACCAAGAGCCAGGCCGCTGGGGAGCAGGGAAAGGACACGGCCGACGGCACCCCGGACGGACTTGGAGCTGCGCTCGCGCGTAGCGCGGCGGGCGCGTCGCCCGACGCTGGATCGCTCAGGGTCGCCGGTCCGGACGGATGAAGCGGGCGCTAGCGGGCGCCCTGCTGGCGTTCGCGCTTTGTGCCGGGACCGCGAGCGGCGACACCTTCACGGTCGTCTCTCCGTCCAGCCCGTCCTCGACGCTCGCCGGCGGCGGGCTGCCGAGCTCCCAGATCCCGAACGTCTCGGGCTCGCTTGCGCTCCCGTTGGCCTGGACCGAGCGCGCCGGCGAGGAGACCGCGCTCACGTCCGCTCAGTTGCGTGGCATCTGGCAGTCGGCCGGCGTCGCCTACGGCGTCCCTTGGTCGGTGCTGGCGGCGATCAACAAGGTCGAGTCGAACTTCGGTCGCAACATGGGCCCGAGCTCGGCCGGCGCGGTCGGCTGGATGCAGTTCATGCCCGACACCTGGCTGCGCTGGGGTGCCGATTATGACGGGAACGGAGTGGCCGACCCCTGGAACGCCAAGGACGCTGTGTTCTCAGCCGCGCGCTACCTGGCCGCTGCAGGCGGTGCGAATGACATCTCGCGAGGCGTTTTCGCCTACAACCATGCTCAGTGGTATGTGGACGAAGTGCTCTCCCTGGCCCGACTGTTGGGCAATGACGGCTCGCTCAGCTTCTCACTGGACGAGCTGCAAGTGAGCCTGGAGAAAGCCGAGCAACGAGTCGCCTCGCTCAGCCAGCAGATCGCCCAGACCAACGCCCGCGCGAATGCGCTTGGGCATCGAGCGCAGCGAATGCTCGCCGCCGCCGAGACGATCAAGCTGATCAACGATCGCTCCGCCGCGCGCGCGCGAGCGGCCCGGGTGCAGATACAGGCCAACTCCCTCGAGGCGCGGCTTCCGGACTTGAGTGCGGCGCTGGACAAGGCCAAGACGAACCTCGCGAGCGCACGGGCAAGCGCGCAGCCGCAGTCGTTCAACTCCGGCACCTCCGTCTACCTTGCCAGCGCGCTCTACCAGAACGGCTACGTCTTTCCCGTCGGCGGCGGGCCGAGCCGAGTCTCGGTCGGGCACACGCACCACGACTATCCGGCAGCGGACATTGCGGCGCCTGCCGGCTCGCCTGTCTACGCGCTTGCGGACGGAACCGTCGCCAAGGCCTGGCGCACCATCGACCCTCTCTGCGGCATCGGCCTGCGCTTCCGCACAGACGACGGCCGGACCTGGGCCTATTGCCATCTCTCCTACCTCGAGCCCTCGACCGTGACCGGCGCGCGGCTGACGGCCGGGGCGCTGATCGGCCTCGTCGGCTCGACGGGACACGCGACCGGACCGCACCTGCATCTCGGGCTGCTTCCCTCGAGCGAAGGCTATCCACAGAGTCAGCCCTGGTTCCAGAGCTTCGCCGGCGTCGCGTACCGCTGGCAGGACGCGAGTACGCCGTCCGTACCCGGAGTCTCCTCGTCGCTCGGCGCACCGGCGGTGTTTGCCGTCGTGAGCGGCGCGGCCGGTCTGTCGACGGACAGCACCTGGGCGGAGTCCTCCCAGACGGTCCTACCGTCTACCATCTCGGAGCCGAGCTCGAGCTCGGCTGTCAGCCAAAGCTCTCTCTTCGCAGCCGCGCCCGGAAGGTCCGCCTCGCCGAGGTCGTCGGCGGGCGCCGAGCCGTCCCAAAGCGTGCAGGGTTCGGCTATTCCATTCAGTAGATAGCCCTTAGGCTCAACTCGAGCTGGCATCCTGTCGAAATGAGGCTCATGCGAGTTCGGTTAACGCTTGGCCGCGTCGTGGCGTTTATCGTCGTCTGTGCGCTCGCCTCGATGGCGCTGACCATCATCTTTACTCACAGCGATTCTGCGGAGGTCCAGCACAAGGGGAAGACCGCGGCGCCTCCGAACAAGGTGGTGCCCGGCGTCGTGGGTCAGCTGTACGTCTTCGCCGAGGGCGCGCTGCAGGAGCACGGATTCGGCTGGAAGGTCGTCGGCTCGGTCGAGGGCTGGGCGGGGATGACCGTCGCGAGCCAGGATCCTCTTCCCGGTACGAGGGTCGTGGATACGGGCGCCCCGCTCGTCACCCTGCGCCTGGTGAAACCGAAGGGCTACGTTCCTCAGGGCACGCCGGAGAACTCTTCGCCCTTTGCTGGCACCGAGATCTTGTTCCCCGGCGCCTCGACCGTGACGAGTCCGTCGACGACGAGCGCCCGGACAACGACCACGAAGACCAGCCCGATCACGACCACGAAAACGCGCCCGACCACGACCGCAAGATCAACGACGTCAGCCAAGCCCAAGCTGCCGGCCCGCCCACCCGCTTTCACGATCGCAGGGGCGAAGCCCGAGCCGCTCGATGAGATACCGCTTCCGCAGCGCGCCAAGAATCTGAGCACCTGGCTCGACGCGCATGGCGCCGCGAGCCCGGCGAACGAACGCTACTGGCTGTTCCAGCATGCTTGGATCGTCACCGGCGCCAAGTTCGGCTGGTGGCACGGCGCCCGCGCGCTGGAGACTCTGATCGCGGTGGACAAGCGAGTCGAGAAGCTCTGGGGCATCGGCTCGAGGAGCGAAGCCGAAGCCAGCGCCGCGCTCGAGTTCGTGCGGGCGCACGGCGGCTGAGTTAGTCAACCTTGCTAGACGGAAGCCGACGTCCCCCTCGCGGTTGAGCGAGCGAACGTCGGGTAAGAGCTCTCGCGGCTAGCCTGCCGGAACGGCTGTCGGCATGGTGTCCGGCGCCACTTCGTGGAAGAGCACCGTCGTCTCCATTCCGTTGATGACCGGGAACCAAGGTGGGAACAGGAACTTCAGCGCGTCGTATTGCGCGTAGCTCGGTACTGCGGCTCCTGCCGATCCGTCGTCCGCGATTCTGGAGACGCCGTCGATGTTGTAACCGCTGCTGCTGGAGCCAGAACCGTATTGCATGCAACCGGAAGGATTGGTGAACGCGCTCGTTCCGACGAACGTCATCGTGCTGCTGTTTCCTCGATAGGCGCCACGGTTCGTGCAGTTGTAGTCGGACCATATTCCAGTGATCGACATGGTGGCCGCTCTCCACCAGAGGTTCGTGGGCGCGTATTTCGGCAGCCAGATGTTGCCTTTGGCGATCAAGCCAAGCACGTCGTCATCCGGGCCGCCGATGCCGTCTGTGGCTGCCTCGGAGGCGTAGTGAACGTCGCCGCCGATGATCATGTCACCGGCAGTCGCGACGGTCAGGCGACCGTTGACCATGCTGGATGGGGAGCCGTCGTGGCTCGTGCTGCTGTACCCGCTGATCGAGCTCGGCCAGGAGATGATCGTGTCCTGGCCGGTATAGATCGCTCCGTTCGAGGGAATCGGCCCGTTGAAGTAAGGCCACGACCAGGTGATCCCGGTCGAGATCATCGAGACCGTCTCGCCGGCCCCGTGCAACCTGGTGGACGAGCCGCAGGTGGAGGGGCATGCGACCTGGTTGAGCGTGTTACCAGACCTGCTCTGGTAGGTGACCGTGTCGGTCCTGGAGCTCGAGGGGCCTATATAGATCGTGCCGCCTCCAGTCGGGAAAGCTTCCGGGTTTCCGGTCACGCTGACCGTGCTGATCGTCGACCCGTTCGACTTGGGCAGCGTTGTTGCACTGGTGAGCGTGACGTCGGGGCCGCAGTATGGCTGGCTGGAAGCCGGATCCGGCGATCCGCTGGGGAAGACGCACTTCCACACCTGGAAGTTTCCGTTGGAAGAGAAATTGATGCGCCAGGCGTTGGCGCTGGAATCCTCGAAATCCGTGGAGGGTGAGTTCAGCGCCGCGGAACGCTTGAGATCGAGGCTCGGATCGCCCAGGCTGGCGAAAGTGATCGGGTGATTTCTGATCACGGTGCCGATGTCAGGATGAGTCCTGTCGTAAATCCGAGCGGGACTGTGCAACCGCGATCCGCTGATTCCGGACACGGTGTCTTCGGCCATCAGGTCACCGTAGGACTCACCGCTGGGGTTGAAACAAATATCGTGAGTGCTGTAGACCTTTCCGTAGAGCGTGCTCCCGTAGCAGACCGGGTCGTACTTGGTCGGGTCGTAATCGATCATGTACTGGAAGTCGGCGGGAGTCGAGCGCCGGACGCGTATCTCGATTGCACGCTTCGCGAGCTTGGAGTCGCACTGCAACGGCGTTGCATTCTGATCGACCACCTTGCAGCCGGTCGAGACGATGTCGACGTAGCTGGTTCCAAGCGCTTCCGATGGCGGAGAAATCATCAAGTTGTAGGCGTAGCCTCGCAGCGAGGTCGAGTTGCCGGCCGCGTTACCCGCGCCCGCAAACCACCAGTCTTTGCTCGCATAGCTCCATCTGAGGCCGGCCGGCCAGACCGACGGGGTCGTGGACGTACTGTGTGCAACCGTCGCTCCGTTGGAGCCAAGTCGCGTCGATTCGCCCTTCGCTACGTAGTGGTCATAAAACTGAGGATCCTCGGTCAGCTTGGCGACGTAGTCGTTGATGCCGGCCTCGGCCGCCTGATAGACGGCGTCGTTCTTAACCGCTGTTCCGGCGCGGGTTGTTTCTGAGGTGACCTGATCGATCAGCACGATCGAGAGAATCGTCAGTACTCCGGTCATCATCACGACCGTCGCCATAGCCATGCCTTCTTCTCGCGAGAAAAACCGTTTCAGCTTCCTCATGATGCGTTCCACCTCAGTGTCGCGACAGCGCCGTAGTTGAACTTCTCGGTCGAGGGGGGGGAAGAGGCGACGATTCTCACGACCACGGTCTTGACGTCCGAGGCCTGGGTCGGGGCCCGGCACGCCCACGTGATCAGCTCGGCCGAGGTCGAGTTGCTCAAGTCGATCGCCATATCGGGGGGAGACTGGACGCAGTACTTGAAGATCTGTCCCGCCGCCCATCCACCGTTGGCCGGGTCCCCCGACTGGGGAGAGTAGGCCGAACGCACGATTGACTCTACGGGTCCGTGGTCGCCGGGGTCGATTGGGTCTCCGTCGCCGTCGTACGAGGTGACCATGGTGACCTGTCGCTTCAGCGTCGTACCGTCGAGCCAGTACTTGACTACGCGGAGGTTGTTCGGCGCCATACGATCGGGTGAATAGAAACGGATCGAGTTGGCCAGGGCCGAGCTGGGGAAGATCGGGGGGGTCGGGGTTCCCGTGGTGGCATCGCGCAGGTCGGAAACGAGCTGGTTGACCTCCGCGCGCACCTCCGTCTGCAAGATGTTCTGAGCCTGCACCTGCGAGCTGCGCCGGATGATTGTTCCGAACGTCGTCTCGAACATGGCGGTGGTTATTCCGACCAGAACTATCACCACCAAGAGCTCGATCAGAGTGAAGCCGCCCTCGCTGCCGAGAGTGCTAAGCCGGCGCCGAAAGGCTGACGATAAGCGGTTCACGAGACACTCACCGCGAAGGCACAGCCCGTCGATGGCACCTTCTGATCGGTCAGCCCGCCACTCACAGCGATAGTACCGGAGACGCCCCAAGCCTTAATGTCGTAGTCGCCCGTGGGATTCGTCGTGACAGGGAGCCTCACGTTGAGTATCTGTCCCGAGCTATTCGTTGGGCCGGCCACTACATAGGCCTGCGGAATAGGATCCAGCGACCCGTCGATGACATCGACGCGTGCGCCCGAGATCGGTGTCGTGCCCTTTTTAACGGTTATCGTGCAGCTGCTGGTCGTGACCGGCTGGAGCTGGGTGACGAAGGTGGAGGTGAGGTCGGTCGGGTAGTTGCTGGGCACGGTCTGCCTTACAGAAGAGGCGAACTTCGTCCCGTCAGAGCTGTGCACGCCAACCGCGTAGGT
Source organism: Thermoleophilia bacterium (assembly GCA_017882615.1). GTDB lineage: Bacteria > Actinomycetota > Thermoleophilia > Gaiellales > Gaiellaceae > Fen-549. The sequence goes on from JADGPD010000001.1 coordinate 103,592, forward strand.
GGCTCCGGAAACGGCCTGTTCGCCGCCGATTGTGGTCGGCGGAGTGACCCTGAAGATTCCGTCGGAAACGCCGCTGGTGTTGCAGAACTCCTGCGCGCCGCGGGGCATGGGCGCGCCGATGTCCGCGCAGAAACCACCCGTATAGGGAGTGCCGTCCGCGTTGTTCATATCCACGATGATGGTCGCCGGGCGGTAGAGGTGAACGGTCGTAGTCTGCGTCTGGCTCGGGTTGATTTGGAGATGGGCGACGTTGACGGGCCCCGCCCCGGTGCCGGCCGGGACCGTGCCGGGCGGGATTTCTTCCCTCAACGTCTGGTAGCCACCCAGGCCGACCAAGATGTCGTAATAAGCGTTAACCCCGGTCGTCAGCAGAGTGCCGCCCGAGTCGGCCGGGTTCGGCGTCAGGCCCGCGAATGTGACTAGGCCCGTTTCGTCGGTTACATCGCTTGCGTGTGGGCTCGGGCCGTCGAACAGGTCAACCTGCGCTCCCTGGACAGGCGGCGTGGAGGGGCTGGGCGTTGCCAGGTATCCGTTATCCACCACGTTCACGTTGATGATCGCGTTGTTGATTCCGCCCAGGCTCGTTCGTGACGGGTTGGAGACATAGGTGTAAATCCGGGCCAGCTGCTTGTTGTCGTTCTGACGAGAAACGGTTACTCGTACACGCTTGTAGTTCGCGGCCGTTGCGACGCCGGTGGGCGCGGCGTCGTTTACCCATCTGATGCTCGTGGCCAGCGTGTAACGAAGTCCCATCACCCATTTCTGCTGCGACCCAGGGATGCCCCCGACACCTGATGGGCACGTCGGGTTGCCGCCGGCGACGCAGACATCCGCGTAAACCAACTGCCGCACGTACTCGACTTGCTGCTGAGCCAGCTCGAGCGCAATGGTTCTCTGTCGAGCGTTACCGTCGGCTGCGGTGGCCGAGGTCAGCACGCCTATGGTCGAGGTGCTGACTATGGCGAAGATCGAGATGGCGAAGAGAGTTTCGATCAGCGTGACGCCAGCCTCGCGCCGGGCGGCGCGAAGCAGCCGATTCCTGATGCACTTGATCCAGTCCACCTGAATGGAGTTTCGGCATATCCGAGCGAGAACTCGTCCCCCAATATCGCTATACGGGGTACCCGTTTTGGTTTTGGGTTTTAGCGCTTCAAATCTCGCTTCGGGCCGGTTTGGAAGGGGTGAGCGCGGCGCGGGCGAAAATGCACGCGCTAGCCTTGGCGCGAAAGCGCCCCAGAGAACAGGAGCCCGCGCCGGCGATGAACGTAGCTTTCCCGATTCTCATGCTTCTGCCGGGGCTCGCGCTCGGTAGCTTTCTCAACGTCGTCGCCGCGCGCGTACCGCGACACGAGTCGATCGCCTTCCCCGGCTCGCACTGCATGACCTGCGGCCACGCGATCGCCTGGTACGACAACATCCCGCTCGTCTCCTACATCGTCTTGCGCGGCCGCTGCCGCAACTGCGAATCGGCGATCGGGCTGCGCTATCCGGCCGTCGAGCTTGCGACGGCGCTGCTCGTGTCCGGATGCGTCTGGAAGTTCGGGTTTCACTTGGAGACCTTGCTCGCGGTTTTCTTCTCCGCGGTGCTGGTCGCCATCTCGGCCGCCGATCTCGAGCACCGCATCGTTCCGAACGTGATCGTGCTCCCCGCCGCCGTGATCACGCTCGGCGCCCAGACCGCTCTACATCTCTCCTTCGAATGGACGATCGCCGCCTTCGCGGCATCGGGCTTCCTGCTCCTGACGGCGCTGCTCTATCCGGGCGGAATGGGTATGGGCGACGTGAAGCTGGCCTTTCTGCTCGGCGCGATGCTCGGTCGCACGGTTGCCGTCGCGCTCGCCGCCGGCATGATCAGCGCGCTCGTGCCCTCGATCTGGCTGTTCATCCGGCACGGCTCGAAGGCGCGCAAGATGAAGATTCCCTTCGCTCCCTTCCTGGCGCTCGGCGCCATCGTGGCCCTCTTCGCAGGCAAAGAGTTGCTCGACGCCTACCTGTCGTTCTTCTAGCGATTCCGGGCCGGGCTCTTCGGTCACGAAAAGCCTGCAAAAGCAGCCGTCGAATGGGTGAGCGAATCGCCCATCTTCATCACTCGTGGCGGTGTCAAGTAGTCGCCATCCGCTGCCGATAGCTCGTTTGAGGGATAGATGGCAGAAGAACGCCAGTCCACGAAGAGCGGGGGACGAGCGGGCGCGCGCAGCAGCGCACGTCCGTTGGCCGGCGCGCGACAGATCAACGAGCTCGTAGAGCTTCTCGGGGATCTGCTCGAGGCAACCGGTCTCGTCACGCCCGACAAGCTCGCCGAAGCGCGCAGCGATGCCGGGGCGTCCGGATCGCTCGTCGCGGCGCTCACCGAGAAGGGCGTGATCCCCGCGGCACGGGTGGCCGAGGTCCGGGCGTCGCACTACCACTTACCGCTGATCTCTCTCGGAGACGAGAAAATCTCTCCCGACGCGGTTGCGTCGATTCCGATTCACGTGCTCGAGCGCGTCGTCGCCCTGCCTTACAAGCTTTCGGGCGAGCGCCTGCAGGTTGCAATCGCCGATCCCTCCGACGTGAGCGGCGTCGATGAGCTGAAGCTCGCGACGCGCTTCCAGATCGAGCTGGGTGTCGCGTCGAGCGAGGAGATCGTCACCGAGCTTCAGGGACTTTTGCGCCAGAGCGAGACCCTTCACGCTCAATCGGCGGCGCTGGAAGACGTAGAGGTGGTCGAAGAAGGCGTGGGCGAGGTCGACGATCTCGAGGCCGACGACGGTATCTCAGACGCGCCGCTCGTGCGCCTCGTCAACGCGATCATCTTCCAGGGCGCCGAGGACGGGGCATCGGACATTCACTTCATGCCCGAGGAGGACGCGCTCGTCATCCGCTACCGAATCGACGGCGTGCTGCAAGAGGTTCAGCGCGTCCCGCGACGCATGGCTTCGGGTGTCACCACGCGCCTCAAGGTGCTGGCCAAGCTCGACATCGCCGAACGGCGCAAGCCACAGGACGGCCGCATCTCGCTGAACGCCAAGGCGGCAGGACGGATGCTCGATATTCGTGTCGCGGTGCTGCCGACGGTCGAAGGCGAATGCGTAGTGATGCGCCTGATCGACAAGTCGAGAAAGACGCCGACACTGGAGGGGCTCGGTCTGGCCGAGGAAATGCGCGAGGAGCTGGAGCATGTGGTCAAGAAGCCGACCGGCACCCTGCTCGTCACCGGGCCGACCGGTTCCGGTAAGTCGACCACGCTGTATGCCGCCTTGCACATCGTCGCTCAGCCCGAGGTCAACGTCATCACCGTCGAGGATCCGGTCGAGTACCGGCTCCAGGGAATCAACCAGGTTCAGATCAACACCAAGGCCGGTTTGACCTTCGCGGCCGTCCTGCGCTCGATCCTGCGTGCGGATCCCGACATCCTGATGGTGGGGGAGATTCGCGACTCCGAGACGGCCAAGATCTCGATCGAGGCGGCACTCACGGGGCACATGGTGCTCTCGTCGCTGCATACCAACGACGCTCCGAGCGCGCTCACGCGGCTGAACGAGATGGGCGTCGAGCCGTTTCTAACCAGCGCCGCCGTCTCGGGCGTACTGGCTCAGCGCCTGGCGCGGCGCCTTTGCACGAACTGCGCCGAGATGTACACGCCCTCGGTCGGCGAGATGGTCGCGGCGAACGTCTCGCCCAGCATCGCAGCCCAGCTCGATGGGATGGCCTTCTATCGCAAAGTCGGCTGCCCACGTTGCAACCAGACCGGCTTCAAGGGCCGAGTCGGCATCTTCGAGTTCCTGAACATGAGCGACGAGCTGGCCGCTTACTCGGCGACGAAGCCGTCACACGAGGAACTGAGGACGCGCGCGATCGATCTGGGCATGCGCACGATGTGGGACGAAGGAATGAGCAAGGTCGCCCAGGGGTTGACGTCGATTGAGGAGCTAGCACGTGTCGTTGCGACCTAGACCTCAGCGCTACAGTGTGCGTGGCAACGCGCTCGAAGTCGGGCGCCGGTGATTGCGGAGGCGTGAGAAGTGCCGTTTCTTCGTCGTAGACAAGAGAACGAGCCCGATACCCCGGCTGCGGGTGTCGTACCGGCGGCGCCTGAAACCGCCGAGGCAGCGCCTGCGTTTGCGCCTGCGCCAGAGGCGCCGCTCGTCGGCGAGTATCCGCAGACTGCCGAGACGCCGGTGGAATCGCAGTTTCAACCCGTCGAGGGTGCCGACGAGATGCTCGACATGCCGCTTGGGACGCTCATCTTTCGCGCCGGCCTGATTGCCCCCCAACAGCTCGAGGACGCACTGGCCGAAGGGCTTCGCTCGGGCAAGCGGCTGGGCGAGGTACTGCTCTCGCGCGGCTGGCTCAGCGAGGAGGACCTGAGCCGGCTACTCGCCGGGCAGAAGGGCTTGCCCTACGCCGATCTCGACAAGATCGCCATCGATCGCGAGCTGGCGCAGGCCATGAGCTACGACGACGCTCGTAGCGAGATGGCGCTGCCCGTGGTCACCGAGTTTGGTTTGCCGGTGGTCGCGATGGCCGACCCGGACGAAGCGGCGATGGACCGGCTGCGCGCGCAACTCGGTCCCGAGATTCGGTTCGTCGTCGGAGCGCCGAGCGCGCTCACGCGTCTCATCGAGGAGGTGCTTGGCGGCGCTCCGGCTCAGGCGCTGTCGGTCACGCCGACCGCACGCGAGCAACACGCGCCGACCGAGCCGAGTGCGGACTATCAGTTCACGCCGGATGAGGCTCCTGTGGCCGAGCCCTCCCCGGCGGAGACCGCCGTAGAGGCCGAGCCCGTTCTGTCCGAGCCGGCCCCGACCGAGGCGATAGCGCCCGACTCGAGCGAGCAGGAGGCTCCAGCCCCCGTTCCCGATCCTGCGGCGCAGGAGATCCATCCGATCATGGCCGACGAGGAGGTCGAATACCCGACGTTCACGCAGTATCAGCCCCTTCCGGAGACAGAAATCATCGTGGGGTCCGACGAGCAGCTTCCCGCCGAGGTGCAAACGGGAGAATACGGCTACTACGACGATTCTTCGCTGCTGGAAGGCAACGCCTGGCAGGCCGGAGAGACCGGGCCGCCGGCGGCAGAACCCGCGCCGGAGTTCACCGATATCGGCGCCGATCAGTTCGATGTCGATCGACCATCCGAAGAACCCGTGGCGCCCGCCGAAGAGGTTGTGCCGACCGAATACGTCGAGCCAATCGAACAGGCCGAGGCACCGAACGAATACGTCGAGCCAATCGAACAGGCCGAGGCACCGACCGAATACATCGAGCCAATCGAACAGGCCGAGGCGCAAGTCGAAGAGCCCGCGTTGCCGGCCGAGTATGTCGAGCAGTCGCTCGACGAGGCCGAGACGCCGATCGAGCAAGCGTGGGAGGAGCCGGCTGCAGAAGCCGTGCCGGAGCCTGTCGCGCCCGAGCTCGAGCAGCCCGCGCCAGCGCCGCCGGAAGAAATCGCAGACGCGCCGGCGGGCGAAGATGATCCGGCGCTCACGACGCCCGCCTGGATGCGCGGCGAGCTCAACGTCATAACCGCCGACGTGGCCGACTTCATCGATTCCGGCGCTTCGAGTGCCACTGAGCCTCCGCTTTCAGCGCCGGTCGAGAACGACGCCGCCGAAGTCGAGCCGGCGCCTTTCCTCGCCGCGGACGAGCCGCCGGTCGACGCGCCGCTTCCCGAAGATGCCACGGACCTGGAAACCGCCGAGCTCGCCGAAAGCGACGCGGTCGCCGCGGAGCTCGATCCCGAGCCTCCCGCCTGGGCAAGCGAGCCCGTCGAAGCGGTCGAGGAAGCCGCGCTCGAAGGCGCGGTCGACGTTCCGCCCGAGCCGGCGCCCGAGGCCTCGCAGGATGAATCTGCCCCGAAGGCCGGTCGCGGCGCGTTCGAGCTTGTGCTGCGCCTCGTGGACGGCGATCGGATGCCGATCGGATCCTTCGACACTGTTGAGGGGGCGCAAGAGAAGGCCGCCGAGGTCGTCAAGCAGTTCGCGGAGATGAAAGAAGGCGGCTGGCCCTTCATCGGCGGTCGCTTCCTGCGCCCGGAGACGATCGTCTCGATCGACGTCGAACAGCACGGCTCCGGCTGGGGCGGCTCCAACTCGCGCGGGCGCATGTTCTCCGGCGGCGACGGCTCGTAGCGCGAATTCCGCTAGGGCTGCGGCGCGGCGATCCGCTACGCCGGCGTAGACGCGAACTGTCTACCGGCGGCCCATTGGCGTTGCTTCCTCGGGCGGACGCTCGAGAGCCCTACGCGCGCAGGAGCTAGCTGACTTCGCAGCCGAGGTACTCGAGCGCGAGCAGCGCTTCCTCGATGTAGGCGGCCGCTTCGTCCTTGCTGCCGAAGTGATACGGGCCCGGATGAAGCGGCTCGACGCGCAGGCTGTTGGTCGGATAAACATCGCACTCGACCACGAACTGCTCGTCGCGTTCGAACAGGCGCAGAATCACGACGCGGCGTCCGTCCTTCTTGGCGTGGCGATGGAAGCTCTCCTTGGCGGACGCCTTGCCGCCCTTTTTCGAACTGCCCTTGCCGCCGGAGCGGAGGCCATATTCGTCGGCGAGGTCGCTCACGAGGCGCAGCTGATGATCTGGAGTTTCGCCGCGAGGCTGCTCGCACTTGCGATCAGCGCCGCGTTCTTTTGGTCGATCGAGGTAGCGGTCGTCCGATCGTTACCGCGAAGCGCCGCCGCCTCGGAGCCCATATTGGTTGCGATCTGTTGCAGATCGGCTACGAGTTGAGAGTAATCCTTGGCATTGCCCACGTTCGCCCTGACGGCGCGAAGCGATTTCGTTTCCCGCGTCAGAGTGGCTGCGGCGCTGTTCATCGCCGCCGCGGCTTGTGCTCGCCCTGCCGCTGTGTCGAGGTTGGCGCTCTTCGCCTTGCTCAAAGCCAGCGAGAGCGGTCCCGAGAAGCGGCTGCAGATCCTGTCCGCGTCGCTCACCCAAGGATCGGAGAAGGGATAGACGTTCTTGGCCGCCTGGGCAACGATTCGACTGTCCGCGAATCCCTGCAGCGTGAACGCGAGCTTTCGGCCCCGCTTGAAGAAGAGCACCTCTGGGCTGGGCGCCGCATTGCCGCCGAGCAGGGTCGCCAGCTGCCGAGCAGTTCTCTCGTCGAAAACGTTGAACGCGACGAAGCCTGCACCGGCTGCGGCCGCACCGGCCTGGGCTTCACTCATGGCCTGGTCGTCTGTAGAGACGTTGCGGGCGTAGACGGAAACGACGACGAGAGGATGATTCACAAGCGCGGCGTCGAGCGCGTTGATTCCTCCGACGGAGGCGCTCTTCTTGCTCTTCTCCAGCTTGGCGCCCCGTTTCGCGGTCGTCTGAGTATGTTTCGTCGCGCGCAGCGTCGTCTGAGTTCCGGCCGTGTTGCTCGTCGAGCTCGATCCGTGGATGAGCATGTAAGCACCGCCGCCGGCGACGAGAATCAACGCCAATATCGCGAAGAAACGTACGCGAGGACTAGGAGTCGGCTTCATCGAGGTTTTTATCGGTTCGCGGCGCGCGCAGCATTAGTGTTAAGTGCGCGCTGTCAATGAAGCGAATCGCGCCTTTGCAACCAAGAGGCGCCGCTCGCCGATCGGGTCGCCTATCGACCGGTTCCAATGCGTGACCTCATCTGCGAACTGCGAGCACTTGGGCTCGAGTTCGAGTGAATCTCGCGCGAGAACAAAGATGGCAGCCGACGAGTGCGCCGCGAGGCCGGTCCCCACGAGTCCGGTCGAGGCGGCACGTCTCTTCCCTGGGCCAGCGCTTCTCTATGCGATCTGTTCTCGTCGTTCGTCCGCCTATCCGCGGCGGTCGGAAAGAGAAAGAAGAAGGGGCGCCACAGTGGCGCCCCTTCGAAAATCGCTTCGATAATGTCGGGCTAGCAGGTGCCCGCGACAATCGAATGGCTCTGATCCGAGTGGAACGGGAAGCCTCCGACCGTGGCCTGGACGCAGTAGGTCGAAGCCGTCAGGTTCTTCCAGGTGGTATCAGCGTCGAGCTTGACACCGGCGTCGATCGACTTGAGCGCGCCCGTGCTCATGAGGGAGTAAGTGTTGTTGTCCTGGTAGTAGGCCTCGACG
>JADGPD010000087.1 GCA_017882615.1 Thermoleophilia bacterium
GTCCTCTTCTTCGTCTCGCTGTATCTCCAGAACGTCCTGCACTACTCGCCTACGCAGGCCGGCGCCAGCTTCTTGCCAATGACGATCCTGATCATGCTGATCGCGCCGATCGCCGGCCGCGCCTCAGATCGAATCGGCTCGCGCTGGCTGATGTCCGGCGGCATGGCACTCATCGCGCTCTCTCTCTTCTTGTACTCGCGCTTGACCGTCAACTCGAGCTACTCCAGCCTCGTCATTCCGATGGTGCTGGGGGGCATCGGTATGGCGACCACGATGTCGCCGACGACCGCGGCCGCGATGACTTCGGTCGCCGCGGCGAAGGCGGGCGTCGGCTCGGCCGTGCTCAACAGCTTCCGCCAGGTCGGCGGCTCGCTCGGTATCGCTCTCCTCGGGGCGATCTTCACCACCGGCGTACGCTCTGCCCGGAGCTCCGGCCAATCACCCCCGCTCGCCTTCATGCACGGGTTCACGAGCGCTCTTCATGTTGCGGCGGCGATCGCGCTCGGAGCTGCGATCTTCGCAGCGCTGATCATCCGCCCCCGCCAGCCCGGTCCCGACGAGGAGCCGGCATCAGCATCCTCGACGGTCGCCGTCGACACGACCTGAGCGCTCTCAGATGGGCGATCGCTTCTTGAAACAGCGCCACGCTCACGAAGCGTCATTGGCACATAACGGAATGAATGACAATCCGTCGAGTACGGTTACGTCTACCTTGAAAGGCCGGGCGAGCCGTTCTGCCCGCCGGACGCCTCCGGACGAGCTACGTTCTACGTGTGATCCATTCCGGTAGAGCCGGTATCGCGGGCACGCTGGCGGCAGCCGTTGTCGGCATGGCTGCGTTCCTGATGGTCATGTTGAAGCTCTGGCTTGTCGCCGCGATCCTCGGTGGCGCCTGGATCATTCTCATGTCGGCAGCGATGGCGCTGATGCTCTGCGCAGATCGGGCGGAGTTACTGGCGCGCTCGCGCGAGAACGAACGATGGCTGGATGCCTGGGCACAGGGAGCGGCGAAACTGTCAGGCGGCTGGATGCCCCGCCGTCCGTCGAGTCGTTCTGACGATCAGAGCGATTGACCCCTTCAGCGCGCCGCTGAGCGTGCCCAGTCGGCGGAGTGCTTCGTTTCGTTAGGTGCCCAACAAAGGAAAAAGCCCCGGCTGCGGCACCCGGGGCTCAATCCGTTTTGGGGAGACCCCCGGCTGCGGCTCCAGGGGGCGCTCCCGGAAGATTGGCCTTGGCGACGAACCGAGAGCTGTGGCTCTGCGGCCCAGCCACGACTTCGGAGCTATCGTCGCTGGCCTCTCTTCGTATCCGACCGCGTCTGGCGTCTGACTTGATCGGCGTGTCCTCACTATATGGCGGCTCTGAACCCTAGTCAAGTAGCTCAGTCAAGTGATCTTTGCACCCCAAAAGCGGCACAAAGAGCCTGCAAACCGAGCTCCCGAGAGAAAGCTGCCGATATCAGCTGTTCTCTTCTGCCGCGCGCGTCGGGATATTCTCCGCTGAGGTGATTAGCTAGTACCCGAACAGGTGATTGCAGCCATTTGGGAAGGCGACGAGTATCAGAGGGGGTAGAAATGCCGCAGGTCCACTCCGACACCCACGCCGTTTCGGCAACCGAGCGCCAACGACCGAAGATCGGGCTTGGCGAGCGTGTCAGGCAGCGGCGTGTCGCACTTGGATTGACGCAGACGGATCTTGCCGGCGTCCGCTTCTCCAAGGAGTACATCAGTCAGATCGAGCTCGGAAAGACCCGGCCGACGCCGGACACGGTCGAGTACCTGTCCTCCCGGCTCAGCGTCGATCCCGGCTACCTCGCCCACGGTGTGTCGACGGAAGATCGCGCCCGGGTCGAGGCAATGCTCGCGCGAGCCGAGGCACACGCGCAGGCGCACGAGTTCGAGAGCGCGCTCGAAGTTTTCGCCGATGCCAAGACCGCGGTCGCGGCGTCGGGGTCGGCCGACCTTTCTGCTCGCCGGCTACTCGGCGAGGGCTGGGCGATGATGGAAGAGGGTCAGATTCGCGAGGGCCTCGACGTGTTGACGAAGGCCCGCGAGCTGGTCGACGCCGAGCAACTCGACGACGTCATTCGCGCAGAGGCGCTGTTCAAGCTGGGTGTCGCGCGCACGAAGCTCGGCAGCACGCACGTTGCCATTTCGCTCTTGACCGAAGCACACAAGCTGCTCGATCAGCTTCCTCTGGCCGCCGACTCTACGCGCGCGCAGGTTCTCGGTTATCGCTCCGTCTGCTACCAGCGCGTGGGTGACATCGAAGCGGCGCGCGAAGACGCCGAGCGCGCGGTTGAGCTTTCCGAGCAACTCGGTGACCCTCGCGTCATCGGTTACTCCTATATGCAGGCCTCGCTCGTCGCCGAGCGCGAAGGTCGTTTCGTACTCGCTCGCACGTACGCCGAGAAAGCCCGCGCGAAGTACGAAGAGGCCGAGGATCAGTTCCAGCTCGGGAAGGTTCTGAACAACCTCGGCTTCTGCCATGCCCTGCTCGGCAAGAACGACGACGCACTCGCGAGCTTCACGCGCGCGTACAAGATTTTCCTCGACGCCGGCGCCAACGAGTGGAGCGGTGGCGCGATCTCGTCGATAGCCAGCCTCTATCTCGAGACCGGCGATCCGAGCAAGGCCGAGGAGCAGGCCCGGTACGCAATCGAGTTGATCGGAGACGAGGCAGTCGATCCCGAACAGGTCGGCGAGGCTCGCCTCGTGCTGGGCAAGGCGCTACTTGCCCAAAACCGGCTCGACGAAGCCGCGGAAGCATTGGAAGAGGTCAAGAGCCTCTTCGAGAGCGTGCGCGCCACCAGCAACCTGTCGCGCACCTACGTCGCGCTGGGCGACCTGGCCCGCGCGCGCGGAACCACGGATGAGGCGGCACACCTGTACCGACACGCCGCCGAGTTGATGCAAGACCTTCGATTCTGAGAGGAAGGAGGGAAGAATGGCCAAACTCCTGCTACTACTCGCGCTCAGCGCGGTGTTCGCTGCGGCGATCCTCGCAGGCCCCGGATCCGCAGCAAGGCAGAAGCCCGCAACGACAACCGTTCCCGTTGCGACTACGACGACGAGCGACAGCTCGACGCCAGTCGTGAAGGGTCACGGTGGCGGGCGTATGCACTACTAGCAGCCGAGATGGCCTCGGGGCGTGAGGGCACTGGCGGCACGCCCCAAGTCGTCCCGGCTGCAGTAGGCGCCACTCGGCTCTGCGCTGGTCCTCTCGCTGCGTTGGCGTGCTCGTGACCGGCGGGGCCGCCCTTTCGATCTCCGATGTCCGAGCGGTTCTAGCCGCGCGCGGCTCTATGCGCCTATTGACACCTCGACCGTCGGGCAATGCGGCGGCCACCTAAACTGTCTGGATGACTGAGCTCAAGATCGCCTCCCGGCCGAAACTGAAGCGACCGGTTCTCGTCATCGCCTTTCAGGGCTGGAACGATGGCGGCCAGGGTGCGACGCTTGCTGCGGGCTACCTCGCTCGTCTCTGGAATGCCACGCGCTTCGCCGAGATCGATCCGGAGACGTTCTTCGATTTTCAAGCGACCCGCCCGCAGGTTTCGCTCATCGACGGTGAGACTCGCGAGCTCACGTGGCCCGAGAACGCCTTCTTCCACGCTCGGCCCGAAGGTCAGAACCACGACGTCGTCCTGCTCATCGGAGTTGAGCCGAACTTGCGCTGGCGCTCCTTTACGGAGCTCGTCGTAGGACTTGCGCGCGACCTCGGCGTGGAACGGGTAATCACCCTGGGCTCCCTGCTCGCCGACGTGCCGCACACTCGTCCGGCGCCGATCACCGCGAGCGGAGATGACGGCGAGCTGATCGACCGACTCGACGTAGACACCTCTCGCTACGAGGGACCGACCGGGATCGTCGGCGTGATTCAGGACGCCTGCCGAAAAGAGGGAATGAAGACGATCAGCTTCTGGGCTGCAGTTCCCCATTACGTGTCGCTCACCCCCAGTCCGCGTGCGGCGCTCGCGCTTTGCGAGCGCGTCGATCAGCTGCTGGAAACGAATCTCGATCTGGACGAGCTCGAGCAGGCGGTGGACAGCTACACCGAGAGCGTCAGCGAAGCGGTGGCGGGCGACGAGGAGACAACGTCCTACATCGAAGCGCTCGAGCGCCAGAGCGATTCGGGCGAGCCGCCCGAGGAGTACGAGCCCGATATTCCGAGCGGTGAGTCGCTAGCTGCGGAGCTGGCCAAGTTCTTGCGCGATCGCGAGAATGGCGGCAACGACTCAGACCCGCCGACCGCTTGATCCGGTCGGTAGTCGTCGGCTAATCCCGACGCGCCGCTGCTACTGCTCCGAGCTGCTTCCAGCGAGCGGAGCCTCGGTCGGCTTGTGCTCCCCGCCATCTGCCCCGGCCTTGGATGCGGCGCCGCCCTTGGGCTCGCTCTCGCCGGCGCCGACCGCCGTGCCCGGCTGTGGGGACGTCTCTGCGCCCGCCTTCTTGTTTGACGGCGCCTTGGCGTTATCGGTCTTGCCCTGCTGAGTCGCTGAAGCGCGGCGCTTTCTCCGCCGCCGGCGACGCGATGACTGGAGCTTGGGCGCCGGTAGGTTTTCGGCCAGCGCCGCCGCGATTTCGTCCACGCCGGCCAATCGCTCCCGCGCTGCTTCGATCAGCTGTGTCGCGCGCGGCGTGTAGCCCTCGGCCGAGGCCAGCAGGGCCGCCCCGACATGCAGCGGCTGTTCGCGGGCCACGTTGACGAGCCGGGCGACGTTCTCTTCGTGGCGACGGCCGCGCGAGTTGGCGACAGCGCCAAGCAGCCGCTTGGCGTCGGCGAACTCGGCGCTTGCCTTACGGTCCTGGGCCTTACGGCTTGCCCGCGCCAGCCGCCAGAGCCAGCGCACGAGAATCTGCTCGGGAGCGACGGCCTTGCCCTCGGCGAGTGCTCGCAGAAGCACGCGTATTCCC
>JADGPD010000088.1 GCA_017882615.1 Thermoleophilia bacterium
GTGCGCGATCGACTCGCAGAGCCGGTCGCAAGCGACTACGGAATCCTCGGGCGTGCAGTCGTAAAGAACGATGGTGAACTTGTCGTCGCCGAGCCGTCCAACCGTGTCGGCCTCGCGCGCAGTCGAGCGCAGCGTACGAGCAACACGTAGAACGGCCAGATCGCCGCCGGCGCGGCCGTAGGCGTCGTTGATCTCGCGCATGTGATCGACGTCGACCAGCGCAAGGCACGAGGGCGGACTTTCCCGGTCTTGCCGCGCGATCTCCGTGCCGAGCATGTCGTAGATCGACTGGCGGTTCGGCAGCCCGGTGAGCGTGTCGGTCATCGCAAGCGTCGAGATACGGTGATTGGCGAAGTCGAGCTCGTGTTGGAGAGTGACGATGCGTACGCCGATGTGAACGCCGGCCAGCAGGTCGGCGATCTCGAAAGGCTTGTTGATGCAGTCGTCCGGCCCGACCGGGGCTCCGAGCGGCTGCTTCTCGTCGGTGTCGCCCAGCGCGATCAGATAAAGGTCACGACCGTCCGGCTCGGTGCGCAGGCGATCGAAGATCGACAGCCCGTCAATTTCGCCGAGACCTGTGTCGAGAATGGCGAGGTCGTAACGCCGCGGCTCGAGCGAGGCCATTACGGTCTCGCTGTCCAGCGCGGTCTCGACGCGGTAGCCGGCCTCTTGTAGCGCGCGGCGGACGTCTTTCAGGTACGTCTCGTCTGAGGTGCCCAAAAGGATGCGGGGTTTCCGCACGCTCGTACCGATGCCGCCATCGCCTGCCACTGTCCGGGGATATCGGCGAGGCCGATGCGCTCGTTAATCCCTCGTTCTCGCTGTTGACATCCGTGTTTGTCACGCAAAAGGGTGTTTTCCCTGCGCGCGGGATCCCTCATTCGAGTGAGTCGAAGCTAGCTCGAAAGAGTGATCTGCGTTATTTACGCCTGCGAAGGATCGAGACACCTCTATCAGTCCAGAAGGCGCCGGCCGGTGACGTTCGGACCGCACGGTGAGGACGAACGGGCCGGCTTAGAATCTTGCGCATCGGGGAAGGGTTGATACACTGAGACTTAGATTTTCTGAGCAGCTATCAACGTACGAAGGAGATTTTGAAAATGGCAAAGACGATCGGTATCGACCTCGGCACGACCAACAGCTGTATGGCCGTGCTCGAAGGCGGCGAGCCGACGGTCATTCCGAACGCCGAGGGCGGACGGACGACGCCGTCGGTAGTCGCCTTCGCCAAGGACGGCCAGCGCCTGGTCGGCGCGCCGGCAAAACGTCAGCAGGTCACAAACCCTCAGAACACCATCTTCTCGATCAAGCGCTTCATGGGGCGCAAGTTCGACGAAGTCAACGAAGAGATGAAGATCGTCCCTTATGACGTCGTCAAGGGCCCGAACGCCGACGTGCGCGTGAATGCCGAAGGCAAGCAGTACGCGCCGCCGGAACTCTCGGCGATGATCCTGCAGAAGCTGAAGACCGACGCCGAGGCCTACCTGGGCGAGCCGGTCTCCGACGCCGTCATTACCGTTCCGGCCTACTTCAACAACGCGCAGCGGGAGGCCACCAAGGACGCCGGCAAGATCGCCGGGCTGAACGTGCTTCGCATCATCAACGAACCGACCGCGGCCTCGCTCGCCTACGGCCTCGACAAGGAGAACGACCAGACCATCCTCGTCTTCGACCTGGGCGGCGGCACCTTCGACGTCTCGGTGCTCGAGCTGGGCGAGGGCGTCTTCGAGGTCAAGTCCACCTCGGGCGACAACCACCTCGGCGGCGACAACTTCGACAAGGCCGTCGTGGACTGGATGGTGGCCGAGTTCAAGCGCGACAACGGCATCGACCTGAGCCAGGACCCGATGGCTTTACAGCGTTTGTATGAGGCCGGCGAGAAGGCCAAGATCGAGCTCTCCACGACGATGTCGACGCAGATCAATCTGCCCTTCATCACCGCCACGCCCGAAGGTCCCAAGCACCTCGACCTGCAGCTCACGCGCGCCAAGCTGAACGAGTTGACCGCCGCGCTGCTCGAGCGCGTGGTCGGCCCGACCAAGCGGGCGCTCACCGACGCCGGACTGGGCGCCGAGAAGATCGATCACGTCATCCTCGTCGGCGGCATGACGCGCATGCCGGCCGTGCAGGAGCGGGTCAAGGAGATCGTCGGCAAGGATCCGCACAAGGGCGTCAACCCCGACGAGGTGGTTGCCGTCGGCGCCGCGATTCAGGCCGGTGTGCTCAAGGGCGAGGTCAAGGACATCCTGCTCCTCGACGTGACTCCGCTCTCGCTCGGCATCGAGACCAAAGGCGGCGAGTTCACGCGCATGATCGAGCGCAACACGACCATTCCCACGCGCAAGTCGAACATCTTCACCACGGCCGCCGACAACCAGGACTCGGTCGAGGTGCATGTGCTCCAGGGCGAGTCGGAGATGGCCGCCTACAACAAGACGCTCGGCAAGTTCCACCTGATGGGCATTCCGCCCGCGCCGCGCAACGTCCCGCAGATCGAGGTCGCCTTCGACATCGACGCCAACGGCATCATCAACGTCTCGGCCAAGGACCTGGGCACAGGTAATCAGCAGCAGGTCAAGATCGAAGGCGGTTCAGGGCTCAGGCCCGACGAGGTCGAGCGGATGCTGCACGAGGCCGAGGCCCACGCCGACGAGGCGCACAAGCTGCACGAGCTGGCCGAGGCCAAGAACGCGGCCGAGCAACTGCTCTACGCCAGCGAGCGCACGCTCAAGGAGCATCGCGACAAGATCTCCTCCGACGAGGTCTCGAACATCGAGGGCCGCTTGGAAGAGCTGCGCAAGGCGATCGAAGGCAGCGACGAGAGCGAGATCCGCGCGAAGACCGAGGCGCTCCAGGAGGCCTCGCACAAGCTGGCCGAAGCCGTCTACGCCCAGGCCGCGGCCCAGGCGCAGGCGAGCCCGGGCTCGAGCGAGGACGGTCAGGCCGGTTCGGACGAGGAGGTCGTCGAAGAGGCCGATTACGAGGTAATCGACGACGACGAGAAGAAGAGCTAGACGCCGATGCCAGGTAGAGCACATCCGCACGAGCCGAATCAGCCCGCCCATCGCGAGCAGACTGCTGGCGGGAAAGCGCCAGAGGAGGTCGTCGCGCCGCCTGCGGGCGGCGAAGAGCTGGCGCAGGCGCTGGCCGCGTCCGAGCAGGCTCGGACGGAAGCCGAGGCGTTGCGAGATCAGTACCTCGCCGATCTCAAGCGCGTCGCCGCCGACTTCGACAACTACCGCAAGCGCGTCGCCCGCGAGCGGGAAGCGCTGGTGACCCGCGCCCACGCCGGGCTGGTCGAGGCGATTCTGCCCGTGCTGGACGATCTCGGGCGGGCGCTCGAGGCCGCCGGCCTGCACGAGGAGGCCAAGCTCGAGGACGGCGTCCGCCTCGTTCATCGCCAGTTGAGTGACATTCTGGCCAGGGAAGGGCTGCAGGAGATTCCCACCGACGTCGCCTTCGACCCACACGTGCACGAGGCGCTGGCGGCGATCCCTTCGGAGGCCGAGGAGGGAACAATCCTGGAAGTCGTGCAGCGCGGCTACCTGCTCGGCGACCGTGTGCTGCGGCCGGCGCGCGTGGTCGTCGCGGCGGCGAGCGCTCCCGAGGGTTGATAGGCGATGGCCGGCGATCTCTACGCGACACTCGGGGTTTCGCGCGGCGCCTCCGCGGAGGAGATCAAGAAGGCCTATCGCAAGCTGGCGCGGCTCCACCATCCCGACGCCAACCCCGGCGACAAGGCGGCCGAGGAGCGCTTCAAGGAAGTGCAGAACGCCTACGACATCCTCTCCGACCCCGAGAAGCGCAAGCAGTACGACACGTTTGGCGCAGGCGGACCGCAGATGGGCGGGGCCGGGCCGGGCGGTGTTCGCTTCGAGCAGTTCGATCTGGGCGATTTGGGCGGTTTCGGCGACGTGTTCTCGAACCTGTTTGGAGGCGGCGGGGGGAGCGCACGCTCTCGCTCGATGCGGGGCGGTGACATCGAGGCCACGCTGAATCTCTCCTTCGAGGACTCGCTGCGCGGAGCCGAGACGCGTGTTCCCGTTGAAGTGGATGCTGCCTGCGCGACCTGCGGCGGCTCGGGGGCCAAACCGGGCACCTCGCCCAAGACCTGCCCCCAGTGCGGCGGTCGCGGCGTCGTCGCCGAGAGCCAGGGGCCGTTCGCCATCTCGCGACCGTGCCCGCGCTGTCGCGGCGCCGGAATGATCATCGAGAAGCCCTGCCCGACCTGTCGCGGCACGGGCCAGGTGCGGCGCACCAAGCAGTACAAGGTCAAGATCCCGGCCGGGGTCAAGGACGGCACCCGCATTCGCCTCAAGGGCAAGGGCGAGCCGGGAGTGAACGGCGGCCCGTCCGGCGATCTGTTCGTGGTCACGCGCGTCGCGCCTTCGCCGGTGTACGAGCGCCGCGGCGCCGACCTGGTCGTGGAGGTGCCGGTCACCTACCCGGAGGCCGCGCTCGGCGCCACGGTCGAGGTTCCGACCCCCGACGGCTCGATCTCGCTCAAGATCCCGGCCGGCTCGGAGTCGGGCAAACTGCTGCGCGTGCGCGGCCACGGCGCCCCCAAGCTGAAGGGTTCGGGCCGCGGCGACCTGCTCGCGCGCGTGCGCGTGACCGTCCCCAAGAAGCTCTCCAAGGCCGAGAAGGAAGCGCTCGAGCAGCTCAAGTCTGTTTCGAGAGAGAATCCGCGCGAGAAGCTGGTGCGCTGATGAGCGAGAAGACGACCGAAAAGAAGCCAGCTTGGCGAACCGCCTCGGAGGCGAATCCAGAGCTGAAGCTGCGGCACGTTCCTCTGATCGTTGCCGCGATCACCGTGTTCCTGGTGTTCTTCA
>JADGPD010000022.1 GCA_017882615.1 Thermoleophilia bacterium
TCGAACGGAGTGGGCCGCGTCTCCTCGGGCACCTCGTTCTGCAGGCGGTTCCCGTCGCGCTGAAACGTCCAGGAGATGAAGGCGCGGAAGCCGGCGGTCTCGTCCTGAAGCTCGCGGATGCGGCGCATGTGCTCGACCCGCTCGGCCAGCGTCTCGATGTGGCCGTACATCATCGTCGCGGTGGTCGAGAGCCCCTGCAGCTGCGCCTCGCGCATCACTCCCAGCCACTCGTCGGCCTTGGCCTTGCGCGGCGAGAGCGAGCGGCGCACCCGGTCGACCAGGATCTCGGCGCCGCCGCCGGGAATCGAGTCCAGCCCGGCCTCGTGCAGGCGGCGGATCGTCTCGGGCAGCTTCATCTTCGAGCGCCGCGAGATGTGCAGCACCTCGGAGGGCGACAGCGCATGCAGGTGAATCTCGTAGCGCGCCTTGATCGAACGGAAGAGGTCGTCGTAGTAGGCGAAGTCGAGATCGGGGTGGTGCCCGCCCTGCATCAACACACCGGTGCCGCCGAGCGCTAGCGTTTCCTCGATTTTCTTGAAGATGATCGACTTGGGCAGCAGGTAGCCCTCGCGCTGATCGCCCGGGTCGCTGGAGAAGGAGCAGAACTCGCAGCGGACCGAGCAAATGTTGGTGTAGTTGATGTTGCGATCGACGACGAAGGTGACCCGACCCGGGTCGTTCTTGCGCCCCCGGATCTCGTTGGCGGCCTTCCCGATCCGCATCAGCTCGCGCGAGCGAAGCAGCGTGAGGGCGTCGGCGTCGGAGAGGCGCTCATCCGCGAGCGTGCGCTCGAGGATCGCGGCGACCTCGCTCGCGGCTTTCGTTCTCGTGCTCATTCGCTGCGCGCGCCCGCTGCCAGTTCCGGCACCCGCTCGAGCACGCCGGCCGCGCGCGCCAGCTCGTAGAAGGCGATGAGTCCCTCGCGCTCGCGCGGGCCGAAGCCGTAGCGCAGCTTCTCGAAGTAGCGGGCGAGGAATCCGGCCGGGTAGCCGTAGGCTGCGCTCGCCTGCTCGGCCAGGCGCTCGGGCTCGGCGCGGGCCGCTCTGACCGAGGAGAGAAGCGCCTCTTCCAGTTCGGCCATGCCGGTGCCCGCTCCCCTGCGGTAAGCCCAGACGGCGAAGACCATCGGCAGCCCGGTGCGCTCGCGCCAGATGCGCCCGAGGTCGTAGTGCGGCGTCGCGTCCTCGAAGGCGCTCCGAAGCGCCGCGTCGCCGATCAAGAGCTTGCCCGGCGCCTCTTCGGTCAAGGGCACCTGCTTGGCCTGCGGGAAGAGGACTCGCGCCAATGCCACACTGGTTGCGCTCTCCGAGGTGACCGCGATTCGGCGCAGGCGCTCGGGCGCGATCGTCGAGACGAGCTGAATCGAGTCGACAGCGCCGTCCGAGGCGACGCAGATTCGCGGCAGCATCTCCAGCTCGGCGGCGTGGCGGGCAAACTCGATCGACGGGATCGCCGCCACGTCCACCTCGCCCGCTAGCAGCCGCCGCGCCAGCTCGGTCGGAACGCCCGTGACCTCCTCGACCTCGGCCTGCAGCCGGTAGTAGACCGGCGCCATGTTCACGTAGGAGATTCGTCCGAGCCTGATCACTCGGCCTCCCAGCGCGCGAGCTCGTTGTAGAGCGTGTCGCGCTCGACCGGGACGCGACCGGCGGCCTGGATGTAGCGCACCAGCCGACCGGCGGCCTGCTCGGTCTCGGTGCGCGCTCCCGCCGAGTGAAAGACCTGTTCGCGCCCCACCGTGCCCTGGACGTCGTCGGCGCCGAAGTGCAGCGCGATCTGCGCCAGCGGCAGGCCCATCGCGATCCAGTAGGCCTTGATGTGCGCGACGTTGTCGAGCAGCAGGCGCGAGACGGCGATCGTCCTCAGCACTTCCGCCGCGGTCGCGGGAACGAGCTCGGGGTCGAGGCGGGTGTTCTCGAGATGCACGGCAAAGGGGACGAAGGCCAGGAAGCCGCCCGTCTCGTCCTGCAGCTCGCGCAGGCGAAGCAGGTGATCGACGCGCTCCGCGAGCGTCTCGACGTGCCCGTAGAGCATCGTGCAGTGGCTCGGGATTCCCAGCTCGTGTGCGACCCGGTTGACCTCGAGCCAGGCCTCCGCCGGCTCCTTGCCCGGCGCGATCAGCTTGCGCACCCGGGCCGAGAAGATCTCGGCGCCGCCGCCCGTGAGCGAGTCGAGCCCGGCTTGCTTCAGCTCGCCCAGCACCTGCTCGTAGGAGAGCCCGGAGAGCGTGGCCATGTGGTGGACCTCGCTCGCCGAATAGCACTTGAGGTGGACGCTCGGTAGCGCCTCTCTGAGTGCGCGCACCGTCTCCAGGTACCAGTCGAAGTCGACATGCGGGCTCTCGCCGTTGACGAGATGGAGCTCGTTGTAGGGCTCCTGCTCGTAGGCCCGCTTCGCTTCGTCCGCCAGCTCGGCGGGGCTGAGCGTGTAGGCGCCCTCCTGCCTGGCCGAGCGGGCGAAGGCGCAGAACCTGCACTTCACGCGGCAGACGTTGGTCTGGTTGAGCGTGAGATTGCGGACGAAGAAGACCTCGTCTCCGCCGCCGCGCAGCCGGCGCGCCAGGTTGGCCAGCTCGCCGAGCGCGAGCAGATCGTCCGACTCATACAGGGCCAGCCCGTCGGCGGCGTCCAGGCGCTCGCCCGCGGCCACCTTCTCCTGCACCCGCTCGAGCGCGGCCGCCTCGAGCGCGGCCGGGGCGCTCATCGCCGTCTCTCCACTACCGCCTGCGCCAGCGCTTCGAGCTCGCGCCTGCGCGAGTCGCCGTTCAGATGACTGCAGGCCTTACGGGAGTAGGCGTGTGCGATCTCGTGCGCGCGCTCGAGTGCGCCGGAGGCGGCGACCCGCTCGAGAACACCCTCGCGCGAGCCTCCGGCCAGAGCTGCGCGCACCGTTTCGTCCCGCTCGGCTGCGAAGAGCAGCGGCAGGGTCGGAATGCCCTCGCGCAGGTCGGTTCCGGGCGCCTTGCCCGTCTCGCCCGCCTCGCCGACGCAGTCGAGAACGTCGTCGACGATCTGGAAGGCGATGCCGAGAGCCAGGCCGTACTCGCCCAGTGAACGGCGGCGGCCGCCGGCTCCCAGCCGGCAGGCAGCCGAGAAGAGCGAACCGGTCTTGAGCGAGCAGAGTCTCAGTTGGGCCTCGACGCTGGTGTGTGGATCGAAGCGCAGATCGCGCTGCAGGGCCTCGCCGCGCGCCAGGGCGAGGGCCGTCTCGGCCAGCGTCGCCAAATCGCGCAGCCTGCCCTCGGCGGCCAGCTCGCTGAAGGCGAGCGCGAACACCCGGTCGCCGCTCGCCAGCGCAACTTGCTGGCCGAACTCGTTCCAGGTCGAAGGAGCGCCGCGGCGCACCGGGGCGCCGTCGAGCACGTCGTCGTGCACCAGCGAGGCGAGATGGATCAGCTCGACCGCCACTCCGGCGGCCACCGGCGGAGCCTGCCCGGGCGGCGAGGCCAGGAACGCGAGCAGAGGTCGCAGGCGCTTTCCGCCCGCGCGGAGAGCCTGCTGCGCGGCCAGGTCGACCGCTCCGAAACCGCCGGCGAAGAGCTCGTCGAGCCTTTGCTCAACGGCCTCCAGATACTCCTTCAGACCGCTGGCGTCGCGCACCACATCGAGCGGCTCGTAGGAACGAACGGCGCTCACGCCGCCACCCCTACGTGCAGCGCCATCGAGCCTCCGGCCAGGAGCCTGTAGCGGACTTCCCCGAAGCCGGCCTGCGCGATCTCGCCGGCAAGCTGCGCGGGCGTCGAGAAGCGCCGAACGCTGGCCGGAAGATAGGAGTAGGCCGAGCCGCCCGAAAGAAGCCTTCCGGCGGCCGGCACAAGCGTTTCGAACCAGATGCGGAAGAAAGGCGCCAGCGGTCCGCGCGCCCTGGTGATCTCGAGGATGCCGAGCCGTCCTCCCGGCGCCAGCACACGCCCGAGCTCGCGCAGGGCGCCTGCGCGATCGGAGACGTTGCGCAGGCCGAAGCCGATCGTCACCGCCTGAAATGTTCCGTCGGGGAAGGGAAGCCGGCAGAGATCGCCCTGAATCCATTCGACCTCGTTCGACTTGCGCTGGGCCAGCTCGAGCATCCGCTCGGAGAAGTCGACGCCAACGACGCGCGACGCGCCCGCGCGGAGGTCGGCGAGCGCCAGGTCGCCCGTTCCGCAGGCCGCATCGAGCACGTAGTCGCCGGGACGGACCACTCGCCGGGCGGTCGCGTCGCGCCAGCGCCGGTCGAGCCCCGCCGTCATCAGCAGGTTCATGCGGTCGTAGAGCGGAGCGATCGAATCGAACATCGTCCGCACCGCTTCGGGCTCGAGGCTGCCGCTGGCGGCGCTCAACTCGTCGCCTCCCCCCAGCGGGCTCCCAGCTCGTGCTCTAGACCGAGCTGGTCGAGCACGCGCGCAACCACGGTGTCGACGAGATCCTGCACCGACTCGGGACGGCCGTAGAAGGACGGCGCGGCAAAGAGGATGGTCGCGCCCGCGCGGCGCAGTTTTAGCAGCGCCTCCAGATGGATCGCCGAAAGCGGCGTCTCGCGCGGGACGAGCAGCAGCTTTCGCTCCTCCTTGAGCGCCACGGCGGCGGCACGGTGAATCAGGTTCGCGCCGGCGCCGGCGGCGATCTGGCCGGCGCTGGACATCGAGCAGGGGCAGACGACGCAGGCGTCCGCGCGCGCCGAGCCGCTGGCGAAAGGCGCCGTGTAGTCATCGGGCTCGAACACCCGCACGTTGCCGCCGAGCGGCGCCAGCAGCCGCTCGAGCGCCTCGGCACGGGGCAGCCGCCGGTCGCCGAAGAGCTCAGTGGCGAGCACCTGCACGCCCGCATCCGAAACACACAGCCCGACCTCGCAGCCTCGCGCGACGAGGAGCTCGAGCAACCTCGAGGCGTACGCCGCTCCCGAAGCACCTGTTATACCGAGAAATACTTTCACTGATACCTCAAGCCGAGACTAGCGGGGCGCGACGATCGCCGTGGAACTACAGACCCGTTCTTGCTCGAAACGGTATCTCCGCAGAGCGTGCCGCGTTCGGGCGCTTCCGTCCAGTCCTCCGTCAAAGATCGATGCCGTATTCGTGCCAGCGCCGCTCCACGAGCTGCTTGACCTCGGCGCTCATCTCGATCTCCTGCGGCCATTCCCGGGCTCCTTCCGAGGCGTCCTTGCGTGTCGCGTCTATGCCCATCTTCCCGCCGAAGCACTCGCGCGCGGCGGAGTGATCGAGCTGATCGAGCGGGCCCTCACTGATCCAGACGTCGCGCTTCGGGTCAACGTTGGCGCAGACGCGAAAGAAAACGTCGTCGTAGTCGTGCGGGTCGACCTGCTCGTCGACGACGACGACGGCCTTGGTCAGGCTCAGCATGCCCAAACCCCAGACGGCGTTGACCACCTTGCGCGCCTGATTGGGAAAGCTCTTTCGGATCGAGACGATGACGCAGTTGTGGAAGGCCCCGGCGACCGGCAGGTCGAAATCGACGATCTCGGGCACGGCGCTTCTCAGCGCGGGCAGAAAGAGACGCTCGGTCGCCTTGCCCAGCCAGGCGTCCTCGGCCGGGGGCTTGCCGACGACGATCGAAGGGTAGATGGCGTCCTCGCGCATGGTCATAGCCGTTATGTGGAAGAGCGGGAAGGGGCCCGCGGGCGAGTAGAAGCCGGTGTGATCGCCGAACGGACCCTCGATTCCGACCTCGCCGCGCTCCACGTATCCCTCCAGCACTATCTCGGCCTGCGCCGGAACGTCCAGCTGAACGGTCTTCGCGGCAACGAGCTCGACTGGGCGGCCGCGCAAGAGCCCGGCCAGCATCAGCTCGTCGAGCCCGCGCGGGAGCGGCGCCGTGGCGGCGTAGGTGGTGATCGGGTCGAGCCCGATCGCTACCGCTACCTCGAGCCTGCCCTCCATCTCGCGCCAGCTCGCGGCCGCGTCCTTGTGCACCTGCCAGTGCAGGAAGGTGGTGCGCTCGTCCACGACCTGCATCCGGTACATGCCCACGTTGCGGGCCTTTGTCCCGGGATCGCGCGTGATCACGGCGGGCAGCGTGATGAAGGGCGCCGGGTCGTTCGGCCAGCAACGCTGAATCGGCAGCAGGCCGAGATCGACGTCGTCGCCGGTGAGCACTATCTCCTGGCAGGCGCCGCGGCGCACTTTACGCGGCTCGGCGCTCGCCGCCGCCGACTTCAGCTCCAGCGCCTTGCGCAGCTTGGCGCGGGCGCCGTGGGGCAGCTCCAGCTCCAGCAGCGAGGAGAGCTTGTCCGCCACCTCGTCCAGTTTCTCGACGCCGAGCGCGAGGCACATTCGCCTCTCGGTTCCGAATTGGTTGATCAGGAGTGGAAGCCTCGACCCCTTCGGATGCTCGAACAGAAGCGCGGGGCCGCCGGCCTTCACGGCTCGGTCGGCGATCTCGGTGATCTCGAGCTCGGGATCGACCTCGGCGGCGACGCGCGTCAGCTCGCCCTCGCGCTCGAGCAGAGCGATCCAGTCGCGCAGGTCGTTCGGTGGTGCCACCAGCCCAGTCTAGGCAACTCGCCTCGTCAAGCGGCGCGATCGAAGCCCGAGGAGCCCGCACGGCGGCGGGCTCCCGGAGACTATGCGCGAAGAACGAGCTAGTCGGCGATCGCGACCGAGCTGCCGACGAGCTTCCCGATGAAGACGAGCCCGATCCCGAACAGCGCGCCCAGGCCGACCGAGCTGACCGCGGCGCCCAGGGTCGGGTACATGAGCGAGTACTCCTGTGCCAACACGGCCAGGCCGAGCCCGGCGATCAGACCGAACACCAATCCGCCCAGCGACCTTCCGAAACTCAAGGCGCCGGCACGCATCGTCATCGCCACCGCGGCGCCGATGCCGCCCAAACCCATCAGGGCGGCGACCAGCCCGACGATCCCGGCCACCGTCGTGAGCGGGTTGCCCTTCACCTTCACCAGCGCCGAGCCGCTACAGGAGACGCCTCCCGAAGAGCCGACGACCTTGTACAGGCCGACTCCCCACTTGGCGTAGTTCTTGACCTTGACGTCGCTCGACCACGACTTGCCGTGCGACGCTTTGTCGCGGACGGTCCAGCTCATACCGGCGAACTGGATTTGAATCTTGAGCTGCGAGATCTGGCTGGCGGCGCTCATCGTCACCGGCACGATCGCGTGGTTCTCGACGGTGATGGGGTCGGCGAAAGCGCCGGTTCCTTGGTTTTTGACGTTCTGGCCGTTGATCGTCGCGTTGCAGGGGCCGCTGATTTCCGCAGCAGCGGAGGGGACTACGATCGCCGCGATTGTGAGCATCGCAACCGCCGCGAGCGGGATTCGTAGAGCGTGAGACAGGGGCACGACCGACCTCCTCAGGGGAGTTGAGTTGCGGCGATTCTAAGGATCGAGCGGAGGTTTTACTAGTGGGCGTTTTGAAACAGGTTCGCGTGGATCGCGAGGGCTCGTTCAACCGACTCGTTGCCGGCGGCCTCGCGGGCCATACGCAGCAGCGGCCCATCGTCACCGGAGTCGAGAAATGCGTTCCCCGGATCGCTCAGTCCGCCCTGCCCGAGGCGCGAGATCGCGGCCGCCCAGAGGGCGCCGTCGCCTGGCTTTCGCTCGGCTTGCAGGCGGGCGCACAGCTCGAGCAGGGTGGCCAGATCGGCTACCACCGCCACGCTCCCAACCGCGCTCACATGAACGAGGCCGTGGGCATAAAGGCGATCGCCGAGCAGCAGCGCCAAGTTCGGATCGCCCGGTGAAAAGAGGCGCGAAGAGCCGTAGTGAACGAGGTAGCCCTCGTAGATCGTCTCGATGCCCAGCGCCAGCCGCGGTGCGGCCAGAGGCGAGAAGGCGAGCTGCTGATCGCGCTTCGCCTCCGGTAGCAGCAGCTCGTTCCAGAGGGCGCTCTCGCCCGTGCCCTCGCTGACCAGGCGCTGCCAGAGCTTTCTGTCGGACCTTTCGGAGCTCACTAACTCTCCGTCAAGCGCGGCTGGGCGAGCCGAGCTACCGCTCCCCACAGGACGAGCAGCCCGAGCATCCAGAGAGCCTCCGGGCCGACGGTGGCCCAGGGATGAAGGTCGTAGAGCGCCGAGGAGAAGAAACGCTCTCCGTGGCTGAAGGGGAAGATGTCGCTGACGTAGCCGGCAGGTGGCGCGATCTCTCTCGGAATCAGGCCCAGCAGAACGATGGGGAGTGCCACCAGTAGCGCCCCGAGAGTGGCCGAGCGGCCCTCTCGGGCCAGCGCCCCGATGAGTGTCCCGATCGCGCCGAGCGCCGCCCCGAAGAGCGTCACGCCCAGCAGCACGAGCGGAATCCGCTGCCAGGGCTGGCCACCGGTGATTCCGCCGATCTCGACGATCGCCCCGAAGGCGAGCAGGATCACGGCACCCACCGCGAGCGAGATGATCGTCGCCAGCGCGATCTTGGCCGCGAGCAGCGAGAAACGAGAGACCAGCCCTCGCCCGAGCAGACAGGCGACATTCTCGTCGCGTTCCGAGGCGGTGACCGCGGCGCCGAGAGCCAGCGCCAGAATGCTCACGGTCAGCGCCAGCGCATAGGCCTGCATCTGCGCCGAGAGTAGCCAGCCCCGGCCGCTTCGCGTAGCGGTCGCAAGACGGATCGGCTGAGCAACGGCGCGGGCCGAGACCTCCGAGGCCCGCAGCGCTCCGTTCGCCGTGTCGAGAAAGCGCACGACCCTGGCGGCCTGGGGATTGTTCTTTTCCGCGGCCAGGAGCGAGCGCGCTTTCTCGATTCCCAACACCTTGTAGTCGGAGCCGAGGAAACTGGCCGTGCCGCCGCTACGAATGATCGAGATGTAGCCGATGGCGTCCTTCAGGTAGGCCTTCTGAAGCTTGCGATTGAGGTTGTAGATGAGCGCCTGCATCTGTTGGGTCACCCGTGAGGAGATGCCGCCCTGCGAGGTCTCGAACTCGACCTGCGGGCTGGTCGAGACGCTTTTCAGGTCGTTGATGAAGCCGTGCGGGATCGTGATCACGCCCACGACCTCGCCGGTGCGCAGCGCCTGAGCCGCCTGGGGCTTCGTCATCCAGGAGATGCGCACGTTCTTGGCCACCTCGTTGATCAGGTTCTTGATGTGGTAGGTATGACCGGCGACCGTCGCCTTGGCCGGGATGTGATCGAGGTCGACGACGGCGATGCGCGGGCGGGAGTTGGCGTAGCCGGCGACCGTGCCGACGAGCCCCGCGATCAGGAGCGGATACAAGGCCAGCAGGATCACGACCAGCGGCGCCCGGCGCAGCGAAAGGAGATCCTTGCGGGTGAGCAGCGCGGCGTCGCGCAACGCTCTCATGGCTCACGCTCCCAGACGGTGTACTCCTCGGGGCTTCCCCCGAAGACGAGGCGGCCGGAGTCGAGCGCGACGACGCGCGTCGCATGGCGCTCGACCTCCTCGGGGTTCTGGCTCGAGAAGAGCACCGCGCCGCCCCCGGTGACGTGACGCTGGGCTTCGTGCCAGAGAAGCGCGCGCTGCTTCGGGTCGAGCGAGGCCGTGGGCTCATCGAGCAAGAGGACGTTCGGGTTTCCGAGCAGCGCGATCGCCAGGCTCAGGCGCTGCCGGTTGCCGATCGAGAGGTATGTGCTCAGGCGGTCGCTCGGAAGAGAGAAACGCTCGGCCATCCGCGCGGCCTCCTGCTCGGGTTCGTCCATCTGCTCGAGCCGGGCGAAGAGAACGAGGTTCTCCAGCGCGGTCAGGCGTCCGTAATGGGCGGGTCTCTGAGGCAGCCAGCCGACCTTGGCCGAGCCTTTGACGGCGATCTGGCCCTCGCTCGCCTTCAGCGCCCCGGCCAGGATCGACATCAGCGTCGACTTGCCGGCGCCGTTCGGGCCCACGAGCGCCACGGCTTCGCCCGAGCAGAGCTCGAGATCGATCGGCTCGAGCGCGATCACTCGGCCAAAGTGGCGCGAGACCGCGCTCGCGCTGAGCAGAGTCTCGGCCACGCTAGCGCTTGCCAGGCTCATCGGGCCTTACCTCGTCTTTCTTCTCGGCGGCGGCCGGCGGCTTAACTCGCTTTGGCCTCGCGCGCTTCGCCTTCGGCTGCGCTGGTGGAACCGTCGCGGTAGTGACGCCGACCGGCGTTGCGGCGGCCGCCGACCAGGTCTCGAATGTCACTCGGTCGGCGAAGAACTCCCAGAGCGCGCGCAGCACCGCAAGAAGCGGAAGAGCGACGAAGACGCCGAGGATTCCGTACACCTCCGCTCCGGCCAGCAGTCCGAAGATGACGAGCAAGGGATGCAGGCGCAGCGCCGATCCCATCACCTTCGGCACCACGACGTGCCCCTCGACCTGCTGGATGCCGAAGAAGAGAAGCGCAACCCAAAGCGCCGCGATCGGGTGCTGAACGAGCGCGTAGAAGAACGGCGGGAGCGCACCGAGCCAGGGGCCGAGGTAGGGGATCAGCTCGGTGAAGGCGACCCAGAGCCCGAAGTACAGCGCGTAGCGGTCGAAGCCGGGGATGAGGCCGGTCACGCCGAACAGCCATAGGCCCAAGCCCGAGCTGAAGCCGATGATCAGCGAGAGGAGAAGCTGCCCCTTCACGTAGCCCGCCAGCGCCTGCTCGAGCTGCGTCAGAAGCGGCGGCGAGCCGTTTTTCGGCGGGAATCGCCGGTCCACGGCCGCACCTAGCCTGTGCATGTCGAGCAGCATGTAGATCGAGACGACCACGACCAGGACGATGCTGAAGAGGATCTCGATCGCGCTCAGTGCCGCGCCTTCGATCAGGTGGATCGCCTTCGACGTGACCCCCTTGATATTGATGCTGCGGACGAACTCGAGCCCCTGCTTGCGAATCTTGATTCGCTCGAGGTGGTGCGTGTTGAGCCAGATCTGGAGGTGGTAGACGTCGCGCTCGGCTCCCGTTTGGTGCTTGACGTTGTCCTTCGTGAAGTAGTTGTTGACGCGGTCGGCGGTCGTTCGGACGCGGTCGGTGCCGACGGTGGCCAGCGCGATCACGCAGAAGGTAGCGGCGGCGGCGAAGCTGAGATAGACGATCGCGATCGCGATTCCGCGCGGTATCCAGATACGCCCCAGCGCTCGTACGACGGGGTTCAAGAGCAGGGCGATGAGCCCGGCCACGACGAAAAGGAAGACGGCTCGTCCGAGCGTGTTTGCGAGCGTCCAGGCGAGTAGCAGCAGGAGCGGCAAGCCGACGAGCTGGATCCAGCGAGGAATCGCGATTCTGGTCGCCCCGTCGGGCATAGCCGGGATCGTATCGTGCCCGTCGTGGCGTTTGACGCCGTACCTGGTTTGATAGCGGGGCACCGCTTAGGTACGGTGGCCTCATGCCTTACCGTGCTCACGCGCGCCGGCAGGGTCGGCGCGCGAGGCGGCTGCACGAGCCGGCCCGTCATGCGAGCCATTCTCGGCGCTCCGTCTGGCAGGCCGCTCTGGGAGTTGCCGCGGCTATTGTCGCGCTCATTCTCGTGCTCAGCGCGTGGGGTGGCGGTCGCCCGCCCTCGCCGCTGGGCGCCATCACAACCTCCGGCGGAGCATCGCTCACGAGCGAGCCGCCGTCATCGATAGTTGTCGCCCGCGTCGGCGCGCTTTCGCTGAAGCTGCCGGTCGCGAGCGTGGCGGTGACGGCGATCGGTTATCACGCCGTGCCGGACGCCCTGGCTCTCTCGCCCGAGGGCTCGCAGGTCAACGAAGGGCTGCTCGCTCGCTTCTTCCACCGCATCTCGGGCTCTGGCGGCGGCGGACTCAACTACTACGAGCTGTCCGGTGGAACCGGGACTCACAACGGAGCGCTCGATATCGGCGCAGCGCCCGGGACCGATGTCTACGCGCCCGTCTACGGCAAGGTGGTGCAGATCGAGCCGTACGTGATCAGCGGACGCCATTGCGGCGTACGTCTCGATATCCGCCCCGACGACGATGCGGCCGTGATCGTCTCGATGACTCGGATCTCCGTTGACCGGACGCTCACGATCGGTAGTCCGCTTCAGGCGGGCCGTACGCGAGTCGGAAGCATCATCGACCTCTCCAGCCTCGAGCAGCAAAAGCTCGCCCAGTACACCCAGGACACCGGCAACCACGTGACGATCGAAGTCAACTCCGCCGCGATGTCGATCCTTCCCTAGGCCGAGGAGCGAAGGCGTTGCGCATCCTTTTTCTGGCCGACGTCTTCGGCTCGCCCGGAAGGCTTCTGCTCGAGCAGGATCTGCCGGGCCTGCGTGAGCGGCTGGCGATTGATTTCTGCGTCGTCAACGCCGAGAACGCCACCAGCGGGGCGGGCCTCACGCCCAGGCATGCCGAGCGCATCCTCGCGGCCGGCGCCGATGCGATCACGCTCGGAAACCACGCCTGGCGACGGCAGGAGATCGTCTCCTATCTGGCAAGCACGAGTCGCGTGGTGCGACCGGCGAATCTCTCTCGTTTTTCGCCCGGCGCGGGATTGAGCGTGCTGCCGGCGGCCGACGGCACGAACGTCGCCGTCATCAGCCTGCTCGGAGCGCTGTTCATGAACGCGGCCCGCGGGCCCTTCGAGATCGTGGATCAGCTGGTCGAGGACGCCTCGCGCCAGGCCCCGATCGTACTCGTCGACTTCCACGCCGAGGCCACCAGTGAGAAGGTCGGGCTCGCTCGCTGGCTCGACGGACGCGTGACGGCCGTGTTCGGCTCTCACACGCACGTGCAGACGAACGATGCGCGCGTGCTCGCGGGCGGCACCGCGGCCATCACCGACGCGGGCATGACGGGACCGCACGATTCGGTGATAGGCGTTCGCGCCGAGCTCGCCATCGAGCGGATGCGAACGGGCATGCACGTGCGCTTCGAGCCCGCGGAGGGCGGCGTGCGAATAGAGGGCGCGCTCGTCGAATGCGACTCGAATGGGCGAGCGCTCAGCTGCGAAGCGGTCAGATTCCCGATTGATTGACGGCCGGCTGCCCCGCCGGTAACTCCGGCTTGCGTCTTCGCATGCCGGTCAGCAGCGTCACAAACAGAGCCACCAGGGCCACGTCACGCAGCAAGACGAAAGCGCTCGGCCAACTCGCGTAATGGAAGGCGTACTCCCGGTAGCGGTACGGGAACCAGAGCTGCGTGAGAACGAGCGAGGCCACGAGCAGGCCGGAGGAGACGATGCTGCGCCTGCCCCGAACGAGCAGCACGAAGGGGATGAGCCAGATCATGAACTGGGGCGAGAGCACCTTGCCGAAGGCCACGAAAGCGACGACGGAGGCGGCGCCCGCCCGCACCAGCCGCTCGCCGGTGGCTTCGCCCCTGGCGAACCAGATCCAGGTGGCGAGCAACGCTACGGCCTGAATGACCGTCTGGAGAGTCGCGATCGGGCCGGCGCCGCTTGCCGCCAGGTTCTCCGAGCCCGAGCCGCTCACCGTGCTGATGCTGAGGCCGAAGAGATGATGCAGGGCTACGAGCGAGGCCGCTCCAAGGCTTTCGACCTGAAGCGGCCGTGAGAGCTGAACCGAGATCGAGTGCCAGATGCCGTGGGGCGCGATGATCAAGAACGGCGCGAAGCAGGCCGCGAGCACCGCGAAAAAGGCTCCCAGGCAGATGGCGAGCTCGCGCCGGCCCGAGTGCTTCCAAACCCAGATGCAGCCGACCGGAAGGAGGACGCCAGGGAAGATCTTCGTCGCGGTAGCCAGACCGAGCGCCCCGAAGCCGACTCGCTCCCGCCCCACGAGGATCGCCACCAGTCCGGACAACGCGAGCATCACCGGCCAGAGATCGAAGCGCGAGAGCATCACGGGACCGAGCAGAAGCGGTGCCAGGCCCAGAAGCGACAACGCCGCCGCAGCCTGCCCATTCGAGGCGCGCAGACGGCGAAGCGCGACCGCCGCCAGGGCGATCGAGGCGAGTGCGCAAAGGGACATCAGGAGCTCGAAATTGCGGCGGTAATCGGCTCTGACGTGGTTGGGCCCGGGCGTCGGGGAGTTCTTCAACGCGGGAAAGACGAAAGCAAACAAAGCACCGGGCGGATACTCGATCGAGAAATCGCGATAGGGAACGTCGCCTGCTCTCACCAGATCGGCGTAGTGCTGATAAATGGGCGTATCGACGCGAGGTTGCTTGCTGTAGAAGCCGTGGTGAATCGTGCTCCAGGCCGCGAGAAAGAGCACCCCCGCGATGCAAGCCATGAGCAGCATCGAGCGCGCTCGGGCTTCGGCTCGAATCAGCTCGCGTTGCTTGCTCAGCATCCCTCCCCGCGCGGAAGATTCCTCGGCGCCGCTCAACTAGGTACCAACGGCTGAACCGGCATTCGCGCTCAGTTGCGCGGCGGTCATCCCGACCGAATTCGGCGCCTCTTGCGGCACGAGTTGTTCCTGCTCGCGGCTTCGCATCTCGGTGAGCAGCGTGGCAAAGAGAGCGACCAAGGCGACGTCGCGCAGCAAGACGAAGGCGCTCGGCCAGGCCCCGAAGCCGATCGCATAGTCCCAGTAGCGGTAAGGGAACCAGAGTTGCGTGAGAACGAGCGAGGCCACGAGCAGGCCTGAAGTGGCGATACCGCGCCGACCGCGAACGAGCAGCACGAACGGGACGAGCCAGATCATGAACTGGGGGGAGAGCACCTTGCCGAAAGCCACGAACGCCACGATCGCGGCCGCGCTCGCCCGCGTGAGCCGCTCGCCGCTCGCCTCTCCTCTGGCGAACCAGACCCAGGCGGCGGCAAGCGCCGCGACCTGAAGCGCTGTCTGGAGAGTCGCGATCGCCCCGGTGCCGCCTCCGGCTAGGTTTTGCGAGCCCGAGCCGCTCACCGTGCTCACCCCGAGTCCGAAGAGATGATGCAGGCCCACCATCGAGGCCGCTCCCAGGCTCTCGATCTGCAGCGGCCGTGAGAGCTGAACCGAGATCGAGTGCCAGACGCCGTGGGGCGCGGTGAGCGCGAAGGGCACGTAACAAGCCGCGAGAGCAATGGTGAAGATGCCCACGCAGGCTGCAAGCTCGCGCCGGCCCATCCGCTTCCAAACCCAGACGCAGGCGATCGGAAGCAGCACAACGGGGAAGATCTTCACCGCCGTAGCCAGGCCGAGCGCGAAAAAGCCGATCCACTCGAGCCCGAGGAGAATCGCCACCAGGCCTGCCATCGCGATCATCACCGGCCAGAGGTCGAAGCGCGAGAGGACCACGGGCCCGAGCAAGAGCGGAGTGATAGCCAACAGACCGAGAGCGGCGGCGGAGCGACCGTTGGAAGTGCCGAGACGGCGAAGCGCGATCGCCAGCAGCGCGATCGAAGCGAGCCCGCAGGCGGCCATCAGAAACTCGAAGTTACGGCGGTACGACGCCCTCACGACGTAAGGCTCGGGCGCCGCGCCTGTGCTGCCGGAGTTGCCGATGGCAGGAAGCACGAATGCGGGTAGGGCGCCGGGCGGGTATTCGATCGCGAAATCGCGGTAGGGGACGCTGCCGTGCATCATCCAGTCGCCGTAGCGCTGGTAGAGAGGCGTGTCGATGATCTGGTGCTCGTTGTAGAAGCCGTGGTGAATCGCGGCCCAGGAGCCAAGGAAGAGCATCCCCGCGAGGCAGGCGATGAGCAACGTCGAGCGCGTATCGGCCTTCGCGCGAATCAGCTCAAGTAGCTTGCTCAGTGTCTCTCCTCGCCTGAACGATGCCCCTGGCACCGGCCAATAGCGCGATAGCGGCAAACGGGAAGAACCACACGATATAGGTGTAGAACCAATACGTCAGCGCGAGCTCGAAGCCCACCAGCAGCGCGCCGGTCAGGGCTGCAAGCTGCAGCGGCGAGCGCCGCCGCGGATAGAAGGCGCTCGCGATCGCCAGCGCCAGCACGGCGACGATCAGAGCGGTCTGGACGAGGTGTAGATTCGGTATTCCGTCGGCGTGGTACTGGCGCCAGTCCCAGATCGAGAAGGGCGACTGGCGATTCAGCTGGCGATGGAAGGTCTTGTTCCAGAAGGTCGAGATCGCTTTCCCCAGATTGGGATCCAGTGCCAGAACCGAGAGCGCGGCAACGCTGGTGAGCAAGAAGGCGGTGACGAAGCGGATGGGCTTGCCGAGACTCCGCAGTCGCAGCGCGTCGGGGTAGGTCGCCCAGAGCGGCGCCACGATCAGCGAGCTGAGCTTCGTCAAGCCCGAGAGGGCGACAGCGGCCCCCTTCGCCCATGGCGAGCTGGCTAGCCAGAAGCCCCAGATGAGAAAGGCCGGCGCGATCGCATCGTTCGTATTCGAGCTGGAGACGTACTGGGTGAACGGGTAGGCGGCCCAGGCAAAGGCCAGAGTCACCGCCAGCCGTGCGCCGCCGAAGCGGCGCCCGACAAGAACGAGACCGCCGATACTGAGCAGATCGAAGAGGATGGTCGTGAAGCGCACGGCCGGCAGGTTGTCCCATTTGTGCGACCAGCCGAAGAGCTCCAGGCCCGGGATGTACACGAGGTACGCGACCGGGCCGTAGGTGTCGCCTTCCGGATTGATCGACTCGCAGCGCCCGTTCGGCTGAATGCGATCGTGGATATTACCCGCGGAATCGGCCGCTCCGCACGCGGGCAACGTCTTGCCCTTCAGGGTTTCCACGGGAAAGTGCCCGTAGGGCGACTCGCCCGAGACGATGCGATCGGCGCCGATCACTCCCGCGTAGCCGACGTCGATGACGTTGCCGTCGCGAATGTTGAGCCCGATACGAAAACCGATCGCGAAGACGGTCAAAGCCGCCAGCAGCCAGATGGGCCAGACCGGCCGGCTCGCCGTGACCGCCCTTCCGCGCAAACCGACGTAAAGCAGGCGGCCGAAGAGATAGAAAAGCGGCGGGTAAATAAGCGAAGCGCTCGAGAAGATATGCCCGTGATTGAAGAGCCAGAGGCTGACCGAGAACGACAGCAGCGCGACGAGATCGAGATTGCGCAGCGAAAACGGCCGCCGCAGGTCGCCCAATCCGATCAGGAAGAGCGCGCAGAAACCGAGCCATATGGGCAGCGAGTTGATCTGCTTGCCGCCGAACGCACCGGGCGATCCTCGCGCCATTCCCCAGGCCACCTGGGGGCCGGTCCAGGCCTCGGTCACCTTCCCGCTGGCGTCGTCGACGCGACCCTCTGCGATCTGCCCGGCCTTCGTGTCCCAGACGCGTTCGCGCCAGTAGCGGCCTGCTTTTATGAAGACCGACTCGTAGGTCAATCTCGAGCTCGGGTAGCGCGCGAGCCAACCGGCGACTCGGGGATCCTTGAGGAAGATCGTCTGGGCGGAGGTGTCGTTCAGGCGATTGCTGTCCTGCTGGCTGAAGGGGATGACCGGGACCGTCGGCTCGTGTTGAGCCGCTTTGGCCGGCGCCGCAGTAAGCGCGAGCAGGAAAACGAGAGCAAAGAACGTGCCCGCCAAGACCCGGGCGCGAGAAAAACGGACGATCAGGTTCGGAACGACCAGAGTTTGTTACCGATGAAATTGATCGGCGTGACGAGCACGATCGCACAAGCTTGCGAGACGATCTCTCCGAGCCCGAACGCGATCAATATTGACAACAGAAGAATGTTCGCAGCGTACACCGCCGTGGACACGACAAAGAAGCGGAATCCCTGGTGACCGAAGTGGCCGCGCTGGTCCCGAAACGTCCAGGCCCGGTTCCAGAGATAGTTGTTGACCACCGCGACGAGGAACGAGATCGTGGCCGCGATGTAGTACTGGAGTCCCAGAGCATCGAGCGCGAAGGCGTAGACGGCCAGGTTGACGACATAGCCGCTACCGCCGACGGTGCAGAACTTCGCGAGCTGAACCCAGTTGTGTCGGGCCCGCAGCGCGCGTTTCGCGCGCGAACCGGTTTGTTCGCCCGCGCCCGCCCGCCGGTCAGAGCCGGTCGTCACCTGCGGGCTGCCTTTAGCTGCTCGATGCGAACGTGCTTGGCGCCCAACCGGCGCAGTCTTCCGCTCTCACCTCTCACCACGACCCGAGTCACCTCGCCGTCGGAGCGCAGGACGATGTCGCTGAGAGTTCCCACTGGGCGCCCGGCCAGATCGACGGCCGCACCCCGCAGGGAGCGCAACGAGGCGCCGTGCTCGCCGTAATACGCGCTCTCGTCGAGCAGGGCGAGGCTCGAGGCGACGTTGATCCGCTCGCCCGCGAGCTCGGCGGCCGCGAGCGGCAGGAATCGGTCGGCTCCCTGGCTGCAACGAACGTTGATCCCGACGACACGCAGCCGGTCGAGATCGACGAGCAGGTCGGTCGGACGACCAAGCTCGGCGCCGTCCGCGCAAACGGGGAGGTGCAGCAGCTCGCCGCCCGAGCTGGAGCGCTCGGCGAGCACAGCGCGGTCGCGCTTATCGACGTTAGCGAATTGCGAATCCATGCTCACCTTCCGGCTCCTGCCACTCCACATCCAACCGATCGACATACGCCGCCGACGGTCCCTCCCGAAACCAGCGAACGAGCAACTCTACGTGTTCGCGCGGACCCTCGAAGACGGCTTCGACATCTCCGTCGAGCGTATTCCGCACCCAGCCGCTCACTCCGAGCGGCGCGGCGCGGGAGTGGGCCCAGTAGCGGAACCCCACCCCCTGCACGCGACCGCTTGCTATCACCCTGGCTCGGCAGACGCTCTCCATTACCGTTCGCCAAGCCCTCTCGGTGTGTTCCGACTCATGCGGCCAGCGACGGGATAGTCGAGTAGCTCGGCGGGTCGATGCCGAAGTGCCTGAGCACGGTCGGCGCGATCTCGGCGATGCTCGCGGGCAGTCGCTCGATTCCAACAGCCAGCATCGGTACCTCCGAGTCGCCCAGCTCGAGCGAGCCGTGCGAGCCGCCGACGGCGTGGTGACGGCCGGCGATGTCGGCGAACTCGATCCCCGGCGCGGCCGAGATCAGCAGCTCGCCGGCGTTCGGGTTCTCCAGCGCCGACCACAGGCGCTCGCGCGCGCGAGGCTGATCGAGGACTCGCTCGTCGCCGCTCGACCGCCAGCCCTGGCCGGCCGGGGCGAAGCGAAGCTCGGCGCCGGCCCTGCGGGCGACGGCGTCGGCCCCGTCTCGATAGCAAACCACCCCGACGCCCGGATCACGCTCGAGCCGCGCCGCCAGCTCCGCGTTCTCGAGCGGGCAGCCGTCGAGCCGATAGACCATCGCCGCCCGGTTCGACGCGGTGACGACGAGCTGATCGCGGCGTGAAGCACGCCTTCCGGCGAGCGGCAGGTCGCTGAAGCAGCGCTCGAGCCGCACGCCCTCTCGCACCGGCGTCTGGCCGTGATCCGAGCAGAGCAGCACGTCGTAGCGGTCGAGAAAGGAATCGATTCCCCCGGCGGCCTCGGCGATCGTGGCGATTGAGCGGTCGGCGCGACGAAGCCCTTCATCCGCGCCCTCCGGCCCGAGCGCGTGCGAGATGAAGTCGAAGTCGGAGAGGTAGTAGAAGAGAAAGTCGAAGTCGTCTCGGGTGACGAGCCAGCGTGCGGCGGCCTCGGCGTATCCGTCCACCGAGCCACTTGCCCGCTTGAAGACGGCTGTCGGCGAGGTGCCGGCATCTCGCGACTCGAACAGGCCGTAGAAGAAGAAGCGACTCGGGCCGAGCACCGGCGGCACCACTCCTGGCACGACCGGAAGGTGGCGCGTTCGCCCGCGGAAGCAGGTCACGTTTATCCCGGCCGCTCGAAGGCCCTGGTCCTCGAGCGCCTCGAAGACGGTTACCGCCTCGCTGCTCAGGTGCTCGGCGTTCATCGCGTAGATGGTGTCCCGCCACCAGCGCAGGGCGCCCGAGCGGCGAGCGGCCGCGAACGACGAGCCGTACTCGATGATCCGTCTCTGTTCGCGATCGAACCAGACAAGGTGTGGAATGTGATGAATCCCCGGCTGCGCGCCGGTGGCGATCGTAGTCAGGCAAACAGGAGTGAGGGAGGGAAAGGCGGAGATCGCCCGCCCGAGTTGCCCCGCCGCGGCGAGCTGGGAGAGGGTTGGAGCGAAGCCGCCCTCTATCCCGCGCTCGAGCATGGCCGGAGTAAGTCCGTCGATGACGATCAGAACGAGCTTGCGCATCAGTCGCGTGCGAGAGTGCGGAGCCCCGCGAACCGATCGCCGCCTCCGCGCCCCAAACGCCAGGCGAGTATTCCCGTTAGCAGGGTTTCGATGTATCCGAGCGCCGGGACGAAGGCCAGGGCGGCCGCGGCCAGCGCGGCGCCGAAAAGGAGAATCGCCGTCGCTCCGCGAGTACCGCCGCGCCGCAACGTGCGCCGGGCCAACTCGGCGCTGCACCAACCGCCCGTGATTCCTCCCGCAGCTCCTACCAGGGCGGCCAAGGAGCCGAGGAGAAAGACGGCCGCCAGCGCGTATCCGCCCAGCGCCGCCAAGACGGCAGACAGCAACGCGGCGCCACGATAGGGCGCCAAAATCGCGCCGATCGCAACGCCGAGTGCGACTCCCAGACCGAGCGCAACACCGAGCCAGTACCAGAGTCCCACGGCCCGCAGTCTAGTCGCAGGCGAGTCGAGGCGATCGGTTTCGCGCTTCGGCGGCGGGGGAAAACCGACTCACCAGGGGGGTCAGGTAGATCGATTTGGAAGAGAACGGTTCAGCGTTACTAGTGTTTTTCTCCTCCGTCAGCTCGGGGCCGGCGCGGCGAATGGACAGCCTGGTCGCGAACATCGCGCGGAAGGAGCGGAGGTACCTGCGCGTGCTTCACGTCGATGTCGACGAACATCCGGACCTGGCTGTTCGCTTCCGGATTCGAGCGGTGCCCACGCTCGTTCTGGTCATGCAAGGACGAGTGGTGGAGAGGATCGAAGGGCGCGTCAGCGCCACCATGCTCGTGCACACTCTCGAGTCCCATTTGATCGAAGAGACGGCTTCGGTAACGCGCTCCTAGCGGTCGGTTAGTTCTTTCGGGATTGGGTAACAGGCCGCGAACAATGCGCGCACGGAGCGGACAGAAGAGTCCGGCGGCGGAGGGGCTGCTGCCGCGGGAAGTCAACAAGTGGATCCTCCTCGCCTTGCTGGCGACGTCGTTCTTCATGGTTGTGCTCGACGTATCGGTCGTCAACGTCGCCCTGCCCTCGATCCAGAAGAGCCTCCATTTCTCCTCGAGCAACCTCCAGTGGGTGATCACCGCCTACTCGATCACCTTCGGTGGGTTCCTGCTGCTCGGCGGCCGCACCGCGGACGTGTTCGGACGGCGCCGGCTGTTCATAGGGGCGGTCACGCTGTTCGCGCTGGCCTCGTTGACCTGCGGGCTCAGCCAATCCAGCACCATGCTCATCGTTGCGCGGGGCGTGCAGGGCCTGATGGCCGCGTTCATGACGCCGACGGCCCTGAGCATCGTTCTGACGCAGTTCGAAGAGGGCCGTGAGCGCAATCTGGCCCTGGGCATCTGGGCCGCGGTCGCCTCGAGCGGAGCCGCGGTCGGCGTCGTGCTCGGCGGCGTCCTGACCCAGTACCTCGACTGGCGTTGGAACTTCTTCATCAACGTCCCGGTCGGCTTCCTCGTGGTCGTGTTCTCACTCCTGCTCTTGCCGCGCAACGAGAGCGTGGAGAACGTTGCGAGCAAGTTTCGCAGTCTCGATCACGTTGGCGCGACCACGGCCACACTCGGACTGGTCGCACTAGTGTTCGGCCTCTCGCGGGCGCCAATCGACGGCTGGAGCTCGACCACTGTGCTGGCGAGCCTCGTCGCCAGCGGCGCGCTGATCGGCGCCTTCGTTATAAACGAGCTGCGCTCTCGCGATCCGCTCCTGCCGCTCGGGTTGTTCAAGGTCAGGAACGTCGCCGGCGGCGATCTGACGGGCTTGATCATCTCAGCCAGCCTCTTCTCGCTCTTCTACTTCCTGACCCTGTACGTGCAGGAGGTGCTTGGCTACTCGCCCATCCGCGCCGGCATCAGCTTCCTCGTGACGCCGGTAGTGATCGCGGTGTTCTCGGGGATAACGGCCCAGCTCGTCGGCAGGATCGGCTACAAGCCGACGATGGTGGTCGGGCCACTGGTCCTTGCGGGCGGCTTGTTCTACATGTCCCTGATCAGGGTGCACGGGACATATCTGCGCGACGTCCTGCCCGGGCTGGCGATCGCGGGCGTCGGGCTTGGCCTGACCTTCGTCTCGCTCACGCTGGCGGCGACGAGCGGAGCGCCGGTCCGTCTCTCGGGCCTGGTCTCGGGCCTGCTCAACACCTCGCAGCAGGTCGGCGGAGCGATCGGGCTGGCGGTGTTGTCCGTCGTAGCCAATTCGGCGACGACGTCCGCGCTCGCCGTCGGCGACACGGCTTCGCAAGCCAAGGTCGCGGGCTACCACTATGCGTTCCATGTGAGCGTCGGTTTCGCCGTGGCAGCGTCCCTGGTCTCGTTGCTGCTGGTGAAGAATCGCCTTTCTGTAACCGGCGGAGAAACCCGAGAAGTTCTGGGCGAAGTGGTCGAAGGGAACTTGGGCGACGAGGCCGAGGCCGCCTAGGCCCTGAGCGGATCCGCAGTCGGACTGCTCAGACCAGGACGGAGACAGCCGAGCGCTGGCACTCGAACACGGCCGAGGTGACGTCGCCGAGATCCTCACCGTCGGCGTGCAGTGGCTCCGGGTGGTCGCAAACAACCTCGATGCGATCGAGGTTGTGCCCGTAGAGCGCGTCGCCGGCGCGCGGTACGTGACCGGTGAGCATCGTCAAGGCGAGTCGGGCGATCGAGCGCCGACGCAGGCGCACCGGCGCGACCAGATCGAGGCCGAGCTCGAAGCGGGCGGCGGGGGCGAAACGCAGCGGAACGGGGCCGGCGAACGTGGAGGGATCACCGTTGCAGATCACGACGAAGGCGGCGCGCCCGAGCTCGCGCACCTCGAGACTTTGCTCGAGCGAGCGCCGCCGCTCTCGAATCACGGCGATCAGCGAGCGCACGAAGGCGAAGTCACCGGGCCGGCGGCCTGTCTTGTCGCGTCCGAGCCTGTCGACCCGGCGTACCACCTCGGCGTCGATGCCGATACCGGCCTCGAAGGCGAAGCGATAGCCGTTGACGCTTCCGAGCGAGATGCGCCGCGTGCGCTTGGCGCCGATGGCCTCCGCGATCTGCGTCGCCGCCGCGATCGGGTCACGAGGCAGTCCGAGCGCTCTCGGCAGAACGCTCGTTCCGCCACCTGGCACGAAGCCGACAGGAATATCCCGCTCGAGGCCGTTGAGCACTTCATTGAAGCCGCCGTCGCCGGAGAAGACGACGATCGCGTCGGCTACGCGGCACGCCTCGCGGGCCAGCAGGATCGCGTCGCGCGGGCCGCGTGTCTCGACCGTGTTGACCGCGCCGGCTCGGTTCAACGCCTCCTGGACCCCCGCGATGCCCGCGTCCGTGACGCGCGTGGCCTTGCTGTTGACAATCAGAGCGATCCGCATCGGCACGAGCATGCCACACGATCGGGGCAACCTGAAAACTCCGATTCGCGCTTGAATAGCATGGCTGCTATGTTTCGCCTATGACCGAGCAACGAGCGTTCGAACGTCTGAAGGAGCGAGCACTGAAGCGCATCGCAGGTGTGGGAGACGGAGGTTGGTTCTTTGCTCAGATCGCCGACCAGGTCGCCGAGCAACGCCTGGCCCGCGGGCTCTCGCAGCGGCAGCTCGCCGAGTTGACCGGAACGACTCAATCTGCGATCGCGCGGTTGGAGCGTGGCGGACGTCCGCCGCGGATCGACACACTGCTGCGAATCGGCGAAGCGCTCGATTGCCAGCTCGTCGTGAAGCTGGCTCCTCGCGACGCCTCCTAGAGCATTCGCACCAGTCGATCGCCCGGGCCGGCGTTCAGGCCGCGAACTCGATCTTGACCGGCTGTTCGAAGGCGCCGATCGCCTGAGCGCGTCGCAGCAGCTCGCGTATCGCCTCGCGACCTTCGTCGCCGAAGTCGAACGACCGCGCATTGACGTACATCCCGACAAAACGATCGGTTATCGAGGCGTCGCTCGAGCGGCCGAAACGTAACGCGTGGGCCATCGCCCTGCGGCGGTTGCCCAAGCCCGCGACGATCGACTCGCGGATGACGGCGGATATGTCGTCCAGGCGCGGCCCCAGATCGCGGCGTGCGACGTTGACGGTCAGCGGAAGCGGCAATCCGGTCTCCAGCAGCCACCACTCTCCGAGGTCGATCGACTTCGCCAGCCCCTTGTCGCGGTAGGTGAGCAGGCTCTCCTCGGTGATCAGCCCGGCCTCGGCTCGTCCCGACTTCACCCGCTCGAGGATCTCGGCGCCGGGCGTGACCCGGTAGCGAAAGTCGCCGCCCAGATACATGCGGAGGACGAGAAACGAGGTGGTGGCCGCGGACGGGACGGCGATCTCGACCTCTCTCAGTCGCTCGATCGCCAGCGGTTCGTGTGAGACGACGACCGGCCCGAAGCCGCTCCCCATGCTCGAGCCGTGCGGGAGCAAGACGTAGTCGTTCTGAACAAACGGGTAGGCGTTCACCGAGAGAGCGGTGACCTCGAAACGGCCCTCGCGCGCCCAGAGATTGAGCGTCTCGATGCATTCGGCGCTCGACTCGAACTCGAGCCCCCGCGTATCGACCTCGCCCGCGCTGAGCGCCCAGAACATGAAGGCGTCATCGGGGTTGGGCCTATGCCCGATTCGGATCAGCATGGTTGGAGAACCTAGCGGCGCCTAGCTGGAGCCCGTGCCGGTAGGGCTCTTAACGCTGACTCGGCGATTCGTCGTTGTGGTGGAAGAACCAGCGCTCGAGCCGGGCCAGGATCTCCTCGCGCGAGAACGGCTCCAGATCGGACTCGATTCCTTCTTCGCGCGAGACGCGCAGGTCGTCGCTAAGCGCTCCGTTGGCCTCGTTCAAGGCGTCGTCCAGCTCGAAGCCGTGGAAGATGTAGTCCTCCTCCTTCGCCTCGTCGCTGTCGCGGAGCTGTGGATTGACCACGCGACCGACGGCCCAAAGCGAGTCGGGCTGGTATTCGATCCAGAGAGTGATGCGCTCCTCGTTGCCTACATCGTCGATGCCGACGAGCGAGCGTTCGGCAAAGCGGCGGGATGCGTGGTTCTTGGGCACGGCACGAGGATAGCGGGTGCACGCGCCGAGGGTTTACGAACTGAGCTCGATACCGCGCCGCTCGATCCGGGCCCGCTCCAGCACGAGGGCCGCTGCGGCCAGGTCCCAGGCGGCAATGCCGTTCGACTTGAAAACAACGATGTCCTGATCGGACCCGCGCCCCGGGAGCTCTCCGGACACCAGCTCGTGTAGCTCGTGGACCTCGAGCCAATCGAGGACGCCGCCCGCGATCGGCTCGATCAGGTCGCCAGACTCGATCTGTGCCTGGGACTTGAGGTCGCAGCAGACGAACGAGGCGCGCTCGAGCACCGCGTTGTCGAGCTCGCGGCGGTCGGGGACGTTGGCGCCCACGGCGCAGACGAGCGCGCCGGGTCTCAGCCATTCGCCGCGCAGGACGGGGTCGGGCGAGCTGGTGACGGTGACGACGATGTCGGCCTCGGCCGCCTGCCGGTGGTCGCGCGCCGGCTCGGCTCCGAACCGCTCGCAAAACGAGCGCATGCGCTCCTCGCTACGGCAGAAGACGCCAACCCGCTCGATCGATGGAAGGGCCGCCCGTATGCACTCCACCTGGCCCACGGCGTGGTAGCCGCAACCGATCACACCGAGCGTCCTCGGGTCGGGCCGGGCGAGCGCGAGCGCGGCGACGGCGCTCGCGGCGCCGGTTCTGAGCTGTCCAAGGCGTCGAGCCTCGACAACTGCGACAAGCTCGCCACCGCGCTCGTCCTGGAGTAGGACAACGGGGCGGAACGACCTGTCTCTTCCCGCGACGTAGCTCTTAAGGCCGCACAGACCAGCCTCGAGGTCGACCGCCGCCATTAGGGTCAGGGCGCCGCCGTCCAGTCCCAGCCGCGCTCGAGGAAGCACCTCGATCGCACCGCGGGCGAGTTTTCGCTCGCACTCCTCGACTGCAGCGTTCACCGACTCGGCGTCGAGAAGATCGTTGACGTCCTCTTCTGTCAGATAGAGCGGCACGCATGCTCGATCGTAGTTGTCGTGATGAACGGCTGACGCACTCGCGAAGGCGGCTACACTTGGCGGGTAGGCGCCCGTAGCTCAGGGGATAGAGCGCTGCCCTGCGGAGGCAGAGGTCGCACGTTCAAATCGTGCCGGGCGCGCCTCTCCGCGAAAAGTCTGCCGGCGGAGCCGGCTTTGACTTTTCGCGGTATTTGCCTTGGTGCACGAGTCTTCGCGCCTTCGGCGCGTGTGACTCGTCTGCTCCTAGTAGCGGAACGAGCTGCCCGTGGGTGTGGTCAGTGTTCGGGGCGGACGGGCCGAGGGATGGCGTTTTGTGAGCCGCGCCCGCCGTGTCGGTCGCGGCGGCCAGGAGCAATGTTTCTTTCCACCGACGAAAGTCGCCAGACTTTTGTCGGCTTAGGCGCGCCCACCATGTCGGTCGCGGCGGCGGGTGAGCCGAAGGGCTATCGGCGGATGCAGGTATATGCGGCGTACGTTCTCGTTGGGCTGAGCCAACGATCACGGATCTCGAAGTCGGCTCGCTCGAGCATCGGCTCCAGCAGCCAGGTGAAGGTCGAGTGCTCCTCGCGGACATGCGCGACCAGCTCTGTCGCCGTCCAGCCGGCGGCGGGATTGTCCGTCGCTCCGGCCAGCCATGCAGAGATCGCCTCGTCGGCTTCGCCGGGCTCGAAGTCGTACACGAGGTCGCGCAGGCGCAGCACGCCGCCGGGCGACAGTAGGCGCGCTATTCGCTCAAGGGCGATCGCCTTCCAGAAGTCCGGCAGGTGGTGGAGCGCGTTGCGCGTGAAGACCGCGTCGGGCGGCTCACCTGCGTGCTCGTAACTGAGGAAACCGGCACGCACAGCCTCAATGCCGTGCGAACGGATAGTCGT
Organism: Thermoleophilia bacterium; assembly: GCA_017882615.1. Classification (GTDB taxonomy): domain Bacteria; phylum Actinomycetota; class Thermoleophilia; order Gaiellales; family Gaiellaceae; genus Fen-549. Next base: position 26,681 of record JADGPD010000022.1, read on the forward strand.
CAGCATTGGGTCGGACACGTCGACCGCGATGACGCGAGCGACGTGCGGCGCGATCGCGCGGGCAAACGATCCCGTGCCGGCGCCGAGATCCACGACCGTGCTCGTCGCGCCGATACCGAGCGCTTGGAGAATCGCGATGTCCTCGCTCCAATCGGTCGCCGACTTCTCGTCGAACGCGGCTACATAGGCGGCGTCGAGGTGCTCAGGTCCTGCGTGAGCGAACTCGTCGAGCCACCAACTCATCTCTTCATGCGGCATCGCCGGATCCCCTTGGAACTCTTGCTTGCCATCACTTGAAGGCTAACGGGACGAGCAGCGCTTCGTACCGTTGCGGTGCGAATTAGGATCACGATCATGAAGATCCTCGTTCTTCTCGGGCACCCGCAGCCCGGCAGCTTCAATCACTCGCTTGCCGAGACCGCCGTCGCGACGCTCGAGCAGGGCGGACACGACGTCATCTTCCACGATCTACATGCGGAGGGCTTCGACCCGGTGATGACCGCGGCGGAGATCCCGACCGACGGTCCGCTCGAGCCCGAGATCGCGCGCCACTGCGAAGAGTTGGCCGCCGCCGAGGGCATCGTCGTCGTCCATCCCAACTGGTGGGGTCAGCCTCCGGCGATCCTCAAGGGTTGGATCGATCGCGTCGTCCGTCCCGGGGTCGCTTACCGCTTCCTCGAGGGAGACAGCGGTGAGGGCATCCCGGAGGGGCTGCTCAAGCTGAAGACCGCGGTCGTCCTCAACACATCGAACACGGAGCGCGAGCGCGAGCTGGAGGCTTTCGGCGATCCGCTCGAGGGGCTGTGGGCGCGTTGCGTCTTCGGACTCTGCGGTGTGGAGGACGTGCGCCGGCGTAACTTCGGCGTCGTCGTTACGAGTACGGACGAGGAGCGGGTAGCCTGGCTCGAAGAGGCCGCGCAGATAGTCGCTCAGGCTTTCTGCTGAGGTGATCTACGCGTATCGCCGCCGGCGTCAGTGGCGCAGCCTGCGGAAGAAGTAGGCGATTCGCCGCCAGATGTTCATCGAATGCTCATGGCGCTGAGTCGGTGCGAACACCTCGCCTTCGATCTTGCGCGCCTCGGCGCCCAGTTCTCCGCCTAATCCCGTTTTGCCGCCGGTTTCGATCTCCTCGCTCGACGCGGGCTCCAGAAACTCGCCCAACTTTTCGAATTGCTCTCGCGTCAGGGAAAGGCGGACGACGCCCTGCGTGATCTCGGCAACCTGCTCGGAGAGGACGTAGCGCGGCTTTCCGAGCGCGCTCGCCGCGACCGCCAGGCCGTCGAAGATGTCCTCTGTATCGTCGCCCGCGACCTCGTCGACATAGCCCAGCTCGCTGCCGTCAGCCGCGAGCACCTTCCAGCCGGACTCGATCATCAGCCAGGAAACGGGATCGCTCATCCTCGACAGTCTGACTGAAAACTCGGCTGGACGCTCGACTCGGTCGCCGGCTGGCTGGGACCGCAAAGATGAAGATCCTCGTCCTTCTCGCGCACCCGCGGCTCGGAAGCTTCAATCACTCGCTCGCCGAGACGGCGCGACTAGTCTAGATCGGCGAGCGAGATGGTGAACGCCTCTTCGAGCTGCTCGGTGCTGTGGGGCCAGAAGTCGAGCTGCTCGCGCGGAATTCCGAGCGTGAGCCCGTGGGCGATGGCCGCTTCCCAACTTGCGGCGTCAGTGGTCATGCTGATGATCGCTTCCGGGAAGACGACCGCGATCTTCTCGCCTGAAAAGAAGTGGGCGTACCAGGGCTGGTCGCCCGCGAGCGCCTCCCGAATACGCTCGAGCTCGGTGAAGAGCCGATCGGAGGCAATCCGTACGAGCAGAAAAACCCATGATCCGTCGGGATCGCGCTTTCGCTGGACAACGTCGAGTGTCTCGGCGAAGGCCGGATCGGCCAGCGACTGTTCGATGACGATGCCGTAGAAAGGCGCCACGGCGCCATTCTGTCAAACCCCAGAAATGCAGAAGGCCGGCTCAAAGCCGGCCTTCTGCCAACGCTGAATGCGCGAAGCGCGTTCAGCGCTACATCATGCCGCCCATGTCGCCCATGCCACCCGGCATACCGCCGCCGGCCGGTGACTTCTCGGGCGCCTCGGCCACAACAGCCTCGGTGGTGAGGATGTTCTTGGCGATCGAGGCCGCGTTCTGCAGCGCCGAGCGTGTGACCATGGTCGGGTCGATGATGCCGACCTTGACCAGGTCCTCCATCTCGCCGTCGTCCACGTTCAGGCCCTGGCCCTTGGCGGCCGAGCGAACCTGGTTGACGACGACCGAGCCCTCGAAGCCGCCGTTCTCGGCCAGCTGCCGAAGCGGCTCCTCGAGCGCCCGCACGATGATCGCGGCACCCGTGCGCTCGTCGCTCGCGAAGTCGTCGAGCTTGATCGCCTCGACGGCGTTCAGCAGTGCGACGCCGCCGCCCGGCACGATGCCCTCCTCGAGGGCTGCGCGGGTGGCCTGCAGCGCGTCCTCGACGCGGTGCTTCTTTTCCTTCATCTCGGTCTCGGTGGCTGCGCCGACCTTGACCACCGCGACGCCGCCGGCGAGCTTGGCCAGCCGCTCC
>JADGPD010000023.1 GCA_017882615.1 Thermoleophilia bacterium
GCTCTCGGCGGTGATCGTTACCCTGATCTGGTTGTGGCTGAGCGGCCTGGCTCTCCTCTTCGGGGCCGAGCTCAACGCCGAGCTGGAGCGAAGCCGGGGTACGCGCCCGCCACGCCACGGCCTGCAACGAACTCCAGTTTGAATTCGCGCCTCAAAGTAGATATGAACTGGGAATGCGCCGCACCGGAGAGGACGCCCCCGCTTGAGCGCGCTCGCCGTTACAACGGCTGAGCTGTCGCGCTGGCAGTTCGCGATCACGATCATCTATCACTTCCTCTTCGTCCCGGTCACGATCGGGATGGGGCTCTTCGTCGCAGGTCTGCAGACCGCCTGGTACCGCACCAAGCAGGAGCGCTACCAGCGTTTGACGGTCTTCTTCGGGAAGATCCTCCTGATCAACATCGCCCTCGGCGTCGTCACGGGCATCGTGCAGGAATTTCAGTTCGGCATGAACTGGGCCACCTACTCGCGCTACGTCGGCGACGTCTTCGGTGCGCCGCTGGCGATCGAGGGGCTCGTAGCCTTCTTCCTCGAGTCGGTCTTCATCGGCGTCTGGATCTTCGGTGCCGGGCGGCTCAGCCCGCGCGTGCACCTGGCGACGATCTGGGCCGTGGCGATCGGATCGATCATGTCGGCCTACGTCATCCTCGCCGCCAACTCCTGGATGCAGCACCCGGTCGGCTATCGCAAGGTCAACGGGCGAGCGGAGATGACCTCGCTCTGGGCGATCATGACGCAGGGGAACCTGCTCGAGGCCTTCGCGCACGTCATGTCGGCGGCGGTTGTCACGGCAGCGGCGCTCGTCCTCGCCGTGTCCGCCTACCACCTGCTGAAGAAAAACGAGGTCGAGTTGTTTGCTCACGCGGCGCAGATCTCGCTGGTCGTGCTCCTGATCGGAGGGATCTCGGTGGCCACCTGGGGGCATTTCCAGGGACAGCTGGTCTCGCGCGAGCAACCGATGAAGATGGCCGCCGCGGAGGCTCTGTTCAAGACCGAGAAGCCGGCCAGCCTGTCGCTGTTTGCGCTCACGCCGTTCGAGAAGTACCCGAGCAAGACCAGCTTCAACATCACCGTTCCGCACGTGCTCTCTTTCCTCACCGACTGGCACTGGAACAGCAAGGTCGAGGGCATCGACTACTGGCAGAGCCAGTACCAGAAGGAGTACGGCGCCGGAAACTACAAGCCGATCGTTGCCGTCAACTACTGGTCGTTTCGTCTGATGATCGCGATCGGGACGCTATTCGTCGGCTGGGCCTCGCTCGGACTCTGGCTCGTTCGCCGGCGCAAGCTCGAGCAATCGCGCCGTTTCCTTCGCTTGTCGATTCCGCTGCTGGCACTTCCCTTCCTCGCCAACACGTTCGGCTGGCTGCTCAGGGAGATGGGACGCCAGCCCTGGGTCGTCCAGGGCTTGCTCAAGACATCTGATGCGTTCTCGCACGCAGTAAGCGTCCAGGCAGTGGCTTTCACGCTGGCCGGCTTCATCCTCGTGTACACGCTGCTCGCCGCGATCGAGGCCTGGCTCGTCGTCTACGTCGTCAAGGGCGGGCCTGCGCCGCCGGCCCGCGAGGGCGAGCAACCGAAGAAGATCGAGCTGGGGTACTGAGTGGGCGGCGTCTTCCTCAGCTTGCAGGGTTTCTGGTTCGTCGTCATCGGCGTGCTCTGGGCCGGCTACCTCGTACTGGAGGGCTTCGACTTCGGGGTCGGAATGTTGATGCGCTTCGTCGGGCGCGACGATGCCGAGCGCAAGGCCGTGATCGGAACCATCGAGCCGGTTTGGGACGGAAACGAGGTCTGGCTGATCGTCGCCGGCGGCGCCACCTTCGCCGCCTTCCCGGACTGGTACGCGACGCTGTTCTCGGGCTACTACATCGTCTTCTTCCTGATCCTGATAGCGCTGATCTTCCGCGGCGTCGCGATCGAGTACCGGGCCAAGCGCTCCGAGCAGCGCTGGAGATCGGCCTGGGAGCTGGCGATCGTGCTCGGCAGCGCGGTGCCGGCGTTCCTTTGGGGACTGACCTTCGCCAACATCATCCACGGCGTTCCGATCGACTCGCATGGTGAGTTCTCGGGCGGGCTGCTCGATCTCTTCGGCGGCTACGCGATTTTGGGCGGCCTTGCCTCGCTTGCGCTGTTTGCCTTCCACGGCGCCGTCTTCCTGGCGCTACGCACGACAGGCGAGGTGCGACGGCGGGCGAAGGCATTCGCGATACGCCTCGTTGTGCCGGCGGCCGCGCTCGTGCTTGCGATCTTCGTCTGGAGCGCCGCCGACTCGGGCCACACCGACGGCAAGTGGATCGCGGCGGCGGGGCTTGCCACGGTCGCCGCGGTGCTCCTGACGCTCTCGCTCGGGCTCATCGTCCGCGACCGCGACGGCGCCGCCTTTGCCGCGACGGCGCTCGCCATTTGCTCCAGCGTCGCCGCCTTCTTCGTCGGTCTCTACCCGAACGTTCTCGTCTCGAGCAGCAAGGCAGGCTCCAGTCTGACCGTTTTCTCGACCAGCTCCTCGCATCACACGCTGGCGCTGATGGCGATTGTGGCGCTGATCTTCACTCCGATCGTGCTCGTCTACCAGACCTGGACGTACTGGGTCTTCAGGGCGCGATTGCGCGGCGATTCGCTACCGGGCGAAAAGCTGCTCGGCGGGTCGGGCAGCCGGCCGACTTCGTAGTGGGTCCGCTCGACGGCAGGCTGTTACGAGAGGCGCCGGCGATCAGGCGCTTCCTTGTCGGCGCCTGCATCCTGGCCGCGCTCAGCGCGGTGCTAGTGATCGTCTGGGCCGAGTTGATCGGGCGGGTCGTCGCTCGGGTCTTCCTCGAGGGCGGCGACCTGGCTTCGATCTCGACCCTACTCGGCCTGCTCGTTGCGATCGCGGCGCTGCGAGCGTGCGTAGGCTGGGCGCTGGAGACGGGCGGGCAGGCGACCTCGCGACAGGTGCGCGGAGGTCTGCGCCGGCGCGCGCTCGAGCGAGTCTTCCGGGCGCGGCCCGCGGGCCTCGGCGACCTGCGCACGGGCGAGGTGGCAACGAGCGTCACGAGCGGGCTGGACGCGCTCGATCCTTACTTCTCGCGCTTCCTGCCTCAGCTCGTGACGGCCGGGGTGGTCGCGCCGGCGATTCTCGTCTGGGTCGCCTTCCGTGACCCCGTCTCCGCGCTGATCATGGCGCTCACGCTTCCGATCATTCCGGTCTTCGCGGTGCTGATCGGCAGGGCGGCGGAGGCGAGAACGAAGCGCAGGCTGAGCGCCCTTTCGCTCATGAGCTCTCACTTTCTCGACGTGGTGCGCGGGCTGGCGACGCTGCGCGCCTACCGGCGCGGGCGGGCGCAGGTGGAGACGATCGCCCAGACGAGCGAGCAGTTCCGCGAGGAGACGATGGGCACTCTTCGCATCGCCTTTCTCTCGGCGCTGGCGCTCGAGCTGGCCGCAACGATGTCGATCGCGCTGATCGCGGCTGTGATCGGCATTCGTCTCGTGAACGGGAGCGTCGAGCTCGCTCCTTCCTTCGCGGTGCTCGTTCTCGCGCCGGAGCTGTATCTCCCTTTGCGCGCTGTTGCCGCTCAGTTTCATGCCTCGGCCGACGGCCTGGCCGCCGCGCGCCGCGTCTTCGAGCTGATCGACCTGGCGCCGGCGGTGACGACGCCGGTAGCGGCCCTCGTAGCGCCCGACCCCGGCTCGGCCACGATCCGGCTGGAAGAGATCGGCTTCGCCTATGAAGGGCGAAATGCGGCGGTCTTCTCGGGCTTCGAGTGCGAGATCCAGCCCGGCGAGCGGTTGCTCGTCGCCGGAGGTAGCGGCGTGGGAAAGACGACGCTGCTTTCGCTGCTGCTTCGCTTCGCCGATCCGCAGCGGGGCCGGGTCACGGTTGGGGGAATCGACCTACGCGATCTCGATCCCGACGAGTGGCGGCGTCGTATCGCCTGGCTGCCGCAAAATCCGCGGCTGCCCGCCGGCACGATCGCCGAGGTGCTCAGGTTCGCCGCGCCGCAGGCGAGCGAGGACGAGCTCTGGACGGCACTCGAAGCGGCCGGCTGCACGACGCTCGTCAGCGCCTTGCCGGACGGCCTCGATACGAAGGTGGGCGAAGGCGGGCGGCAGCTCTCGAGCGGCGAGCGGCGGCGGATTGCGCTGGCGCGCGCGCTGGCGCGCAAGGCGTCGCTACTGCTGCTCGACGAGCCGACCGCGCATCTCGATGCCGGGACGGCGGCGCAGATACGCTCGGCGCTGGAGCGGCTGGAGCGAAAGCAGACGATTGTGATCGCCAGCCACGACGCCTCGCTGCGAGCTGTGGCCGAGCGCACAATCAGCCTCGGCGAGGTTCGGCGATGAGCCCGGCGCTTCGTCGCACGGCGCTTCGTCGCTTGCTCACCGAGGCTCGTCCGCTGCGCCGCCGCCTGGCGCTTTCGATCTTGCTCGGCGCCTGCTCGATCGCGGCCGGAGTCGGCCTGATGGCGACCGCCGGCTACCTGATCTCGAAGTCGGCGCTGGAGCCGCCGATCCTCTCGCTCGGCGTCGCGATCGGCCTGGTGCAGTTCTTCGGCGTCTCGCGGGCGGCCTTTCGCTACCTCGAGCGCCTCGTCTCACACGACGCTGCTTTCCGCTTTTTGGGGCGCCTGCGCGTTGCCTTCTTCGAGCGCCTGGAGCCGCTCGTTCCCGGCGCGCTCGGTACAGCCCGCGCGGGCGACTTGCTCAGCCGCTTCGTCGGCGATGTCGAGACGATGCAGTTCCTCTTCTTGCGGGCGTTGGCGCCGCCGCTGGTGGCTCTCGTCGCCTGCGCGGGCGCGGTCTCCGCCGCGGGGATCGTGCTGCCCGCCGCCGCGGCGGTGTTGGGAGCGGGGCTCGCCGCGGCAGCGCTGATCGCCGCCGCGGTCACCGGCCGGGCAACGAGGGCGAGCAGCCGGCGGGAGGCGCCTCTGCGCGCAGAGCTCTCGAGCGAGATAGTCGAGGCGCTCGCGGCCGGCTCGGAGCTCGTCGCCTTCGGCCGCGTCGGCCGGGAGCTGGAGCGAATCGACGCGATCGATCGCAATCTGGGGCGGCTCGGCGGCCGCCACGGGCGAGTCGCCGCAACGGGCGATGCGCTCGTCCTGCTCGCATCGGGCGTCACGCTGGCCGCGGTGCTCGCGGTCGCGGCGCCGGCGGTTGCGGGCGGAAAGCTCGGCGGTGTCTGGCTGGGGATGCTCGCCCTGCTGGCGCTCTCGTCTTTCGAGGCCGTGCGTCCGCTTCCGCTCGCCGCTCAGCAATCGGGCGCGGTGGCAAGCGCCGCCGAGCGCCTGTTCGAGCTGACCGACCGCGCGGCGCCCGTGAGCGAGCCCGCGAGCCCGCTACCGATTCCCTCGAGCGGGGTGCTGAGGCTCGAGGATGCGCGCCTGCGTTACGCCGCGCATCTGCCCTGGATCCTCGACGGAGCATCGCTCGAGCTCAGGCCGGGCCGACGAGTGGCGCTGGTGGGCGAAAGTGGCGCCGGAAAGACGACGATCGCCGGCGTCCTCGTTCGCTTCCTCGAGCTCGACGGCGGCCGCGCAACGCTCGACGGTCACGATCTGAGCGATTACGCCTCCGACGACGTGCGCGGCCTGGTCGCGCTCGACGATCAGGATGCCCATCTCTTCTCGACGACCATCCGCGAGAACGTCCGCTTCGCCCGCCCCGGCTCGAGCGACGACCAGATCGCGGCGGCACTTCGGCGCGCGGGCGTCTGGGACTGGGTGTCGTCCCTTCCGGACGGGCTCGATACATACGTGGGCGAGACGGGCGACCAGGTTTCGGGCGGGCAAAGGCGGCGGATCGCGCTGGCGCGCGCCTTCCTCTCGGGCGCTCCGCTGCTGATCCTCGACGAGCCGACCTCCCACCTCGATCGCGCCACCGCCGAGGCCATCCTCGACGATCTCCTCTCAGGCGCCGACGACACGGGCCTACTGGTGATCACGCACGACCCGCTGATGCTCGAGCGCTTCGACGAGGTGCTCAGGCTCGAGAACGGCCGGATCGTCTAGGGATCAGGAATCGACGAGCCTAACGCCAGAGTCAGGCCGCGATCTCTTGCAGCAGCTCGAGCAACTCGGCGCTACGGAACGGCTTTTGCAGCATGCGGATCTCGGTTGGATCGCCCGAGCCGAGGCGTTCCAGCACGTCCACGTCGACCAAGCCGCTGGAGAGAATCACGGGCACCGAGTAGCCGCGCTCGCGCAGCGTTCGTACGGCCTCCTCGCCGTTCATCTTGGGCATCGTCATGTCGAGAAGAACGGCCTTCACCTCGTCCCGGTAGCGAGCGACGAGATCGACCGCCTCCCGGCCGTCACCGGCGCCGATCACTCGGTAACCGGCCTGCTCGAGCATCACCGTTGTCACCTGCCGAACGTTGGGCTCGTCGTCGGCGACGACGACGATACCGCGATTCCGCTCGACCGTCTCGGGGCGGCGCCCGCGCGGCCCCGCGTCGGCTTCGAGCGGAAGCAGAACGCGCACCCTCGTCCCGCGACCGGGCTCGGAATAGATGTTCAGCGTTCCTCCGTGTGCGCGAACGATCCCGAGCACCGCCGGCAGCCCAAGCCCGCGCCCGGCGAACTTGGTGCTGAAGAAGGGCTCGAACATGCGCACCTGAGTGCCGGAGTCCATGCCGCAGCCGTTGTCGACGACCTCGATGAACGCGTAGCGGCCCGCGGCAACCTGATCGCCCAGGTAGTAGAGGCGAAGGGCGATCGGATCGACGTCGACCTCCCCGGCTCGTACGCGCACCTGCCCGCTCGGGTCCTGCAGCGCCTCGACCGAGTTGCCGACCAGGTTGGCGAGCAGCCGCCGCAGCTGACTGGAATCGGCTTGAACCTTGATCGGGCGCTTCTCGATCTCCAGCCTGACGTCGGCCTCGCGGGTGAGCGGGCGCAGGTCGTCGAGCGCGTGCTCCAGCAGGCGTTCGAGGTCGATCTGCTCGGGGCGGAAGCTCGAGCGGCCGGCGAAGGCCAGGATCTGGTCGGTCAAATCGGCCGCCTTCTTCGCCGCCTGCTCGATCTGCCCGAGGCGGTCCTGGAGCGGCGAGTCGAACGGCACGTCGCGTTTGACCAGGGTCGTGTTTCCGATCACTGTGAGCAAGAGATTGTTGAAGTCGTGTGCGATCCCGCCGGCGAAGAGGCCGAGGCTCTCCAGGCGCTTGTTCTCCGCTTGGCGCCTCAGCTGCTCGTCCCGATTCTCGACTCGGCGCAAGCCCACGAGAATGCGCGACTCCCCTTCGACGAAAACCAGAAGAAGGCGCAGGTTCAGCGAGCGGCCGTCGCGGCAGTTCCACTCGAGCTCGATCTCGCTGCATTCCTTACCGGCGAGGCAGACCGAGAGAGCTTGCGCATAAGCCGCGCGCGCACTCCCGGAGGCGATCAGCTCGCTTAGCTCGTGGCCCTTGCTCGCGACGCACTGGCCGCCGAGCGTAGCCTCGGCGCCCTCATCCAGAGAGAGCACGACGCCCTTCTCGTCCAGCTCGATCAGCCCGTCGCTCATGCGAGCGAGAATCTCCCCGAGCAAGTCGGAGCGCGTTCCGTGGGTGGAAGCGACGTGTCGCACACCCAAATCTTCGGCTCGCTGACCGGCGCGTCTATACCCGAAACGCGCTGCTCGGCGTAGTCCGAGACGCGCGCCCTAGCGCAACGCCGCCGTTTTCGAAGTCCGTTCACGTCCGCAACGGCCTCGCTAGAGTCTCGCTCGATGGAACGGTTTCGATACGTCGTCGTCGATGTCTTCAGCGAGCGGCCGCTGGCCGGAAACCAGCTCGCCGTCTTCACCAATGCTCAGCCGATTCCCGAGCGCCTTCTTCAACCTCTGGCCAAGGAGATCGGCTTCTCCGAGACCGTTTTCTGCTACCCCGCCGAGGCCGAGGGGCACGTTCGCATTCGCATCTTCACGCCGGCGAGCGAGGTTCCCTTCGCCGGGCACCCGACGCTCGGAACGGCTTTCGTGCTGGCTGCGCCGATGCAACTCGGGTCGATCGGGCTCGAGACTGGCGCGGGCCTGGTCACGGTCGAGCTGGAGCGCGGCGGAAGCGGGAGCATCGTCTTCGGTCGCATGAGCCAGCCGCTGCCGCGAATCGAGCCCTTCGCGCAGGCCGCCGAGTTGCTCGCGGCGCTCGGACTGGAGCGAAGCGAGCTTCCGGTAGAGCTCTACGACAACGGAATCTCACACGTCTTCGTCGCGCTCGCCTCGGAGGAGCAGGTCGCCGCGCTCGAGCCCGATAGCAAGACTCTGGCGGTGTTCGGCTCGATCGGCGTCAACTGCTTCGCCGGCGCCGGCAAGAGCTGGAAGACACGTTGCTTCGTCAGCGGGCTCGGAATCAGCGAGGACCCCGCCACCGGTTCGGCCGCCGGGCCGCTCGCCCTACACCTGGCCCGCCACGGGGCGGTCGCCTTCGGCGAGGAGATCGAGATACGCCAGGGCGAAGAGGTTGGGCGACCGTCGTTTCTCTACGCCAGCGCACACGGAACAAGCGAGAGCATCGAGCGTGTCGAGGTCGGTGGCTGCGCGGTGGTGGTCGCCCGCGGCGAGTTCGCGCTTCCGGGCGCTCGTTAGCTCGCTTGCGCCGGCGCCAGGCGCCGGCTGAGCATTGCGCCAACGAAGACCGTTGCGCGCCGCGCCGCGACCAGCGGCGAGCGCCCGCGACTGCGAGCGGCGATATAGATAGCGGCGAAGGCGTCGCCGGCTCCGGTCGCGCCTGCGTTCGCTACCGGCGGCTTGGCCGGCACCTCGGTCAGCTCTCCGGCGGTCCAGACCAGCGCGCCCCGGGAGCCGCGGGTGACGATCACCTCGGGCACTTCCAAGCTGGCCAGGCTCGCTGCGTTGACGTCGTGGAGGATGGCCTCCGCCTCCTCTTCGGCGAGCTTCAGCACGCTCACGTGGCGAAGAAGATCGCGATCGAAATCGGCGTCGAGCGCGAGCGGGCCGACTTCGGGCGAGCGCGCGAGGCCCTGCCCGTCGAGCGAGAGAATGCGACCGCGCGCTATCTCCGCGAGAGCCGCGGCGGAGAACTCGCCGCGGAGTAGCGGCGCCACATGCACCCATTCGCACGGCTCGAGCGCCGCGCAAACCCAGCTTCGCACCTCGTCCGCCGACCAGCCGTCGCCGACCGACGTGACGGCCATCGTCCGGCGCTCGTCCTGTTCGATCAACTCGAAGCCCGTCGTGACCTCGGCGGGACGCCAGCTGACCGGAATCCCGAGCGCCAGCACCGGCCCGAGCAGGAGACGGCGATGTTCCAGCGCGCACTTCGTCACGATCCGGGAGGGTCGCGCCAGCAGGCTCAGCGCCCGCGCGGCGTGATAGGGACAGCCACCCGGAAACGGCTCGCGCCCGGGCGCGCTGTCGAGCGAGAGGCTGCCGACTATCGCAACAGGACGCACAAGGTGACTGTATCGGCTCGGCGATCGACTCAGGCGATCGACGAGCTCGGCTCGCGCTCGCGCGCGAGGACATTGAGCAGTGCGCTCAAGGCGAAGGCGAGGGCAAACGACGGGAGCGAGGCGCCAAAGCCCCAGCCGGCCGTGTGCAGATGGCCAAACAGATCGACCCACCAGGACGGCCCGGTCGGTATCAGCCACTGGTAGAGGACAAAGCCGGCCAGCCAGGCGCCGAGTTGGGCCGGCCGCACGGGCGGAGCCCGGAACACGGCATCCCGGTCGTAGCCGCGACGCATCAGCCAGTCGGCGGCGAGCACCCCGAAGAGGGGCACGAAAAACGAGCCCAGTAGGAAGAGGAAGGACTGGTACTGAGCGAGACCGATCGTCAACGCGCCCAGCGTCGAGACGCCCGCGGCGACGACGATCAACATCCGTTGTGAGGCGCGCGGAAGCAGGTTCTGGAGCGAAAGGGCAGTCGAATAGACGTTGGCGAACGGCTCCTTGGTCTCGTCCACGCCGAGCGCGAAGAGCGCCAGTCCGCTGGCGAGGCCGCCGGCGGCGATCGCCGTCATCAGCGAGGTGGCATCGCCAAGGTTTTTCGAGAGCAGAAGAACGGCGCCGAGCCCGAAGAGCCAGATGTTGGGAATCAGATAGCCGAGGCCCGTTCCCCAGAAGGCGCGCTTGGCGCTGCGCGAAAAACGCGTGTAGTCGGCCGCGAGCGGAAGCCACGAGATGGGCATTGCCACCATCAGATCGACTCCCTGCCAGAAACCGAGACCGCCCCTGCCGGGGCGCGACCAAAGCCGCTGCAGGCCCGCATCGTGAAGCGCCCACCAGGTCAGGTAGGCGAGCGAGGCGAGCACCACCCAGATCGCGAAACGCTTCACCCAGCGGTGGACGAAGCCGACCGGGCCAAGCAGGGCGAGCGCGGTCGTCGCGGCGGCGGCGACCAGCGTCCACAGCCAGGTCGCATGAAAGCCGAACAGACGCTGCGAGAGCGCCGCGGCGGCAGTGGCGATGACGATCAGCTCGAACACCGTCCAGCCGACGTTTTGAATGACGTTCAACACCGTGGCCAGGTACGAGCCGCGCCGTCCGAGCGGCGCCCTCAGCAGTACCATCGCCGGCACCCGCGCCTGCGCGCCGATGAGTCCGGCAAAGCCGAGCATCGCGTTGCCGACGAGACCTCCCACGACAATCGCGAGAAGAGCGTCTCGTAGCGAAAGCCTCGGGACGAGGTAGGTGCCGGCGACCAGAACGAGCAGGCTGAGCCCCAGACTGCTCCAGAGCAGTCCCGTGTCGAAGAGCCCGAGCAGACGCAGGCGATCGGGTACCGGCTCGATGCCCCAGTTCGGTGTCTCGTGGCTCATCGCTCTCCCTTCGCTGGCATTACCCAGATCAGGTTCGGCGGGTGTGCTCTCAGCCCCGTCTTCGTGGACGGGACACCCCGGTTGCCTCGGCGCCTACCAACTGATTTTCGGAGGCCCTACAGCGACTCTAGCGAATGAGGTGCGCCACCGTAACCGAGAGCAGGTTGAGACCGATGACGACGAAGAGCAGGCCTCCGACGAGATCGATCGTGAAGAAGAAGCGAGGGCGCAAGAAGCGGCGCCCCCAGGAGATCGCGGCGGCCGCGAAGAGCGCGAAAGCGAGACAGGTGAGCATGAAAGCGGCCGAGAAAACCGTGTAGCCGAGCGCGCCCGCGGAAGCGACCCCGGAGCCGGATACGGAGCCCGAGACGGCGATCCAGAAGGGAAGTGCATACGGGCTGGCGACGCTCATCGCCGCGCCGGTCGCGAAAGCCTGCTCGACAACCACGCCGTCACTGACCGGAGGCCGCTTTCGCCTGACGTTCGACAGCGCGCGCACTCCCAGCCAGAGCAAGAACAAGCCTCCGACACCGCCCGCCGCGAGTTGAACGCCGCCGGCTTCGGCCAGAGCCGCCGCACCCGCGAACATGATCCCGATCCAGATGGCATCGCCGGCGAGCGAGCCCAACTCAACCGCCAGCGCAGCTCGAAAACCGTTCGAGAGCCCGCGCCGGGCGGTCTCCGCCAGAACCGGTCCGGGTGCCGCGCTGTATGCGAGCGCAAGTAGCACGGCAACCAGAGCGAGCTTCATAGAGATTACTATATCTAGCTACCCTGAGAGGCTCCTGAGCAGCGCCTAAGCATCTGGTGACGGTCCGCCACCGACGCAACCGAGCGGAATCGCGCCCCAATACGCGGAGTTCTTCGCTGCGCCGGCCGCCGTCGCGCGCTACCCGAGGCGGCTTCTGATCACGTACGGCAGGATCCCGCCGTGCCTGACGTACTCTCGCTCGCGCGGAGTATCGAGGCACACGCGCACCTCGAAGGTGATCGATTCGCCGCCGTCGGGCAGCGCTGTGACAGTGGCGCTGTCGGACCGACCGGCGGCGAGCCCGCTGATCGAGTAACACTCGCGCCCGCTCAGCCCGAGCGCTTCGCGGCTTTCGCCATCCCGGAAGCGAAGCGGCACGACCCCCATCATGAGCAGGTTCGAGCGATGAATGCGCTCGAAGCTCTCGGCGATCACCGCTCGCACGCCCAGCAAGCTCGGGCCTTTCGCCGCCCAGTCGCGTGAAGAGCCCGAGCCGTACTCCTTGCCGGCCAGCACGATCAGAGGCGTCTGCTCGGCCAGGTAGCGCTCGGACGCGGCGAAGATCGTCATCTCCTCGCCGTCTGGGAGGTGAACTGTCCAGCCCCCTTCCTTCCCTGAGGCGAGAGCGTTGCGCAGGCGGACGTTGGCGAAGGTGCCGCGCACCATCACCTCGTGATTGCCGCGTCGCGAGCCGTAGGAATTGAAGCTCCCGCGCTCTACTCCGTGTTCGAGCAGGTAGGCGCCGGCCGGCGAGTCTGCCGCGATCGATCCCGCCGGGGAAATGTGATCGGTGGTGACCGAGTCACCGAGCACCGCCAGGCAGCGGGCTCCCTCGACGTCGGCGATCTGTCCGGGCTGCCTGGACATGCCGTCGAAATAGGGCGGCCGGCGCACGTAGGTCGAGAGCTCGTCCCATTCGAACAGCTCGCCACGCGAGATCGGCAGCGCGCGCCAGCGCGCGTCCCCGCTGTAGATCTCCCGGTAAGCCTCGCTGTAGGCCTCTCTGTCCACGCAGGAGGCGATCGTGTCGGAGATCTCGTCCTCGCTCGGCCAGATGTCGCTCAGATAGACGTCCTCGCCGCCGGCGCCACGAGCAAGCGGCTCGCGGGTGAGATCGATGTCCATTCGTCCGGCGAGCGCATAGGCGACCACGAGCGGCGGCGAAGCCAGGTAATTGGCCTTAACCTCGGCGTGGATGCGAGCCTCGAAGTTCCGGTTACCGGAAAGGACGGCGCAGGTCACCAGCTCGTTGTCCGCGATGGCGCGCGAGACCGCCGCGGGCAGCGGCCCCGAGTTGCCAATGCAGGTCGTACAGCCGAAGCCGACCAAGTGGAAGCCCAGCTGCTCGAGATGAGGCATGAGCCCCGAGCGCTGGTAGTAGCGCTCCACTGCGCGTGAGCCCGGGGCCAGGCTCGTCTTCACCCACGGCTTGCGGCGCAAGCCGAGCTCGACGGCCTTCTTCGCCAGCAGCCCGGCGGCGATCATCACTCGAGGGTTTGACGTATTCGTGCAACTCGTGATGGCGGCGATCACAACGGCGCCGTGCGATATCTGGAAACTCTCTCCGTCGAGCTCGACCAAAGCACCGTCCGGTCGCGCGGCGGCGGCGTGAAGCTCGGGCGCGGGGTCGGGCAGCGCCTCGTGGCCGGGCGTCTGCTCGGCGGTCGGATCGCTGGCCGGGAACGTCTCGGCGATCGCCTCGTCGAGCGAGCCGCCGGCGAACTCGACGCCGAAGCTCTCCAGCCCCTTGCAGAAGGACTTCTTGGCCAAAGACAGCGGAGTGCGATCCTGCGGCCGTCGCGGGCCCGAGACGCTCGGTTCGACCGTCGCCAGGTCGAGCTCCACGATTTGCGAGTAGCGGGGCGCTACGCTCGGCTCGTACCAGAGCATGTTCTCCTTGCAGTAAGCCTCGACCAGACGTACGCGCTCCTCGCTGCGACCGGTCAGGCGTAGGAAACTGAGCGTCTCGGCGTCGACCGGGAAGAAACCACAGGTCGCCCCGTACTCAGGGGCCATGTTGGCCAGCGTTGCGCGATCGGCGAGCGCCAGGTCCGAGACGCCGGGCCCGAAGTACTCGACGAACTTCCCCACGACGCCTGTGCGCCGCAACAGCTCGGTCACTGTGAGAACGAGATCGGTCGCGGTCACACCGTCGCCCGGCTCGCCAATCAGACGCATCCCGACGACGTCGGGAACGAGCATCGAGATCGACTCACCGAGCATCGCCGCCTCGGCTTCGATGCCGCCGACGCCCCAACCGAGCACGCCGAGCCCGTTCACCATCGTCGTATGCGAGTCGGTGCCGACGAGCGTGTCGGGGAAAGCCGTTCCATCGCGTGACTCCACGACGCGGGCCAAATGCTCGAGGTTGACCTGATGGACGATGCCCGTGCTCGGCGGCACCACCTTCGAGCCTGCGAAGGCGCTCTGGCCCCAGCGCAAGAAGACATAGCGCTCGCGGTTGCGAACGTACTCCAGCTCGCTGTTGCGTTCGAACGCCAGCGGGCTGGCCGCCTCGTCGACCTGAATGGAGTGGTCGATCACGAGCTCGACCGGCAAACGCGGGTTGATCGCGCTCGCATCTCCGCCCAGCTCACGCATGGCGTCGCGCATCGCGGCCAGATCGACTATTGCGGGGACACCGGTGAAATCCTGTAGCAGTACTCGCGCGGGAGTAAAAGAGATCTCGTCGCCGGGCCCGGAGCCTTCCTTCCAACCCGCGACCGCCTCGATCTGCGCGGCGCTGGTTAGCGAGCCCTCGTGGCGGAGAACGTTCTCGAGCAAAACCCGCAGCGAGTAGGGAAGAGTTCCGACCTCGAAATCGGAGGCCAGCGCCTCGAGGCGGTAGATCGAGTGCTTGCTGCCATCGATCTCCAGCTCACCGCGCGCTCCGAAAGAATCGGCCATAGCCACGATTCAACCAGAAGCCGGCGCAAAGCCGTTGATCGAGACGGCCGAACGCACCCGCTACCGAGCGACGGCCCCTATTCGCCGGCCGGCCGCTTGCGCGCGTCGCCGTTGCCGCTTGACTCCAGCACGCCCCGGATCTTGTGAGCCAGCTCCTGTGGCGTGAAGGGCTTGCCGATGAACTCGGCCTCACCGTCGAGCACGCCGTGGTGAACGATCGCCTCGTCGGTGTAGCCGGACATGAACAGAACTCGCGTGGCCGGGCGACGTACGACGAGAATCTCCGCCAGCTCGCGGCCGCTCATTCCGGGCATGACGACGTCGGTGACGAGCAGGTCGATCGCCCGATCGAGAGAATCGGAGAGCAAGAGGGCCTCGTCGCCGCTCGAGGTCTCGAATACCTCGTAGCCGAGCTCACGCAGGACGCGGGCGACGAGTTGCCGCACCATCTCTTCGTCCTCGACGAGAAGCAGCGTCTCGCTTCCACGCGTCTCTCCGAGCGGCGCCACCACTCTCTCCGCTTCGACGCCGTCCTCGGCGACCGGAAGGTACACGTGGAACACGCTTCCCTTCCCGATCTCGCTGGCGACCTGAATCGCCCCGTTCGATTGCTCGACGATACCGTGCACGGTCGCCAGTCCCAGGCCGGTGCCCTCGCCCTGCTCCTTGGTGGTGAAGAACGGCTCGAAGATGTGCGACATCGTCTCATCGTCCATCCCGAACCCAACATCTGAGATCGTCGCCATGACGAAGTCACCGGCCGGCAACCCGAGTCGGCTGGCGCCGGCGTCATCGAGGCTGGTGTTGGCCGTCTCGACCGTGATCCTGCCCCCGTTCGGCATCGAGTCGCGGGCGTTGACGACGAGGTTCATCACGACCTGCTCGATCTGGCCGCGATCCGCGCGAATCATGGCCACCTCGGGCTCGAGCGCGGTCACCAGCTCGACGTTCTCGCCGATCAGGCGCTGGAGCATCTTCTCCATACGCCCGATCACCTCGTTGGGGTCGAGCAGCGCCGGCTGTAGTACCTGGCGCCGGCTGAACGCCAGCAGCTGCTGGGTCATCGCTGCCGCTTGCTCGGCCGCGCGCTTGATCTCCTCTGCGTCGCGGGCCAGCGAGCTGGCAGGGTCGAGTTCCGACACGATCAGCTCGCTGTAGCCGGTGATCGCAGTCAGCAGGTTGTTGAAGTCGTGCGCGATGCCTCCCGCAAGACGACCGATCGCCTCCATCTTCTGCGAGTGCAGGAGCTCCGCTTCGAGCCTTCGCCTCTCGATCTCGGCTTCGCGCTCGACGCTGATGTCGAGTAGATAGCCCTGAACGTAGAGCGGCTTGCCCGACAGGTCGCGCACGACCACGGCCTCGTCACGAACCCAGACAGTGCGCTCGTCCTTCGAGATCAGACGGTACTCGAGCCCGATCCTTCCCTTCCCTCCGCTGGCGGCCCGTTCGGCGGCGACGTACTCGCGATCGTCGGGGTGGATTGCGCTGACGAAATTGCTGTAGTCCGAGACCCAGTCGGCCGGCTTGTAGCCGAGAATCTCCTCGAGCTGAGGGCTGAGATAGACCCAGCGACCGGACTCACCGGGAGCGTTGATGTAGGTGATCAGCGGTAACTGCTCGACCAGGAGGCGGTAGCGCGCCTCGGCCTCGCGCAGCTCCTCCTCGGCGGTGCGGCGCTCACTGATGTCGCGGAAGCTCATCAGGATCGAGCGAAGTTGGCCGTTCTCGTCCAGTACCGAAGTCGTCGTTCCTTCGACGAAGACCCAGTTCCCGCGCTTGTGACGCATGCGCAACTCGACAACGGCGGCGCTCTGACTGGTCACAGCCTGACGAAGAGCATCGCTGGCACGCTGAACGTCGGAGGGATGAACGAGGCTGATCGGCGATACGTCCACCAGCTCTTCGGGCCCGTAACCGAGCGCCTCCTCGTAGGAGGGGGAAGCGAACACGAACCGCCCCATTGGATCGAGCACCGCGATCATGTCGTGCGAGTTCTCGACCACGACGCGGTAGAGCTCGCGGCTCCTCAGAAGCTCTTCTTCGGCCAGCTTGCTCGAGGACAGATCTGAGCCGATGCCGATCACGCCGACCGTGTTGCCGTCGGCGTCACGGTGCGGCGCCATCGAGATCAGGTAGGGGATGATCGTTCCGTCGCGACGCCTCCGTTCGGTCTCGTAGTTGTTGATCTGCTCGCCCCGGATCGCTCTTTCGACCTGGTCCTCGAACTCCTCGGCAAGATGCTCGGGAACGATCGGCAGGACCCTTCCGATCGCCTCATCGCTCGACCACCCAAAGATGGTCTCGGCGACCTCATTCCAGACGGTGACGCGATGCTCGAGGTCGATCTCGATTATCGCGACCGGCGAAGCGTCGATCACGGCGCCCAGGCGCTCGTTCAGCTCGGCGGTCTTGGCGCGAATCGCCCGCGCAGTCTCCTCGTGCTCGCGCTGCTCGATAGCCGAGCCGAGCACGTTGGCAAGCGAGCGGAGGAAGTCGATATCGACGTCGCTGAACACTCTGCTTTGGACAGAGCGCACGCCGACTACGCCCCACGGGTGCTCATGACCGGGGATCACCACGTTGACCGCGCTGACGATCTTCAGCTCGAGTAGGGCCGGCGGCGGATCGAAGCGCGTCTCCCGCGCCAGATCGGTCACGACGACGGGCTCATTTTCGGACAGCGCGTAGCGCGAGAAGGCGTCCGGCGCCAGAGCAGAGTCGGGCTCGGAAGCATCTGCCAGACGACCGGCCGAGGTGCGCATCGACAGTAACCCGTCACCCTGAACGTTTTGGAAGATGACAATGCGGTCGAGCGTCAGCGCTTCGTCTACGGCCCGAGCGGCCTCTTGCATCAGAGCATCGATATCGGTCTCGATCAGAGCGCGCTGACCGAGTCGCGCGACGATTTCTTGCCCGTGCGCTCTGGCCCGTAGATCTTCGACGAGTTTATCGACCGCGTTTCTCGCCAGAAAGACCGCGAGCGCGAAGAAGGTCAGTGCCGCTGTCACGGCAATCCATTCGACTACTACGCGCGGCCTCGATCCGGCAACGACCAAGGCCGCCAGGAAGGAGCCCGACGCCACCGTGAGCTGAAGCGCCAAGCCGCGCGCCGAGACGAAGTAGGCCGCGTAAAGCGAGGCCAGACAGTAGACGACCAAGGCGAGCGCCCAGCTTCGGGTATCGGCCCAGACTCCGACCGAGGCCAGCAGCGAGGCCGAGACTCCGAATGTGGTGGGCAATACCGGCCAGCGCTTCGAGAGCGCGAGATATGCGAGGCCTAGCGCGAAGAAGCCCAGCGCGACCACGAGCGTGATCACACGCTTGTCGGCAGGGACGAGCGCTGTCAGGGCAAGCATCACGAAGCCCGACGCAATGGCAAGCGAGGCGGCGGCGCGCGAGGTGTTCTCGAACCGCGTTTCCGGATCGGGAGTAGCGACCGCATCCCGCAGTCCGGAAACTAGGTGGCTAGTCCACTCGCTGATAGAAACCATTTTCATCGCCCGCCGCAAAGGTGCGTCTCCCTCTCTATCGACAGAAACCGTCCGAAGTTCGATCGGAAGCCGCTCCTGGCTTTCTCGACGCAGGACCGTTGTAGCGATTGTGCTCTCTCGCTGCCGCTTAACAAAGCCCTAATCCGGGAAAAGCCGACACTAACCAGCCGCCCGAGCGAGCGGGGTATAACCCAGAACTACCGGATCGAAGTCGGAAGAAGGGGGTTTTCGCATGAACTCGAGGCCGCGAGGTGTCACAACCGCTCTGGCCGTTCTCGTCGCAGGTGCCGCGGGAGCCGGGATCGCGCTAGGAATCGCGGCCGCACTAGGCGATCTGGGCTCGTCGACCGTCGTGACTCAGAACATCGAAACCCCGGCTTCGCAGCAGCAAGTTGTATCGACGGGGGGCAAGGGGCTCACCATCCCCGAGATCTACGAGCGCACCGCGCCCGGGGTTGTACAGGTCACCAGCACCCAGATCGTGAAGGCACAGCAGGTCAACCCCTTCTTCCAGACCCCGGCGCAGAAGGTCCAGGCGCTTGGCTCCGGCTTCGTGATCGACAAGCAGGGCGACATAGTCACCAACAACCACGTCATCCAGGGCGCCAGTTCGATCCAGGTCTTGTTCTCGAACAACATCACGACCAAGGCGACCGTGGTCGGTACCGATGTATCGACCGATCTTGCCGTGTTGAGGGTGAAGGTCTCTCCCAGCGCCCTGACGCCACTCACGCTCGGGAACTCCGCGGCGATGGAGGTCGGCGATCCGGTAGTGGCGATCGGTAACCCGTTCGGACTCGACCGCACTGTCACCTCGGGCATCGTCAGCGCCATCTACAACGTCGGCGCCGGCACGCTGACCACAAACGGCTTCCCGCTCCTCTCTCAGAACCACTTCCCGATCCCGGCGATTCAGACCGACGCGGCCATCAACCACGGTAACTCGGGCGGGCCGCTGATCAACAGCCTGGGACAGGTGATCGGTGTGAACTCGCAGATCGAGACCGGTGGTACCAGCCAGGGAAACGTCGGCATCGGCTTCGCCATCCAGTCGGACACCGTCAAGCAGATCGTGGCACAGATCCTCAAGACCGGGACGGCAAGCCACGCGTTCCTCGGTGTCAGCAACATCAGCGAGCTCACGCCGGAAGTTGCCCGCCTGTATCGGCTGCCGGTCGATCACGGTCTGCTGTTCGGCGGCGTGCGGAAGGGCAGTGGTGCCGCTAAGGCCGGGCTCAAGCCGGGGACGCGCAAGGTGACGGTCGCGGGTCAGAGCTACTTGCTCGGCGGCGACATCATCGTCGGCGTCGACGGAAAGAGCGTCGGCAGCTCGTACGGGAAGCTCGCGGACACGATCGCCGCGCACCACCCGGGCGACAAGGTCTCGCTGGAGATCTACCGCGGCAACCAGAAGATGACCATCACGGCGACGCTCGGCAATCGCCCATAGCCTTCGCGTCTCGGCTTCGGCCCGACACGAAAAGCGTCGAGCGGCGATCATAGGCGTAGGCGTATGCCCGAGATCATCGACATCAGCGTCCCGCTAAGCCCAGGCACGGTCAGTTGGGAGAACGAGTCGACTCCCGTGATCGAGCGGGTGCACTCGATCGAAGCCGGTGACGGCTACAACCTGAGCCGGCTCGTCTTCGGCACCCATTCCGGTACCCATGTGGATGCGCCGTTGCACTTCATCGCCGCGGGCGGCTCGGTCGACCAGTTGCCCCTCGATGCTCTGATCGGGCCCGTGCTCGTCGTCGATGCGCGTGACGTCGTGCGGGAGATCGGCGTCGAGTTGGTCGAGCGCGAGCTTCCGGCCGGCTGCGAACGCGTCCTGTTCAGCACACGAAACTCCGAGCTCTGGGACGAGCCCGGCTTCCGCAGCGATTTCGTCGGCATCTCGCTTCAGGCCGCAACGCTCCTGGCCGAGCGAGGCGTCCGGCTCGTCGGCATCGACTACCTCTCGGTCGGCGCTCCCGAGACCCATCGCAAGCTGCTCTCCAGCGAGGTCGTCCTTCTGGAAGGTCTCGACCTGCGCGGAGTAGCTGCGGGCCGCTATCGGTTGGTCTGCCTCCCCCTTCGTGTCGCCGGCGCCGACGGCGCCCCGGCCCGCGCCATACTGACGGCGCTATAGCCATGGAGCCCCAGCCCCTTCGCCCCGTACGCACCCCCGTCCTCGCCGATGCGCCAAGCGAGGAGGAAGATCTCTGGACAGACGACGAGCAGGACGATCACACCGGCTGGTTCTGCGTCGCAACCGATCCCTTCCCCTGTCCCGCGCCCGGTTGCCCGTTCGTCGCCGAGTTCATGACGGCGGCGCATTTGATCCTCGTCTGGCAGAGGAATGACGACCCCAATCTCCTCCGTCACGCGCAGCGCGCCAAGGAGGTCAAGCGCAATCCGCGCATCACCGAGTTCCAGCGCTCGTTCGGTCCTAGCGCGTCCTACTACGCCTGGGAAGCGGCGGGGCGCCCGGTGCACGGCATCCGGGCAAGCTGATGGTCGGAGCGCAAATCCCACGCGCCGCGGTGACTGCTCGGGCACCCGGCCGGGAATACCTAGGCATGGCTCCGCGTTGGCAAAGAAGTCGAACGCATAAAAAGCGGTCGCGATGAGCGAGCAGGCGCCGGATACGGCGGGGCGTGAGCTCGCGGAGGAAGCCCGAGACAGGGTGCGATTCGAGGAGGAGGCACTCAGCCATGCCGATCAGGTCTACCAGGTCGCTCGCCACCTCGCCGGCTCGAAAGAAGAGGCGGAGGAGTTGATGCAGGAAACCTATGCGCGGGCTTTTCGGAGCTGGCGCTCCTACACGCCGGGCACGAACATGCGCGCCTGGCTGCTTCGCATCCTCACCAACCTGAACATCGATCGGGGCCGCCGCAAGCAGCGTCGACCGCCCGAGCGCTCGCTGGAGGAAGGCGACTACTCCCTCTACGACCGCCTCGAGGAGACGACCGGCGCGGGGTCGAGCGAGGACGAGGAGCGGCTTCTCAACCGGCTTTCTCAATCCGACATCGTCGACGCTCTGAAGGCGCTACCGCACGACTTTCGCGACGTGCTCGTCCTTGTCGATCTCGGCGAGTTCAGCTACCAGGAGACGGCCCAGATCCTGTCGATCCCGATTGGCACCGTCATGTCGAGGCTGCACCGAGCGAGGCGCCTGCTCAAGCAATCCTTGGCAAGCTCGCTGGAGAGGGAACGATGAGCGAGAGCCCCTGCGCCAAGTGCGAAAGACTGCTTCAGCTCTACCTCGACGGAGGGCTGAACGAGATCGAGGCGCGCGAGTCCGAGAATCATCTCGACGACTGCGGTTACTGCCGCCGGCAATATCGCTTCGAGCGAGCTTTCCGCGAGCATCTGCGCAAGACGCTCAGCGAGGAGCCGATGAGCCCGGAACTGAGAATCAAGCTCGCTGCACTCAGAAGCGACGCCCGGCCAGCCGGCGGCCCGTAATCACATCTGTCATCCGTCGAGAGCGAGAGTCGCCGGACCGACGATTACGAACAGGCGAAGCTGGTCATTGCCGCTCGGAAGCGGCAAGAGATCGGCCTTGAGCTGACTCGCAAGACGCTTGCCCAACTCCCTTCCCTTTCCGACACTGGAATAGAAGATCGTCGTGTGCTTGTAGTTGAAGCGGCTCGCACGCTTGACCGACGCGATCTGGTAGCCGAGCGAGGCGATATGCGAAGCGACACGACGCGTGTAGGTGATGTCACCGGCCCCGTTCTCGACTACGACCTTGACCTTCCAGGTAGCCGGCAGCGTTGCTTTGCTACTACCAGGATTGAACACGTGCGCCGCCGGGCCACGTAGGGCATAGCCGAGCATCACAGCGCCAGCGATACCGACGATTATCAGCGCAGCGGCGGTGGCCAGGCGCCCGCGTGGATTGCGCTCGATCGGCCGCGGCAGGACGGGCAGGCCGGCCAGCTCGCGCGCCTCGTGGTTGTCGATCTCGAGCCCGCTCGCCAGTAGAAGGGCGGCCGCGAGCGCATCCTCCGGGCTGCGAAAGGCATACACGCGTCCTTCCTCCAGCCAGATCACCTGCTCGGTCGTGAGTCCCGAGCGATGCGCGACCTGCTCGCGGCTCAACTGGCGCCGTAGCCGAGCGTTGGCGAACACGGTCGCCGCTGCGCCGCTCTCCAGCGATGAAACGAAGGCAAGCGCAAGCTGTGGCTGGTCGTTCGGGTCGAGCGGTCGCACGCTAGAGGTTGTCATCGGCAGATCCGGAGTCTCCCTCGATAACCGAGATTACCTTGCAAGGTGAACCAGCCCGGCGAAATCCGAGCCCTGAGGTCTTCGCCGCCGGTATCCCGCGTCCTACGCGCAGCCGGCGAGCTTCTGCCAACGCCGCATGATCTCGTCGACGTAGACACGCGTCTCTTCCGTCGGCGGGCCGCCTGCTTTTTCGACCGCGGTCGGGCCGGCGTTGTAGGCCGCTAACGCCATCTCCAGCGAATCGAAGCGATCGAGCATGCGCCGGAGGTAGCGGGCGCCCGCGAGAACATTAGCGCCCGGACTGTTGAGGTCGATCTCCAGCTCCCGAGCGGTCGACGGAAGCACCTGGAGAAGACCGAGCGCACCGGCATGAGAGACGGCATTGGGCTCGAAGTTCGACTCTTCCTGGGCTACCGCGGCAAGAAGCGAGAGCGGTACTCCGGACTTGTTCGACGCGTACTCGAACGCGGTTCGGAAACGTGCGGGCAGCGGGCAGCGCATGCTCGGCGTCGTCTTTCCGGTTACATTTGGCTTGGCGGCCGCGATCGCAGCGATTCGCCCACTGGCCCGAGTGACGCTCTTCTGCCCGTCTTTGGGTGCGCTGGCGAGAGCGTGAGTCGCCAGCGCCAATGTCAGAGCAAAGGAAAAGAGCAGGGATAGACGGCGGCTCACGGGCAAGATCCTAACGCTCTTGGCGGGCGCCCATCGCCCCCCTTTCGGGAGAGTCGCGCCGGCGGGCGAAACCCGGGCGCTCGCCGCCTAGACGCCGGACGTCACGGCAAGGATGTCGGCAAGGTGAACGAGGCGGAAGGTGAGCCTGCTCACGCGAACCCGGTCAGGCTCGCGCTCGACCTCGGGGAGCGTTCGCCAGAGCTCTCGGGCGCAGGTCAGAAGCTCACTGATCTGCTCCTGCTCACTCGGGTGCGTGTCGACCTCGTTGCAGGCGTTCAGTGCCAGCCCGAGCACGCCAACCGTGTCCTGCTGACGCGTCCAGAGAAGGGGGATCGCCATCGAGAGATATTGATGAATGCGGGCCATCGTCATCGACTGGGTAAAGGTCGAGCTGCCGTGCGGCGCACTGGGCGCGTGTGGCGGCTCGTGTCGCGAGATGCGATCGGCGTTTTCCCAAAGGATCATGCGCAGGTCACCCTCGTTGAGTCCCGCGAGGCGTGCGGTGCGGATAGCGATCAAGAGCGAGCTCGGCTGCTGCCCGTAAGGAAAGTCCGAGGCGTAGAGGATCTGCTCGGGCGCAACGTGCCGGTAGAAGTCGAGCAGGTCGATCGGGCTCCAGACCGACGTGTCGAAGAACGCTCCCGCTCTACCGCCGAGAGCGCGCGCCAGCGCCCCCAGATCGGCGATCCCGGCATGGGCGACTATCAGCTGGGCCAGCGGGTAGCGCTCGATCAGTTGCGCCAGATGATCGGCGATCGGCGGCAGGCCTCGACCACCATGAATCAATACCGGCACTCCTCGCTCTGCCGCCAGCGCCACGATCGGCTCGAGCCGCGTGTCGTTGACGCGAAACCCCTGCGAGCGCGGATGCAGCTTGATCCCGCCCGCGCCCTTGTCGAGGCAGCGCTCGGTCTCCTCGAGCGGCGACTCGTCGAGATTGAGGCGCACGAAGGGAATCAGCCTGCCCTGCGATCGCTCGGCGTAGGCGAGCATCCGGTCGTTCGGCTTGCTGAACGCGGGATGGCTGTCGGGCTCGTCGAGCGAGAAGGCGAAACAGCGCTCGATTCCGTAGCGCTCGCAGATCGCCGTCAGCTCCTCGTATGTGCCGGCCATGCCGTCCACGTCGTTGCCGAGATGAACATGCGCGTCGAAAATGGGCGTCTGCGGAAGCTCGGCGCGAAGCTTCGCCTCCCAGGCGGCGATCAACAGTTCGGCACAGACGAACGCGTCATTCATATCGAGGAGTCTATTCGCGCCGGAGCCGATTCCGAAACGGCGCGAGAGACTCGCGCTCCACTGGGGATGCGCACCGGGCCGAGCCGAATCGGCGCGCAATTCAGACGAGCAGGTGCTCGAAGTGCTCGCCGTCCTCGAAAGGACCGATCAGCGCGAGATGGAGAGCACGCTTGCCGATGATCTCTTCCGCCACGCGCGTTATGTCCTCGAGGCTGACGGCTTCGAGCCCTGCCAGCACCTCGGCCGGATCGACCGCGCCTCCCTCGATGACTTCGCGCCTGAGACCGAAGGAGATCAAGCCCTGCGGAGTCTCGAGTTGGAGAACGAGCCGGCCCTTCATGTACTCCTTCGCCTTTGCCAGCTCCGCCTCGGGCACCGGCTCGCGGGCGATGCGGCGGAGCTCGGCGACGATCGTCTCGATCGCTTCGTCCACGCGTTTCAGGTCAACGCCCGCCTGCGCGTACAACGTCCCGGTCTCGGCGTAGGTGCTGTTGTGGCAGAAGATGTAATAGGCCAGGCCGCGGCGCTCCCTGACCTCGGTGAACAAGCGCGAGGACATGCCGCCGCCCAGGATCGCGGCCAGCACCTGCAGTACGTAGCGGTCGGGATGCTGCGTCGGCTCGCTGAGCATTCCGAGAATCAGATGAGCCTGGTCGGAGGCCTTGTGGCGGACCTTCACCCGCGCCTTGGTTGGGGTCGGAACCCTGGCCGGCGCGGGACTTCCCGTCTCGGCGGGCGCAAGATCGCCGAGCAGTTTCTCGACCTCGGCCGCGATGTCGCCGTCGAGGCGCCCACCAAGCCCGACCACCATTCTCGAAGGCACGTACCAGTGCCCCAGATAGTCGAGGAAGGTTTCGCGGGTCGCCGCCTTGACCGTTTTCTTCGTCCCGATCACGTCCCAGCCGAGCGGCTGATCACCGAAGAGCAGTCTCTCGTAGATCGAGTCGACGTAATCACGCGGCGAGTCGAAGTACATGTTCATCTCCTCGGCGATGACACCCTTCTCACGCTCGATCTCGCCCGAGTCGAACTTGGAATGGCGAATCATGTCGACGAGCACGTCGAGCGCGAGCGAGCGCGACTCGGCTGCGCACCTGACGTAATAGCCCGTGTACTCCTTGCCCGTGAAGGCGTTGAACTCGCCTCCGATCGCGTCCACCTCGGCGGCGATGTCGCGCGCGGTCGGGCGCTTTTCCGTGCCCTTGAAGAACATGTGCTCGCTGAAGTGGGCGATACCGCTCGACTCGCGCGTCTCGTAGCGAGAGCCGGCGGCGACCATGATCATGCAGGTCACCGAACGAGCCTCCGGCATCGGCGCCGTTACGACGCGGAGCCCGTTGGAGAGAACTGAGCGCTCGAAAGTCACGCCGGCCATGCTAACGCAGTACCCGCTCATGCGAGCCGGCGAAACGGCTTTCACAACGAGATCTCACAGGCGCCCTTGACGGTTCCGGTCAAGGTCTCGCCGCTCTGGCCGAAAACCCATGTGACAACAACGCGAATTCACTCTCAAGCCCGGCCGTCTTTTTCCCGATCTAAACGACGTCTCCCAAGCGGCTAAGAGGGAAAGAGGCACTGATGCGGATCGTGAAAGTGATGGTTCTGGTGGTAGCGATCGCGCTCGTGCCGTTGAGCGTCGGGCTGGTGATGCTGAAACAGCAGCAGAACACCAAGAGCAACCTCGACCGCGCTCTGACCAGCCAGGTACTCGAGCAGAGCAACCGCTTCCAGAACGTCGAGGCTCAGGCGGCCGCGAGTCTCAAGATCCTGAGTCAGAACCCCGTTCTCGAGCTTCCCTTCACCGAATCGGCCCTGTTCAACAAGACCACGGGCACTACCGACGCCAAGACGCTCGCCAAGGCAGACGCCCAGCGCGCGAAGGTCGACAACGCGCTCATCTATATCGGGCAGCGCATCTACTTCAAGCTGCTCAGCGCCGCCGGTTTGATCGACAATGCCGGCCATTGTTCGAACAACGCGGGATGTAGGTACGAAGTTTCACGCGTCTATTTCGCCAACCAAATCGGTACGAGGGGCGGCGCCGTCACGTCACGCGGCTACGGCGCAGAAGAGCTCGGCTCGCTCAGGATCAGGATCCCGAGCGCCGCCGACAAGAAATGGATCCAGGCCACTCGGAAGCTCAATCCCGGCCAGGTTTACACGAGCGGCGTAACGCAGTCGTCCGACACCCTTCGCTGGATCGTGAACTTCTCGACCCTGCTGCCGCCCACGGCGGGAAAGGGCCGAGGAACGCTCTACTTCGAGCTCGATCTCGAGAACTTCCGCAAGGCCGCGGCGACCGCCGTGAGGCAGGCCAAGCTGCGCGGGCTCGACATGCTGATCGTCGAAAAGAGCGGCAGGGTCATTCTCAACAGCGCGATCAAGCAGAGCGGCAACTCGCTCGTCGGCGCGAACGACACGCGCTTCGCATCCATCGCAAAGAAAAAGGCGCCGAGCGGCATCACGACGATCGACACGAAAGGCGGTTCGCTACGCGTCGCTTGGCAGCGCATGAACGTCACGAAGCTCAACGAGAACGGCTGGACGGTCATCTCGGCCGCGCCGGCACCCTCTGGCAACGTGTTGATGAGCAACCCTGTCCCAGTCGGGTTGATGGTTATCGCTCTGCTCGCCATCGCGTTCGTCATGGGCCGCCGCTGGGTACGCACCTCGAACCAGGCTCTGACCGACCCGCTCACCGGCCTCGGTAACCGGCGCAAGCTCGTCAACGACCTGCAGAAGGCGCTACCCGACGCAGACGAGACGGCACCGCTTCTGCTCGGGCTGTACGACCTCGACGGCTTCAAGAACTACAACGACAGCTTCGGACACCCCGCCGGAGATGCCCTGCTGACCAGGTTGGGCCGCAATCTGCAGACTGCGATGCAGCTGCACGGCGGCGAGGCTTACCGCATGGGCGGCGACGAGTTCTGCATCATCGTCACGATCGGAACCGACGGTCAAGGAACGATCATCGCCGACGCGAGCGCTGCCCTATCGGAGCGCGGCGAAGGCTTCGCCATCGGCAGCTCGTACGGGTCGGTTCTGCTGCCGCAGGAGGCGAACGAGGTGTCGATCGCGCTGCGCCTGTCCGACCAGCGCCTGTACGCGAACAAGAACAGCGGTCGACGCTCGGCGGGACGCCAGTCGGCGGACGTGCTGCTGCAGGCTCTGCACGAGCGCAGCCCAGAGCTCGGCGATCACCTGGTCGACGTGGCCCGGCTGGCTGCCGAAGTGGGAAGGCGGCTGGGCATGAGCGGCGAGGAGCTCGACCAACTCGCTCAAGCGGCGCAGCTCCACGACGTCGGCAAGATGGCGATTCCCGACGCGATCCTCAAGAAGCCCGGTCCGCTCGATCGCGAAGAGTGGGAGTTCATCCGCGGGCACACGGTCGTCGGCGAGCGCATCATCTCGGCGGCACCCTCGCTCTCCCAGGTATCGCGGATCGTTCGCTCGAGCCATGAGCGCTATAACGGATCGGGCTATCCCGACGGGCTCAAGGGCGACGAGATCCCGCTTCCGTCGCGCATCATTGCCGTTTGCGACGCCTTCGACGCGATGATCGGACCGCGCCCGTACCGGCTCGGCATGAACACCGATAACGCCGCTTCGGAGCTACGCCGCTGCGCCGGCGCCCAGTTCGACCCGGTCGTGATCGAGTTCTTCCTCTCGGTCGTCGACGAGCTGGCCCGCGAAGCGGCCGCGCAACAAGAGCTCTCGGCGAACCCAACCTAATCTCGCTTTCCCGGCCGGCGGTTCCTTCCGGCCGGGCGCGACCGGCCTACGGAACCGCCTGACGCCGTTGAGCGCACGATCCTCTCCGAGGCCGTGTGGAAACACTGTCTCTCCGGGCTCGCACGCTCAGCGGCGTCCCGAGAAAGCGAGATAGCGATTCACTTTGTATGGCTGCTCGGCCGGCGGTTCCTTCCGGCCGGGCGCGACCGGCCTACGGAAC
>JADGPD010000052.1 GCA_017882615.1 Thermoleophilia bacterium
GGTAGAGCGGGAGGACGACCGTTCAGCACCGGGCCCTCGACGCAGAGCCGCCTCGATTTACCGTCGAGCTCGACCACGCAGCCGTAGCAGGCGCCGAAGCCGCAGGCCATCGGCGCCTCCCACGCAAGCTGGGCGTCGGGAACAAGCGCGTGCACCGCGTGCAGCATCGGCTCCGGGCCGCAGGCCAGCACGTCCATCGGAACTCCCGGAATGAGCTCGGTCACGAGCTGGGGCTCGATACAGACCTCGGCCTTGGGAACGAGCTGCGCGGCCTCGGCCTGGCGAGCGGTGCGGAATCCGAGCACGACCGGAGGATTTCCCATCACCTGCGCGGCGTATGGGAAGGGCGCGACGCCGATGCCGCCTCCTACGAGAAGAGGCCGCTTCACGTCGGTGCGAAAGCCGTTGCCGAGCGGGCCGAAGGCGCCGATCTTCTGACCGCGCTCCAGCTCGCAGAGCACGCGCGTGGCGGGCCCGACCGGATTGATCAGAAAGGCGAGCTCGTCTTTCTCTGCAAGACAGATCGAGAAGGGTCGCGGCATGATGTGACCGGGCACGTCGAGCATGAAGAACTGGCCCGGCAGCCCGGCTTCGAGCCCGCCGCGCTCAAGCCGAAGCAGCGTGTACAGGCCGATTCTCTCGCTACCGCTGACGCGGCGCTTTTCCCTGCGGGGAGACGCCACTACGACGACTCTTCCTCGCGACTACGACCCTCCGGCGCCGCGCCGCTGTCCGCGGCGATTCGCTCCTGCAGCGAACACGATTCGCTGCGCCGGGCGTTGGCGATCGCCTGCACGGCGGCCGCCGCACCCGAGATGGTCGTGATGCAGGGAACGCGGGCGATCAGGGCCGCCTCGCGAATCAGGTAGCCGTCGGTGCGGGCGCCCGAGCCCTGGGGCGTGTTGACGACGAGGTCGCAGCGGCCGCGGCGAATCAGGTCGACGACCGTGGTGCCCTCTTTTCCTTCGACCTCGGAGACCTTCAGCACCTCGCCGATCTCGATTCCGGCGCCGGCGAAGGCTCTGGCCGTTCCGCGCGTCGCGACCAGCTCGAAGCCCAGCCCGGCGAGCGCAGCGGCCACCGGCACCGCGGCGGACTTGTCGGCGTCCCGGACCGAGAAGAAGGCCCTTCCGCTGGCGGGCAGCTCGCGCCCGGCCGCGCGCTCGGCCTTGGCCAGCGCCGTCGGGAGATCCTCGGCGGTCGCCATCACCTCACCGGTCGAGCGCATCTCGGGGCCCAGCACCGGATCGGCCCCGGGGAAGCGTGAGAACGGCAGCACGGCGGCCTTGACGCTGTACTGGCGCGGTGGCCGTTCGGGCGGCAGGCCCAGCTCGGGGATCTTGACGCCGTCGCCGAGCCGGCAGGCCGCGGCGACCAGGTTCACGCCCGTCGCCTTGCTGGCGAAGGGAACCGTGCGCGAGGCGCGCGGATTCACCTCCAGTACGAAGACCTCCTCACCGACCACCGCCAGCTGAACGTTGAGCAGGCCGACGACTCCGAGCGCCGGCCCGAGGCGGCGAATGATCGTGGTTATCTCCTCGGAAACCGCGGGTGTGAGCGACGGCGCCGGAAGCACGCAGGAGGAGTCGCCAGAGTGAACGCCCGCCTCCTCGACGTGCTGCATGATCGCGCCGATGTAGGTGCACTCACCGTCGGAGAGCGCGTCCACGTCGATCTCGATCGCGTTCTCCAGGAAGCGGTCGATCAGAACCTTCCGCGCCGCCGCGACGAGCGCCGAGCGCACGTCATCGGGGCGGTAACAGACGCGCATGGCGCGGCCGCCCAGAACGTAAGAGGGTCGCACCAGCACCGGATAACCAATCCGGTCGGCGATTCCTATCGCCTCCTCAGAGGTCGAGGCCATGCCCCACTCCGGGCAGCGAATGGCCAGTCGCTGGAGAAGGTCGCCGAAGCGCTCCCGGTCCTCGGCCAGGTCGATCGCCTCGAATGGGGTGCCCATGATGTGGAAGCCGGCCGCCTCGATCGCACGCGCCAGCTTGAGCGGCGTCTGGCCGCCGAACTGGATCACGATTCCGGCCGGGCGCTCGCGCTCGCAGATCGCCAGCACGTTCTCGATCGTCAAGGGCTCGAAGTAGAGACGGTCGGAGGTGTCGTAGTCGGTGGAAACGGTCTCGGGGTTGCAGTTGACCATCACGGCCTCGTAGCCGAGTTCGCGGAAGCTCTGCGCCGCGTGGACGCAGCAGTAGTCGAACTCGATCCCCTGCCCGATCCGGTTCGGGCCCGAGCCGAGAATCACGACGCTCTGCTTCTCGCGCTCAGGGTCGGGCGCCGCTTCGTCCACCTCGCCCCAGGTCGAGAAGTAGTAGTTCGACGCGGCCTCGACCTCGCCGGCGCAGGAGTCAACGCGACGGTAAACAGGCCTGATATCCAGCGCTAGCCGCTTGGCGCGAAGCTCCGGCTCCTCGCAGCCCGCGGCGTCGGCAATCTCGGCATCCGAAAGCCCGAGGCGCTTCAGGCGCAGAAGCTCGTCCGCATCGAGGTGGTCGAGCGCCGGTATGCGCGCGAGCGCCAGCCGGATGCGCTCAATCTCCGACAGGAACCAGGGATGGATTCCCTCGGGCAGGTCGTCCAGCTCGAGCCAGGGCGAGCTCACGCCGGCGTCGAGCTCGCGCGAACGGCGAGCCTTGAGGAAGGCCTCGCTGAAGGTGCGCCCGATCCCCATCGCCTCGCCGACCGATTTCATCTGCGTGCCCAGCGTCGAGTCGGCGCCCGGGAACTTCTCGAATGCGAAGCGCGGGAATTTGACCACCACGTAATCGAGCGTGGGCTCGAAGGAAGCCGGCGTCGTCTTGGTCAGGTCGTTCGGGATCTCGTCGAGCGTGTAGCCGATGGCCAGCTTGGCGGCCACCTTGGCGATCGGATAGCCGGTGGCCTTGGAGGCCAGGGCCGAGGAGCGCGAGACGCGCGGGTTCATCTCGATTACGCGCAGCTCGCCCGTATCGCGCTCGCGCGCAAACTGGATGTTGGAGCCGCCGGTCTCGACGCCGACCGCGCGAATGATCGCGATCGAGGCGTCGCGCAGCTCCTGGTAGGCCTCGTCGCTCAACGTCATCTGCGGCGCCACGGTCACCGAGTCGCCGGTGTGAACGCCCATCGGATCGAGATTCTCGATCGAGCAGACGATGACGACGTTGTCGATGCGGTCGCGGATCACCTCCAGCTCGAACTCGTCCCAGCCCCGCACCGACTCCTCCACGAGTACCTGGCCGATCGGGCTCTCGGAGAGGCCCACCGCTACCTGGCGCTCAAGCTGGGCGCGGGTCGAGACGAAGCCGCCGCCGTGCCCACCGAGCGTGAAGGCGGGACGAACCACCGCCGGCAGGCTCACACCCACGAGATCGGAAAGTTCCGTGACGATGCGCGACTCGGGCACGCGCAGGCCGACGCTCTGGACGGCATCGCGGAAGAGCAGCCGATCCTCGGCTCGGCGGATGACCTCCACCGGCGCCCCGATCAACTCGACCCCGAGCTCGTCGAGCACGCCGGCCTCCGACAGCTGCGTGGCCAGGTTGAGCGCCGTCTGGCCTCCGAGCGTCGGCAGCAGAGCGTCGGGTCGCTCGCGCTCCAGCACCGAGGTCACACCGGGCACGTCGAGCGGTTCGAGGTAGGTGCGGTCGGCGAAGCCGGGATCGGTCATGATCGTCGCCGGATTGGAGTTGACGACGATCGTGCGGAAGCCCTCCTCGCGCAGCACCTTGAGCGCCTGGCAGCCGGAGTAGTCGAACTCACAGGCCTGCCCGATCACGATCGGGCCGGAGCCGATGACGCAGATCGATTTCAGATCCTTCCGCCTAGGCACGTTTGACGGCCTTTCTGCGGCAAAGCTCGGCAACCCAATCTTCGATCAGCAGTCGCGCGTCGTGCGGACCGGGGCTGGCCTCGGGGTGGAACTGAACCGAGTAGGCGTCGAGTTTGGGGTAGGACAGACCTTCCACGGTGCCGTCGTAGAGCGAGATGTGGGTTGCCTCCTCTTCGTCGGAGGGGGCGACGGCGAAACCGTGATTCTGGCTCGTGACCAGTACTCGCCCGCTCGCGCGATGCAACACGGGGTGATTCGCTCCGCGGTGACCGAAGGGAAGCTTGTAGGTCTCGTGGTCGGTCGCCAGAGCCAGGAGCTGGTGCCCGAGGCAGATGCCGAAGACCGGCACGCGCCCGAGCAGCTCGCGAATCGTGGCCACCTCGGCCACGAGCGGTTCCGGATCGCCGGGGCCGTTCGAGAGCAGGACACCGTCGAAGCCGGCCAGCGTGCCCGAGTCCACGTCGTGCGGCATCAGCGTCACCATCGCGCCCGCGCTCGTCAGGCGGCGCAGGATCGAGCGCTTGGTTCCGTAGTCGATCACGGCCACCGATACGAGCCCGGCGTCCGAGTAGACGACGGGGTCGGGCGTAGAGACTTCGGCAGCCAGAGCGCGTCCTGCCATCGCCGGCTGCTCGAGCACGGTTTGAAGAGTGTCTTCGTAGGCGCTCGCGCCGGCGGCAACCGCCGCCCGCATCGAGCCGCAGTCGCGCAGGTGCAGCACGAGCGAGCGGGTGTCGATTCCCGTCAGCGCGACGATGCCGTTGTCGCTCAACCAGTCCGTCCAGGCGGGCCCGCGCGCCTCGCGCATGATCGCCGCCCGGGCCTGCGGCCGAGCCGACTCCGAGCGGCCGCGGGCGACGCCGTAGTTCCCGACCATCGGAGCGGTGAAGCAGATCAGCTGCTCGGCATAGCTCGGATCGGTGAGGATCTCCTGATAGCCGGTCATCGCGGTGGCGAAGACCGCCTCGCCGAACGCGGTGCCGTGGGCGCCCACCGGCTCGCCACGGAAGGCCGCTCCGTCCTCGAGCACGACCTAGCCGCCTGTCGCAAGCTCTCTCACGCGACCACCCGTTCCGCGCCGAAGACCACCCGTCCGGCGGCGATCGTGAGCGCTACCTCTCCGCGAAGCGCCTGCCCGAGCAGCCAGGAGTTGGTCGAGAGCGAGCGGAAGCGCTCCTCTTGCACCATCCAGCTGGCCTCCAGATCGAGCAGCACCAAGTTGGCCGGCTCGCCCACGCCGATGCGCGGGACGGGCAGGTCGAAGGCGTGAGCGGGCCCCGCTGACATGCGCTCGAGCAGCGTCTCGAGTGAGAGCAGGCCGGGCTCGACCAGGTGCGTGTAGAGCGCTGCGAAGGCCGTCTCCAGGCCCGTGACACCGAACGGCGCCACCTCGAAAGGAACGTCTTTCTCCTGGCGGGCGTGCGGGGCGTGGTCGGTGGCGACGCAGGAGATCTCCCCCGACTTGAGCGCCTCGATCAGGACCAGCCGATCGCGCTCGGCGCGAAGCGGCGGGTTCATCTTCAGGTTGGAGTCGAAGGAGCGCACGGCCTCGTCGGTGAGGCAGAGATGGTGCGGCGCGGCCTCGGCGCTCACCTGCACGCCGTCCACGAGCGCGTGGCGAAGCAGCTCGACCGACTCGCTAGTGGAGAGGTGCATCAGGTGAAGCGGCTGATCTTCATAGGCCGCGAGCGCAAGGTCGCGCCCGACGGCGACGCTCTCGGCCACCGATGGATATCCGGCAAGCCCCAGCTCGGCCGATACGGCTCCCTCGTGCATCTGCCCGTGTTGCGAAAGCGCCCTATCCTCGCAGTGCAGCGCTAGGTGACGTCCGGTCGAGCCCGCGTACTGCAGCGCGCGGCGCATCAAAGCTGCCGAGCGAACCGGCTGTCCGTCGTCGGTGAAGGCGGCGGCGCCGGCACCTGCCAGCTCGCCCATCTCGGTCAGCTCCTGGCCCGCGAGCCCGCGCGAGATAGCGGCCATGAAGCCGGTGGGCACCTTCGCCTCCTCCTGCGCCTGCTCGATCAAAGCTCCCAGTACGGCCGCGTTGTCGACCGTCGGCGAGGTGTTGGGCATGGCCAGGATGGCGCAGTAGCCACCGGCGGCCGCCGCGGCGCTGCCCGAGGCGATCGTCTCCTCGTCTTCGCGCCCGGGCGTGCGCAGGTGCACGTGCGGGTCGACGAAGGCCGGCGCCAGCACAAGTCCCTCGGCGGCGACGCCCTTGCCGGCGCCCGACCTGTTCGACGGCTGAGCGAGCTCGCTGATCACGCCCTTCTCGATCTTTACGTCGAGCAGCGCGTCCACTCCGGCACCGGGGTCGAGCACGCGGGCGCCGCGAATCGTGAACGAGGCGGAAGAGCCGCCCTTGCTGTGCAGGATCATCAGGCGACCTCGTTCATGTTCACCGTCGGCGCGAGCGAGACGGGGCCCTGCGTGAGCAGGTCGTAGAGCACCGCCATGCGGACGACCAGCCCCGAGCGCACCTGCGCCTCGATCAGCGATCCCGGCGAGTCGGCGACGCGGGGGTCGATCTCGACGCCGCGGTTGATCGGTCCGGGGTGCATCACGACCTGGCCCGGGCGCAGCCTCTTCGGGCTGATGCCCCAGCGAGCCGAGTACTCGCGCAGGCTGGGCACGAAGTTCTCGCCGGCCGCGATCCGCTCCTGTTGCATTCGCAGCACGTAGACCACATCGGCCGTCTCGATCCGGGAGATGTCGCTCGAGACCTCGCAACCGATCTGTTCGAAGCCGCGAGGAATGAGCGCAGGCGGGCCGATGCAGATGGTGCTCGCATCGACCAGGTTGAGAGCCTGCACCAGCGAGCGTGCAACGCGTGAGTGCAGAACGTCGCCCACGATGGCCACCTGCAGCCCGGCCAGATGCCCGAGCGCTTCCTGCATCGTGTAGAGATCGAGCAGCGCCTGGGTTGGATGTTGGTGCTTGCCGTCGCCGGCGTTGACGACGTGCGCGCTCGTCGTCTCGGCGATCAGCTTCGGCGCGCCGATCTGGACGTGACGGATGACGATCACATCGGGCTGGTAGGCCGTCAGCGTGCGGATCGTGTCTCTGAGCGACTCGCCCTTCTCGACCGAGGAGCCGCTCGCCCTGAGCGTCATCACGTCGGCTGAGAGTCTCTTCGCCGCCAGCTCGAAGCTGGAGGCGGTGCGAGTCGAGGACTCGTAGACGAGGTTGACGATCGTGCGCCCGCGCAGAGTCGGCAGCTTCTTCATCTCGCGCTCGAGCGAGCGGGAGAAGTTACGCGCCGTCGCGAGCAGCCGCTCGACGATCTCGTGGTTGAGATCCTCGATCGAGATCAGATGCCTCTTCGGCGCCGCCGCGGCGGTCTGCGCGTCGCCTGCGATCACGCGTATCTCAGCCATCTTGCTCAACCTCCTCGAGCAGCGCGGGGATGAGCAAAACAGCGTCCTCGCCGTCGACCTCGGTGAGGCGCACCTGAATGCTTTCTCTGCGCGAGGTGGGCAGGTTCTTGCCCACGTAGTCGGGACGAATGGGAAGCTCGCGGTGACCGCGGTCGATCAGCACCGCCAGCTGGACTCGCTCGGGGCGCCCGTAGTCGAACAGGGCCTCGATCGCGGCTCGGATCGTGCGGCCGGTGTAGAGAACGTCGTCCACCAGGATGCAGGTCTTTCCCTCGAGCGGGAAGTCGAGCGAAGTAGCCCGTACGACCGGCTGCGGATGGAGCGGAGCCTCGCCGCCGCGCACCTGCACGTCGTCGCGATAGAAAGTGATGTCGATGATCCCGAGATCGACTATGTGACCGGTGCGCTCGGCGATGAGTGCGCGTAGCCGCTCGGCGATCGGGACGCCACGGGTTTGAATGCCGATCAGCGCGATGCGCTCGAGATCGTCGGCCTGCTCGATCAACTCGTGCGCGATACGCGTCAGGGTGCGATCGATCGACTCGGTGTCGAGAACGGTCTTCCCTACCGCGCCGCCGGAGGAGCTCAGAGCGGGTACCGGGTCGCGGGCCTACTTACGGCTGGGTAGATCATCTCTTCTCCTTTCCGGCCTCTCTGGACCGGCTTAAAGGGTTGCCTCGGCAAGAGTAGCGGCTAACCGTGACGAACGGTAGCCGGAGCGTTCAATCGGGCTCGGGTACGGCCGGCGCCAGCGGAGCGGGTGCCAGTCGCCCGAGCCCGCCGGAGAGCACGACCATCGCGCCGGCCGCGCCGAGCGACACGAGAAGCGCCGCCCGCAGCGACGTGATGCTGGCAAGGCCACCAATGACCGGCGCGACGAGAAGAAAGGCAGGCCAGGCCGCCGCCATGACCGCGGCCAGCCCCTGCCCCTCGGGCAGCGGCAGCTGCCCCGCGGCGCGGAAGAGCGTTGGTGCCTGGCAGGAGAGCCCGAGCCCGAACAGCGCGAACCCGATGAGAACGATGAGTGGTGAGCGAACGGCCAGCGCCAGACCCATGCCGCCGAGCGCCAACAATCCGCCGACGCGTACCAGCGCGCCCACCCCCAACCTGAGCACCAGACGGTCGCCCCAGAGTCGCCCGACCGTCATCGTCAGCGAGTACAGACCGAAGGTGAGAGCGGCGATAGCGCTCGAGGCGCCGATCGAGTCGTGCATGTAGACGCTGCTCCAGGACGAAGCCGTTCCCTCGCAGAAGAGCTCGAAGAAGGCGACGGCGATGATCACCGCCAGCGGAAGAGAGAGGCGCAGGCGGCGGCGGTGCGTACGCGGCGCCGGATCGGTCTCGATCAGGAAGAACCCGATCGTAAGCGCGATCGCTAGGAGAACGGCGGCCACGACCAGCAGGTGAGCGCGGTAGGAAATGTCGAAATGCGCCACCAACGCGGCGACCAGCGCGCCGGCCATCATTCCGACCGAGAAACCGCCGTGCATGGTCGAGAGAATCGTGCGCCGGTAGCGACCCTCGAGCGCGATCGCCTGCGCGTTCATGCTCACCTGGACGTGCCCGTTGGCCGCGCCGGAGATAAACATCGCCCCGGCGAGCAGCGAAACCGAGGGCGCCAGCGCGATGCCGGCGAAGGCCAGGGAAGCAATCGGCGCCGAGACGCGCAGCAGCGAACGGCTCCCGAAACGAGCGCTTGCGTAACCGGCCAGGGGCGATCCCGCCACGGCGCCGAGGGTCATGCAAGCGAGCAGTAGTCCGAGCCGCGCCGGCGAGAGGTGGAACTCGCTCTTCACAGCCGGAATCCGCGAGGCCCAACTGCCGACGAAGAAGCCCGTGGAGGCGAAGATCGCCGTGAGTGAAACGCGAATCTGGCGATTGGTTGGCACGGTCTGAGGCTACCTGTATCGCCGCCCCGTCCAGCCGGTTCGGCTCGGCGCCCCACGCGGGTCGCCGGCTACATCTTCTCGGGCGCCTCGACCCCGATCAGGTCGAGGCAGCGGGCGATAACCGAGCGTGTCGTCTGGCAGAGGCCGAGCCGGAAGGACTGGGCTTTCGAACCGATCACGCGGCGATGATGGTAGAAGCGATGAAAGTCGTCGGCGAGGCGGATCGCATAGGTCGGAATAGCCTGCGGCGCTCGGCGCTCGGTCGCCTCGTGCGCCACCTTGGGAAACTCGACCAGCCTCTTCAGCAGGCCGCGTTCCTCGTCCGACAGCTCCTCCGGCGGCTCGGCGTCGGCCTCGATCGTGCCGCCGGCCTTGGCCAAGATGCTCGAGATACGAGCGTGGGCGTACTGGACGTAGTACACGGGGTTTTTCTGCGAGTGCTCGGCGGCCAGCTCGACATCGAGCTCGATCGTCTGGTCGGGGCCGCGTGAGACGAGATACCAGCGCGCGGCGTCCAGACCGATCAGCTCGACCAGCTCGTCGAGCAGGACAATGTCGCCGCGGCGCTTGGACATCTTCTTCGTTCGGCCGCCTTCCAGGATGTGCACCAGCTGGTAGAGGATGATCTCGACCTTTTCGGGGTCGTCGCCGAGCAGGCGCGCCGCAACCCGGAACCAGTCGCGCACTCCGTGGTGGTCGGCGCCGAGCACGTAAATCGCCCGCTCGAAGCCTCGCTCCAGCTTGTCGGCCAGGTAAGCGAGGTCGGCGGCCTCGTAGGTCGGGTTGCCGCCACGCTCGGGCGAGCGCACGAGCACCCGATCCTTCTCGTCGTCGAGGGCGGTCGAGCGCACGAAGAGAGCGCCGTCGGCGGTGTAGGTGTCGAGCTTTTCGAGCAGGGCGGGCAGGCGCTTCTCCATCTCGCTCTGGTAAGCCCAGTTGTCGATGTGAACGCGGAAACGCTCCAGCGTTTGACCGATCGAGGCGATCATCGCCGGCACCGGATCGCCCTCGGCGCCGCGCGCGATCTCGAAGACGTAGTCGCCGAGGTAACCGCCTTCGGGCGGCTCCTCCCCACGCCGCCGGGCCTCCACCGAGGCGCGGAAGAGATCTATCTGCGTGCCCTGATCGTTGACGTAGTACTCGCGCGCGACCTCGTCGCCGCTGAAGGCGAGCAGGCGCGCCAGCGAGTCGCCGTAGGCGGCGTTTCGCCCCGACCCGACCGTGAGCGGGCCGGTGGGATTGGCCGAGACCAGCTCGACCTGAACGCGCGCGGGATGCGGCGAGGAAGCGGCTCCGTAGTCGATTCCCGCAGCCAGCATCTCGGCCAGCGCCTCGCCATACCAGCTGGAATCGAGAAACAGGTTGAGAAAGCCGGGCCCGGCGACCTCCGCCCGCTCGACCCCGCGGATGCGCTCGGCGGCCCGCTTCAGCTCCTCGGCCAGCTCGCGCGGGCTCGTTCGCCGCTCGGGCGCCAGGCGAAGCGCGACGTTGGTGGCGAAATCTCCGTGCTTGGGATCGCTCGGCCGCTCCAATTCGACTGCAGCACCGACCGCGCCGGCCAGCTCGCCGGCCAGACGCTCGAGTGCGAGGCTCACCTGGGCTCCCGCTCTCTCGGTGTGAACAGCTCTTCCAGCGCGTGCAGCTCGCCCGCGTTCCCGACCCCGATGACGATGTCGCCCTCCTCCAGTGCGAGCGTCGCGGCCGGAGCCGTGTCGAAGCTGCCGTCGGCCTTGCGGACGGCGATGATCTTGGCGCCGGTCACGTCACGAACTCGCAGGCCTCCGATCGTCTCGCCGACGTGCCGGCAGCCCTCGGTCACGACGATCTCCTCGAACTGGATCTCATCGGAGTCCGACGTCGAGGCCACGGCGAGATAGGCCGCCACCTGTGGCTTCAGCACCATTTTTGCCATCTCGCGACCGGCGGTCGAGTAGGGCTGGACGATTCGATCGGCGCCGGCCATTCGGAGCTTCTTGGCCGCGTCGTCGTCGGAGGCGCGGGCGACGATCAACAGGTCGGGACGGGCCGCACGCGCAGAAAGCGTGATGTAGAGATTGTCGACGTCCGAGTCGGCCGAGGCCACCAGCCCACGCGCCCGTTCGATTCCGGCGGCGACGAGATTGACGTCTTCGGTGCCCGAGCCCTCCACGAGCAGGTCGCCGTTCTTGCGGGCGGCTTCGAGCGCGTCGGCGTGGAAGTCCACGATTACGTACGGCTCATCCGACTCGCGGAACTCGCGCGCCGCGCGGCGGCCGACGCGGCCGTAGCCGCAGATGATGAAGTGGTTTCGCATCGCTTCGATCGTCAAGCGTCTCCTCCGTTCTTGCCAAACCCCCGTCAGGAGCCCGCGAGCAATTGCCTCGGCGATGACTCCGGCTACATAGAGAAAGATTGCCACGCCGGAGAGAAGCAGGACGATCGTGAAGATCTGAGCGCCCTCCGACTCCGGCTTCGAGTCCAATCCGGTGAGCGAGACCGAGACGACTGCGCGGTAGAACGACGGTATCCAGCGCTCGCCGAAGGCGTGAAAGCCGACCGTGCCGGCGGCTATCACGCCGATCAGCGCGAAAATCGCCAGAAGGAAGCGACGAACGCGGATATTGTCGAGGCTGCTCACCGTCGAGCTGTATCGTAGAGGCATGGAAGACGAAGGCCTAGACAGACAGCTGAACATTCATTTCGATCCGTCCCTTCTGGCGGGCGTGTACGCGAACTTCGCCAATGTCAGCTTCTCTGACTACGAGTTCACGATCACCTTCGCTCGCATCGATCACGAGGTCGAGGAAGGCGACGTACCGGGCGTCGTGGTTTCGCGCGTGAACGCTTCGCACACCTTCATGCGCGAGCTGATAGACGCGATGGAGGACTCCTGGTCGAAGTGGACGACGACGCAGGGGATCAAGAACCTCCCCGAAGCTCCGCCCTCGCCCGAGCGCGACTAGGAACGAACGAAGCGAATGCGCGTCGCCGTCATATCCGACGTTCATTCGAACCTGCACGCGCTCGAGGCGGTACGGCGCGATGTCGAGCGCGAGCAACTCGACGAGGTCTGGAACCTCGGAGACAGCGTCGGCTACGGTCCGCGTCCAAGCGAGTGCTGCGAGGAGCTCGGACGCCTGGCGAGCCTGTCTCTGGTCGGCAATCACGACCTCGCCGCGATCGGGCGAATCTCGTTGGACGGTTTCTCTCCGGTAGCCGCCGCGGCCGCCGCCTGGACGCGAGAGCACCTCGGCAGCTCCAGCGCCTATCTCGA
>JADGPD010000024.1 GCA_017882615.1 Thermoleophilia bacterium
TCGGCCTGCTCGAGCAATTCGGCGCCGTGGGCGTGCGCGAACCGGGTGCCCGGCTTCGCTTCCAGCTCGTAACAGGAGAGGTGCTCGGGCGCGAGGGCGAGCGCCTCGTCCAGGTCGGCGCCGAGATCGTCGCGGCTTTGCCCGGGGATCCCGTAGAGGAGATCGAGTGAGATGTTGTCGACACCGGCCTCTCTGAGAGTTTCGATCGCGCGGCGGATGTCATCGGGGCCGGCGTGGCGGCCGAGCACCTCTAGCAGGCGCGGCTGAAAGCTTTGAGCACCGAGCGAGACCCGGCTCACGCCCGCTTCCACGAGCAGCTCGGCAAGCTCCGGCGACACGGTCTCCGGGTTCGCCTCGACCGTCAGCTCGCCCGCGGCGGGCAATCCTTCGAGCAGTCGCCGCAGCGCCTCCGGCTCGAGATAGCTCGGCGTCCCACCCCCGAGGTAGACCGTCTCGAGCTCGGGGGTGGGACGCTCGCGCTCCAGCTCGAGCTCTGCCAGCAGCGCCTC
Organism: Thermoleophilia bacterium; assembly: GCA_017882615.1. Lineage (GTDB taxonomy): Bacteria > Actinomycetota > Thermoleophilia > Gaiellales > Gaiellaceae > Fen-549. Next base: position 510 of record JADGPD010000024.1, read on the forward strand.
GACGTAGCGCGAGTGCTGATCCGCGCGACCCGTCAGCGAGACGAAATCGCAGTAGTCGCAGCGCTGCTCGCAGAAGGGAATGTGAACGTAGAGATGAGTAGCGCCGCTCACTTCTTCCCTCCATCGAGCTTCAGAACGGCGAGGAACGCTTCCTGCGGCACCTCGACCGAGCCCACTTGTTTCATCCGCTTCTTGCCCTTCTTCTGCTTCTCGAGCAGCTTGCGCTTGCGGCTGATGTCGCCGCCGTAGCACTTGGCGATCACGTCCTTGCGCTTGGCCTTGACGGTCTCGCGCGCGATCACCCGCGAGCCGATCGCGGCCTGGATCGGGACGTCGAACATCTGGCGCGGAATCTCCTCGCGCAGCTTCTCGACGAGCTGGCGCCCGGTGTCATAGGCGCCGTCGCGGTGCAGGATCAGCGAAAGAGCGTCGACCGGCTCGCCGCCGACCAGCACGTCCACCCGCACCAGGTCGCCCGGGCGAAAGCCGCTCAGGTCGTAGTCGAAGGAGGCGTAGCCGCGCGTGCGCGACTTGAGCTGGTCGTAGAAGTCGAGCACGATCTCGCCCAGCGGCAGCTCGTAGATCAGCATCACCCGCTGTTCGGAGAGGTACTCCATGTGGTCGAAACGGCCGCGCCGGTCGTTACAGAGCTCCATCACCGAGCCGACGAACTCCTTGGGCACGATCACCGTCGCCTTGATGTAGGGCTCCAGCACATCTTCGCGATCGCTCGGCATCTCGGCCGGGTTGTGCACCTCGAGCTCGGCGCCGCCCTGCATCTTCACCCGGTAGGCGACGTTGGGCGCGGTCACCAGCAGATCGAGGTCGAACTCCCGCTCCAGCCGCTCGCGCACGATCTCCATGTGCAGAAGACCGAGGAAGCCGCAGCGGAAACCGAAGCCGAGCGCCTGCGAGGTCTCGGGCTCGTACAGCAGCGCCGCGTCGTTCAGCTTCAGCTTCTCGAGCGCCTCGCGCAGCTCGGGGTAGGCGTCCGAGTCGGTCGGGAAGAGCCCGGCGAAGACCATCGGCTTGACGTCCTTATAGCCGGGCAGCGGCTCCCGCGCGGGTCGGGCGACGGTTGTGATCGTGTCGCCGACGCGCAGCTTGGCGACGTCTTTGAGACCGGTGACGAGATAGCCCACCTCGCCGGCCTCGAGCTTCTCCACGGGTGTCATGCTCGGCCCGAAGAAGCCGATCTCCTCGGGCTCGAACTCGGTGCCGAGCGCCATCGCCTTGAGCGCCTCGCGGCGCGAAAACGAGCCGTCGATCACGCGCACGAAGGCCACGACGCCCCGGTACTGGTCGTAGGAGGAGTCGAAAACGAGCGCCCGCGGCGGCGTGCTCAGGTCGCCCGCAGGGGCGTGAATTCGCTCGATCACCGCGTCGAGCACCGCCTCGACCCCTTCACCGGTCTTGGCCGAGATCGCCAGAACATGCTCGGGCGCGTCGCCGAGCAGATGCGCCACCTCGATCGCCGTGCCCTCGCGGTCGGCCTGAGGCAGGTCGATCTTGTTCAGCACCGGAACGATCTCGAGGTTGTTCTCGATCGCCAGGTAGGCGTTGGCCAGCGTCTGCGCCTCGATCCCCTGCGCCGCGTCCACCACCAAGAGCGCTCCCTCGCAGGCCTGCAGCGAGCGCGAGACCTCGTAGGTGAAATCGACGTGCCCGGGCGTGTCGATCAGGTTCAGCTCGTGGCCCTTCCAGCTCACGCGCACCGCCTGGGCCTTGATCGTGATGCCGCGCTCGCGCTCCAGGTCCATCGAGTCGAGCACCTGTTCGCGCATCTCGCGCTTGGAGACGGCGTGCGTCAGCTCGAGGATGCGATCGGCCAGCGTCGACTTACCGTGGTCGATGTGGGCGATGATCGAGAAGTTGCGGATCTTGCTCTGGTCCATGCCGCTGGAAGTATGGCGATGAACTTCAGCTCGAACGCGCCACGTTCCGCCACACCCGCGCCGCCGGTGTCAGACACCGTTTAGAAGAATCGTTTGCTGTCAAGCGTCAAGGGTGACGAAACAGAAACAACTCACCGACGAGATCGGGCTCGCTCTACGTGGCGCGGCGGCGGCGCAACGCGAGCAGCGTCTCGAGCTCACGCACCCCGAGCATACGAGCGGAAACCAGGTAGGCGACCAGCCCGGCCACCATCGCCGTCCCGAGCGAGGCCAGCTGCGCGGGGAAGGAGCGACCGAGCATCGAGTCGAGGGGGCGCCAGATGCCGTAGCCGACCGCGGCGAAGATCGCGGCGGAGATGGCTACGCGAATGAACGAGCTGAGGATCGCGCCGAAGTCGATTCGTCCTATCCGCCGCCTCAGCAGGACGAGAAGCGCGCCGGTTCCGGCGATGTTGGCGATGGAGATCGAAAGAGGGATCCCCCAGGGGCCGACGCGGTAGAGGGCGAAGTAGAGCGTGGCGTTCAGCGCGAGGTTCCCGAGCGCGACCGCGGTCGGCGTCCAGGGCTTTTGCAGCGCGAAGAAACCGCGGTTGAGCATCAGCATGAAGCCGTTGAAGGCCAGCCCGACGGAATAGGCGGCGAGGCAGGCGGCCACCACGTTCGTCTGGTGAGACGTGAACTCGCCACGCTGGTAGAGCAGGCGCACGATCGGAGCCGCCAGCACGACCGAGACCACGCCGGCCGGCACGAGCGTGAAGGCGATCTGGCGCATGCCGACGCTGAAGGTGTCGCGGTAGCCGTCCCAGTCGGCCTGCGCCGCGGCGCGGGAGAGGGTCGGGAAGAGAACGGTGGCGATCGCGACCGAAAAGATGCCTTGCGGCAGCATGTAGATGCGGAAGGCCGAGTCGATCGCCGACGGCGCGATGTTCGGATCGATCAGGCGCGAGGCGAAAATCGTCCCCAGCATGACGTTGAAGTTGATCAGCCCCAGCCCGAGCGCGACCGGCCCCATCAGCACGAAGACGCGCCTGACCGCGGGATCGTGCCAGTCGATGACGGGACGCAGGCGCCCCTCGAGGCCGTAGAGCCAGGGCAGCGGCAGCAGGAACTGAATCAGCGTGCCGACCAGAATCGCGCCGGCGTAGATGTAGAGCTGATTTGAGGTGCTGTGCGTCATCGGCACGCCGATCACAAGTCCGGCGATGATCGCCAGATTCCAGAACACCGGAGTCAGCGCCGGCACCGAGAAGTGCTCGTAGCTGTTCAGGATGCCGACGACGATTCCCGAGAGCCCGAGCATCGCAACCACCGGGAAGAGGATGCGAGAGAGGGTGACCGCCAGTTGCTGCTGATGCCCGTGGTAGCCGTAGACGCTCATCACCAGAGGCGCAACGAGCGTGAAGAGTGCAGTCAGAGCCCCAAGACCGAGCAGCATCAGCCAGAACAGCGACGAGGCCACGCGCCAGGCGCGCTTGCGCTCGCCCTTGACCAGAAGCTCGCTGAAAACCGGAACGAAGGCCGAAGAGAGAGCGGCGTCCGCGACCAGCGCCCTGATCAGGTTCGGCACCTGGAAGGCGGCGGTGAAGGCGTTGATACCGGCGCCCTCGACGCCGAAGTAGTTGCGGGCGAGGATCTCGCGCGCCAGCCCGACGACCCGCGAGATAGCCGTCGCGACCGCGAAGATCAGCGTCGAGACGGCGAGTCGCCGGCCGTGCGCCGAGGTCTCGATCGAGCCTTCCTCAGCCAGATCCGCGGCAACGGGCACAGTCGCGTCTTGCTCTTCCACGCGCCCGAGTATAGGTAGACGCCAACTAGGGCCGGTGCTCTTCTCGCCCGCGACGCCGCGATGTTTCGCAGTCGCCGCGATGGGAACTCGCTTCTCGACAGAGGAGCTGAGTATGCGAGTCGAGACTGGACTGAAAAGCTGGACAAAGGCGGCAGGGCTGATCGCGCTGGGAGCGTCGCTCGGCCTTCTCTTCGACCCTCGTAACGGGAAACGCCGACGCAGGATGCTGCGCGACCGGCCGATCGCTCTCGCCCGCCGCGGCGAGCGGCGAGCCGAACGAGTCGCTCATCTCGGAGCAGTCAAGACGCGAGCGTTCGCCGCCCGCACCCGGCACCTGGCGGAGCGGCCGAAGAGCTACGACGACGTGACCCTCGTGAACAAGGTCGAAAGCGAGGTCTTTCGCTTCCAGGAGATCCCGAAGGGCAAGCTGAACGTTGACGCGGTGAACGGCATCGTCACGTTTCGCGGCCAGATCGAACGGCCCGAGATCATCGCCGAGATCATCGAGAAGACGCGAGAGGTGGAGGGCGTTCGCCAGATCGAAAACTTGATGCACCTGCCCGGAACCGATGCGCCGCACCACCAACCGAACGGAAATTCATAGCATCGCGATAGGCCAAACCCCTGCAAGAATCGCGCGGCAGCCTGTCGGTTCGTAAGCTCGTTCACGCCTTCTTGCCAGGCGCATTCGTGCGGGCGTCTGCTACCATCGCTCCCGCCCGCAGAGCGGGCGTTTTCACGCTATGGCCAACATCAAGCAACAGAAGAAGCGCGTTGGGATCACGACTCGTGAGCGGGTCGAGAATCTGCGCTACCGCTCGACGGTCAAGACGCTGACCAGGCGCCTCCGCTCCGCCGTAGACGAGGGCGAGGCCGCCAAGATCGAAGCCGAGCACAAGCTGCTCGTGCAGTGGATCGACCGGGCCATCGCTCGCGGAGCGATGCACAAGAACGCCGCGGCGCGCAAGAAGTCGCAGGCCGCCAAGCTCGTCGCCGGCAAGCAGTAGCCGCTCCGCTCGATCTCGATCGGCTCGGCCGGGCTCGAGCTCGGCGAAAGGACTTGCGATGACGAGCTTCGCACTGGGCACCTACCGCTGCAGGTATCTGAACGTCGGCAGCTTCGAGGTGAACGCCGACGGGCTGTTCGGCGACGCTCCGGCCGATGCGCTCGCCGAGGCGCTGGAGCGGCACGAGCTCGACTCCGAGCGCCTCGTCTTCCAGGTTCGCGCCCTGCTCGTCGACACCGGCGCGAATCGTGTTCTGATCGATCCGGCCGGAACCTGGGAAGAGCCACACCGTCTGGAGCCTGTTCTCGAGCAAGCGGGGATCGATCCCGGCTCCGTCGACACGGTGGTCATCTCGCACGGCCATGCCGACCACTTCTGGGGCGGTGTTCGCGCCGACGGGCGCCCGCTCTTCACTAACGCCCGCTACTGGATGCAGCGCTCCGAGTGGCGGCACTGGCTCCCCGGCGACAACCCCGAGCCCGATCACGCCGAGAACTTCCAAAAGGCGCTTTTGCCGCTCGAAGACCGCTTTTCGCTCCTGGACGGCGAGCACGAGATCGTGCCCGGGATTCGCTCCCGGCCTACTCCGGGACATTCGCCCGGGCACATGGCTGTCCAGATCGGCCCGGAGGCGATCTACACGGGTGACGTGCTGCTCAGCCCGGTCAACGTCGAGCAGCCCGGCTGGGCCGCTCGTTTCGACGTCTGGCCCGAGCAGGTCGTTGACAGCCGGCGCAAGTTGCTGGAAGAGCTTGGCCAGAACGGCTCGCTCGTGCTCACCTGCCACTTCCCCGGTTCCGGCGCTGGACGCGTCGTCGCCGACCGCAACGGCGGCGGCGACGGTTGGAAATGGCAGCCCGAGCTCGGCTGACCTAGCCGGCCCGTTTGGTCAGGTCGATCAACGCCCGCTCGAACTCCAGCTCGGCCGGCAGGCGGCTACCGCCCTTGAGCGCCAGATCCAGCGCGGCCAGGCGAACGGTCGCCCGGCGCAACTCGATCTCGCTGAAGTTGCGCGCCTGAGCGACGGCCTTCTCGGCCGCGTAGGGGTGAATCCCGAGCCGGGTCGCGGCCTCGCGGGCGCCGAGCCCCTGCTGCGCAAAGCGGTGGCAGGCCGAGACGCGACCGATGTGCGAGCCGACAAGCGCCGCAAGCCGGGCGAGCAGCGACGTGCGCGTCTCGCTTGCCCGCTCGAGTAAGAGCTCGTAGGCGGCAAGCGCTCCGGCCACGTCACGGCGGCCCCAGGCATCGGTAAGCCCGAACGGCGCCACCTCGCCGCGCGGACAAACCAGCATCTCCAGCTCCTTCTCGCCGATCTTCTCCCCGTCGGCCCAGGTTGCCAGCTTGTCTATCTCGCAGGCCAGCTCGTGCATGTCCTCTCCGACCAGCTCGATCAGGGCTCTGGCCACACCGGGTGAGGATTCGACTCGGCGTTCGCGCAGCTGCGAGCGCACCCAGTCCGGCAGCTCGCGCTTGGCAACGTCATAGGCGAGAATCTGCCCCCGCTTGCCCACGGCCTTCACCAGCGCCGAGTCGCGGCGAAGCTGATCGGCCACCAGCGCCAGGATCGTGTCGGGCGTCGGGTCGTCGAGGTAGGCGCCGACCGCCTTGGCGTCCGCCGCCTTCCAGCGCTCGACCCCCTCCACGATCACCGTCCTTCCGCCGCTTGCAAACAACCCGCCGGCGTTACAGGCCGCCACGGCCTCCTCCCCGCTCGTCTCGCTCGCTCGCAGGCGCTCGACCGCCTCCGGCGCGAAGCGATCGCGCAGGCGCTTCACCGCCTCTTCGACGCGCGGCCGATTGGTTCCGTAAATCAGGTAGGCGGATTTCAGTTCAGCCACAGGGCAAGGATACGGCCTTCGCCCGTTTAGCTCGCACGGTGATCGCGCAGCCGTCCGATTCGAGTACGACGCGCCCGTCCTGGTCGGTGCGGAAGACCCTCAGCCCCTGCTCTGTGGCCAGCGTCGCCAGCGTCGAGGGTGTGGGGTGACCGTAGTCGTTGTCGCGACCCACCGAGATGACGGCGATCTGCGGTTGCAAGCGCTCGAGCAGTTGCGGTAGGCCGTCGTCGGCGGAGCCGTGGTGAGCGACCTCGAGCAGCTCGACCGGTTGGAGAGCGAGCGGCAGCGTGACCGGCGACTCCGCGTCGGACGGGAGCAGGACGTCGGTCGAGCCGTAGGAGACGAGCACCACGACGGCCGACTCGTTCGCGTCGCCGCCTGCGCTCGGCCCCGCCCGGGGCCAGAGGATGCGCAGGTGCAGAGCGCCGAGGCTGAAGTCCTGGCCGGCCTCGGCGGGCCTGAAGGGAATTTTCCGCCGGCTCGCTTCGCGCCGGGCCTCGCGCTCGTAGTAGTCGCTGGACGGAATGCCCGAGTCGAGCACCAGTCCGATTTCGAGCTTGCGCAGCACCTCGGGCGCACCGCCGATGTGATCGCTCTGGGGATGGCTGAGCACGAGCGCCTCCAGGCGGTGAACGCCGAGCCCGGCGACCTGCCCGGCCACATTCGCCTCGGGCGGGCCGGCGTCTACGAGCAGCGCACCGTCCGCCGTCTGAACAAGCGCCGCCGCCCCCTGCCCGACATCGAGAAAGGTAACGCGAAGACCTTCCGGCGGCACGGGTAGAGGGGTCGGGCGCGGCCGGTTCTGCCAGCCCCAAAGCGGGATCAGCGCGGTCAACGTGAGCACGATGAGCCGCGGCAGTCGCGGCCTGAGCAGGAACGGCCAGAGTGCGAGAAAGAAGCCGACCAAACAGAGCCGCAGCAGGTGTGCACGGCCGACCTGAGCGCCCGGAAGCGCGCCGACGAGCCGCGCCCAGAAGGCGATATAGGCGGCGAGCAACCCGTTCAGGAAGGCCAGCGCCTGCGCGGCGGGAGGAGCGAGTGGCGCAACCAGCACAGAGGCCATGCCGAGGAAGAGTACGAACGGAACGACCGGCTCGACGGCGACGTTAGCCAGCACTCCGTAAACGGGTACTTTGCCGAACTGAACGACCATGATCGGCGTCGTCATCAGCGTGCAGCCGGCCGAGACGGCGATCGCCGGGCGTAGTGCCGCCGGGAGCGGCGTTTTCTCGAGCAGGCGCTCGAGCGGTCTCACCGTCACGAAGATGGCGATCACGGCGGCGAACGAGAGCTGAAAGCCGGGATCGAAAAGCGAGCGCGGATTCCAGACCAGCAACGTGAACGCCGCCAAGAGCAGGAAGTACCAGCGGTCGCGCGGTCGCGCCGCCAGCCAGGCCAGCGACGCCAATCCGCCGGCCACCGCCGCCCTCACCACGGAGGGCTGCCAGCCAACCACCAGCACGTAGGCGGCGATCGTCGCCAGCGCCAGCAGCTCGGCGATCCGCCTAGGAATGCCGCACAGCCAGGCCAGCCCGAGCACTCCGGCCACGAGGAAGGCGATGTTCTGGCCCGAGACCGCGAGTAGGTGGTACAGCCCCGAGCGCCTGAACGACTGGCGCAGCCCGTCCGACAGGCCCTCGTCCTCGCCCAGGACGAAGCCGAGCACAAGCCCGCGCCGCTCACCGGTCAGCCCGGGCACGAGATCGTGCGCGAGGCGCTCGCGCAGGCGGTCGCCGAAACCGCCGATGCCGCCGCGGCGACCGACGAGGCGCCAGGGGCCCGTTTTCAGAACAACGTGAATGCCCTGGCGAGAGAGCCAGGCTCGCTGGTCGAAACCGCTCGAACTCGGCCCCGCCGGTAGCTCCACCTTGGCGCCGAGCTCGAGCACGCCTCCGATCGGCGGCGCCTTGCCGGGCGGCAGGCTGAGCCAGACACGCTCCCTGAGGCGTACGCGACCGAAGCGCTGAACCTGTCCGACCGCGCTGATCGCGTAAGAGCTGACGCGCGGCGCCCCGACCACGACGACGTGCACCTTCGCGCTCTCGCCGACGTGCGGGAGAAGAGGACTGCGATCGAGCGAGGCCAGCCTGAGAGAACCGAGCAAGAGACCGAAAAGCAGTAGCAACGCCGCGCTCGCGCCGAAGCGGAGGCGCGGCTGCCGACAGAGCCCGATCGAAGCCGCCAGCGCGAGCGCCCCGATCGCGGCGACCGACGTACCTACCCGCTGCGCGTTGGCCAACCCCAGGCCCAGGCACAACGCCGCGACGAGGCAGTGCTGGAGGGGTAACGACCGGGGGCCGTCGGTGACGAACAAGTTGACCGCTAGGGAACGACGAGGTCGCGCAACTCGGCCAGCTTGGCCGGACCGATGCCGCTCACCGAATCGAGCTCGTCAACGGATTTGAAAGGTCCGTTCGCCGTGCGGTAGTCGATGATGCGCTGAGCGGTGGACGGCCCCACCCCGGGCAACTCGTCGAGCTGCTCGAGGGTTGCGCTGTTCAGGCGCACGGGAGCGGTCGTGGCCGGCGCTGACCCGCCCGAAGAGGTCGCCACGGCGGCGGCCGTCACCTTCTCCGGCACCAGCACCTGCTGCCCGTCGGTCAGCGAAGCGGCCCGGTTGACGAGGGTCAGGTCGGCCTTCTCGGTCTCTCCCCCAGCCTTCAGGAGCGCATCGTTGATGCGCGAACCGGCCGGCAGCTTGTAGACGCCCGGGCGGCGCACGGCGCCCGAGACATCGACCAAGAGCTGCGCGCGCGAGCTGCTCGTAGCGCCGCCGACGAGCTTGACCTGGGCCCGCCTCTGCACGGCCGGGTGACGCGCTCCGAGCAGCTTGCCCGCGCCGACGAGCAGAACCAAAACCAGCACGCAAATGACGATCGCCTGCCGACGCGAGATCTCAGGAAGCTTCATGCCTCGATCCTGCCGTACAAATCGTCGCGAGACTCCGACGCCGTCGTGCCAAAACACGCGCAACGATTGACTAATCTCCGCCCGAGCAACGCCGATCTACTGTCTGGATGACCGCCGATTCGAGCCAAGCCAGCGAGGGATTCGTTTCCCCTGCCGAGATCTTCCAGTCCTTTGAGACTGGCGCCGTCGCCACGGAGGAGTTGGAAGCACGCGCCAGAGGGATGGCCGACCAGCCGGGACGCGAGCGGGCCGGCGGTCTCAGCGACCTACGATTCACGTCCAGGCGGCCGATGATTGTGAGACCAAGGCTAATCTCATGAACGATCAACACGATCCTGCGGAATCGGGGCGGCTCTCGCCCTCGAGCATGTTTGCGGCGCTGCGCGAACAGGCCAACGAGGCGCTCGAGCTAAAAACCCGCGCCGAAGCGATGGCCGAGCGATCGACGCGCGATCCTTCTCACAAGCGCTACCTGATCGGCCTCATCTCCTGCCTGCTCCCGATTCCCGACCTACTGCACCCGGTTTTCGAGAAGATGCTGCTCGGTATTCGCGGCCGGATGACTGCGAACGATTGCGATGTGCTTCTCTGCGCAACGCGACCCCTGGGCGCCGACGAGAACCTGCGCAGAGCCGCCGCGATGCAGACAATCGAGCGCGGAGTGGATGGGATCATCGCCTGGGGTGTCGCCTTCGGAGACCCGGAATGCGAGCCGATCCTGAGTAGCGGCCTACCGGTCATCTTTGTCGACAACGACGTGCTCGGCGAGCGCGCCGGCAGCGTGATGTCGGCCAACGTCGAGGCGATGACGACGATCGTCAATCACCTCTGCGAGAGCGGACGGCGGCGGATCGCCCATATCAGCGGTCACTACAACACTCGCCCCGGAACCGATCGCCTGCTCGGCTACCGCTCCGAGCTCGAGCGACTCGGTCTACCGGCGCCGGCGGAGTATGTCGTCCAGGGCGACTTCTTCCACGACAGCGGCTTCGACGCCGCGAAGCTCCTACTCGCTTTGCCGGAGCAACCAGACGCGATCGCCTGCGCAAGCGATTCGATGGCTGTCGGTGCGATGACCGCGATCGAGCAGGCCGGGCTCCGCGTTCCTGAAGACATCGCCGTTACCGGCTTCGACGACGCCGACTACGCTGCCGTCGTCAAGCCGAGCCTGACGACGGTTCGTCAGGACGCCGTCGGCATGGGAACAGCCGCCGCTGAAGCCGTCCTGCGCATGCTCGACAACCCGGAAAGCTCTCCGCCCGTGGTCTTGATCGAGACCGAGCTGATCGTGCGCGACTCGAGCGGGCCGGCGGCACCCGGGAAGAACTAGACCGATGGCGCCGTTCCCCGACTACCGCCGTTGTTTCGGCGTAAGGTGCGGTCCCGTGCAGGCGAATCTCCGGGAACGGGTCGTGAATGTCCACTGAAGAGGCGCCGGATACGAAAGGCTATCTCTCTCCTGCACGCGTCTACGCGGAACTCGACGTCAGCATGGCCGATGCCGAAACACTGCGCTCGCGTACCGACGGTATGGCAGACAGACCAGCGCACGAGCGAGCCGCGGGACGTTACCTGGTAGGGCTCGTGACTGCGAGCTGGGAGGTTGCCGAGCTCGATCACCCCTTCTTCGGGCCGGCCTTCAAGGGTATTCGCGGCCGTCTGGTCAGCGCCGGCTGCGACCTGATTCTGTGCGGAAACCGCCCGGTGACGCGAGGCGATCTGATGCGGGCGGCGGCGCTAGAGCGCACGATCGAGCGCGGAGCCGACGCCTTGATCGTCTGGGGGTTTGGCTATGACGACCCCGAGGTGGAGCCGATCCTTAGCTCGGAAGTCCCGGCGGTCTTCATCGACCTGGATCCGATCGGACGCCGGGCCGGTTACGTGATGTCGGACAATGTCGCCGCGATGGCGAACGTGGTCAACCACCTCCACGACACGGGCCGGACGCGGATAGCTCACATCTGCGGCCTCCAGAACACCCGCCCGGGGCCCGATCGCCTGTTTGGATACCGCTCCGAGCTCGACCGGCTCGGGCTGCCGGCGCCGGCCGAGTACACCGAGCAGGGCGATTACTACCACCACAGCGCTTACGAGGCCGCGATGCGCCTGTTGGCTCTGCCCGAACGCCCCGACGCCATCACCTGCGCCAGCGACACCATGGCGATTGGAGCGATGGTGGCGATTACGGAGACCGGACTCCGCATCCCCGACGACATCGCCGTCACCGGCTTCGACGACGCTCCCTTCGCCGCCAGCATGAAACCGAGCTTGACAACCGTGCGCCAGGATGCAACCGGTATGGGGACGGCTGCCGCCGAGGCGATCCTTCGCATGCTCGAGAGTCCAGACGAACCGCCGCTCACATCGGTCGTCTCGACCGAGCTCGTCATCCGCGAGTCGAGCGGACCGGCGGCGGCGGCGAATTAACCGACGACGAGGTTGACCAGCTTGCGCGGAACGACGATCGTCTTGCGCAGCGTCTTGCCTTCGAGAAAAGCCGCGACTCTGGGTGAGGAGCTCGCCAGCTCGACCAGCTCCTGCTCGCTCGCGCCGACCGAAGCCTCGATACGGTCGCGCACCTTGCCGTTCACCTGCACCACCAGCTCGAACGACTCCTGCTCGAGCAGGCTGGCGTCGAAGGCCGGCCAGGGCTCGATCCAGAGGCGTTCGTGTCCGAGCCGCTGCCACAGCTCCTCGGCGATGTGCGGGGCGTAGGGCTGGATCAGGCTGACCGCAGTCTCGGCGGCGAAGCGGGCGCCCGGGTCTTCCGGGGCGCGGTTGATCTCGTTGACCAGCTCCATCACCGCCGCGATCGGGGTGTTGAAGACGAAGCGGCGGTCGATGTCGTCGGTGACCTTGGCGATCGTCTGGTGCGTCTTGCGCACGAGCGGCGTGACTTCGCTCCCGAGCGGCTTCTCGGCACCGGCCGCTTCGAGCACGGTGCGCCAGAGCCTGCCGAGGAAGCGACTCGTGCCCTCGACGCCGCTGTCCTGCCATTCGGCGTCCTGGTCGGCCGGGCCCATGAAGAGGATGTTCAGGCGCACCGCGTCGGCACCGTAGCGCTTGATCATCGCGTCGGGGGCCACCACGTTGCCCTTCGACTTGGACATCTTGGCGCCGTGGTAATAGATCATCCCCTGCGTGAAAAGCCGGCTGAAGGGCTCGCGGAAGCCGAGCAGGCCCATGTCGGCGAGCGCCTTGGTGAAGAAGCGCGCGTACATCAGGTGCAGGATCGCGTGCTCGATGCCGCCGATGTACTGGTCGACCGGCATCCAGTGGTCGACAACCTCTCGATCCCACGGTGCCTCGACATTGTGTGGATCGCAGTAGCGGATGAAGTACCAGGAGGAGTCGACGAAGGTGTCCATGGTGTCGGTCTCGCGCCTGGCCGCGCCGCCGCAGGACGGGCAGGTCGTGGCCACCCACTCCTCGGCGGCGGCCAGCGGCGAGCGACCCTTGGGCAGGAAGTCCGAGACCTCCGGGAGGAGTACCGGCAGCTCGCTCTCCGGCACCGGCACGACGCCGCATTTCTCGCAGTAGACGACCGGGATCGGGCAGCCCCAGTAGCGCTGGCGCGAGATCAGCCAGTCGCGCAGGCGGTAGGTGACCTTCGGCTCTCCGAGCTCGCTCTCGCCGAGCCAGGCGATGATCTTCTTCTTCCCCTCCGGGCTCGGCAGCCCGGTGAACTCGCCCGAGTTGGCCATGATGTCGTCCGTGGATGAAGAGACGTAGGCCTCGGCCTGCACGTCGATCTCACCTTCCCGCGGCGCGATTACTTGGACGATCGGAAGCTTGTACTGACGCGCGAAAGCGTGGTCGCGCTCGTCGTGAGCCGGCACGGCCATGATCGCGCCCGTTCCGTACTCCATCAGCACGTAGTCGGCAATCCAAATCGGGATCGCTTCATTGTTGACCGGATTGATCACGCTGCGGCCGGTGAAGACGCCGTCTTTTTCCTTCTCCTCGCGCTCGATCGACGAGCGCGTCTGCGCCTGCTTGACGTAGGCGCGCACGGCTTCGGCCTCCGGCCTCCCGGCGACGAGCTCGGAAACGAGCGGATGCTCGGGCGCCATCACGAAGAAGGTGGCGCCGAACAGCGTGTCCGGGCGCGTCGTGAACACGGGCAGGTCGATCTCCGTTCCCTCGACGCGGAAGACCACCTCGGCCCCCTCCGAGCGGCCGATCCAGTTGCGCTGCATCGTCAGCACGCGCTCGGGCCAGTGCTCGAGCAGATTCATCTCATCGAGCAGCGCCTCGGCGTAGTCGGTGATGCGGAAGAACCACTGCTCGAGCGAGCGCTTCTCGACCTCGGCGCCGCAGCGCTCGCAGCGCCCGTCCACGACCTGCTCGTTCGCGAGCACCGTCTGGTCGTTCGGGCACCAGTTCTGCAGCGACTCCTTGCGATAGGCGAGCCCGCGCTCGAGCAGCTTCAGGAAGAGCAGCTGCGTCCAGCGGTAGTACTCGGGCGTGTGGGTCGAGATCTCCCGGTCCCAGTCGATCGCCCAGCCCATGCGCCGCATCTGCTCACGGATGCGGCCGATGTTTCGCTCGGTGATCTCGCGCGGCTGGCCGCCCTCCTTGATCGCCGCGTTCTCGGCCGGCAGACCGAAGGCGTCGTAGCCCATCGGGCGCAGGACTTTCCAGCCGTTTCGGCGGCGGAAGTGCGCAACGACGTCTCCGAGCGTGTAGTTCTTGACGTGTCCCATGTGCAGCTCGCCCGAGGGGTAGGGCAGCATCTCGAGCACATAGGTAGCCCGCTCGTTCTCGCCCAGCTCGGACGGCGGCGGGTTGGGCTCGGCGAAGGCCCGCTCGCGCTCCCAGAGCGCTTGCCACTTGGGCTCGATCGCCTGCGGATCGTAGAAGTCGCCCGGCACCTTCTGTTTGTAATCGTCCGTCAAAGCTCTAGAAAACTACCTCAGCCCCCGGGCGTACGCGCGTGAGCAGGGCTTCTCTACCCGGGTGCCACTAGGAAGACCGCCGGCTGTAGCGCGGTAGCCCGTCCTCGGGAACGGGGAGCCAGGCCGGCGCCGAATCGACCCAAGTGTGGCGCGACGGGCGCAGGCCGGGATCGGCTTCTAGCACTCCCATACGCACCCAGACCGTTTCGCTCTCCGGCTCGTTCATGCCGTAGAGGCTCGAGCCGCAGCGGCGGCAAAAGAACCTGATCGCCAGGCCGGGGGCCGGGCGCCAGCTCGCGAGCAAATCGTCGCCGGAGAGGATCTTCATCTGCTCCCTCGGCACCTCCATCGCCATCGAGCCGAAGTTGCCCGAGTGCTTGCGGCAATGCTCACAGTGGCAACAGCTGGCGGCCAGGAAGGGTGGGGTCAGCTCCATGCGCACGCCTCCGCAGAGGCAGCCCGCCGGAACTATTTCGCTCCCCGTCACTTTCGCGTCCGTCCTTTCTGCGGGGGAGCCTAGACGAAGCAATCTCGTACTGTCCGCGGCGTCCGGCCGCTAAGCTCGCGGGGTGTCCGTTCTCGATCTCTTTCCCGACAGCGCCCGCATCGAGCAGGGTGAGCTGGAAGTCGGCGGCCTGCGCGCCTCCGAGCTGGCGCGCGAGTTCGGCACGCCGCTCATCGTCTACTGCGAGCAGACGCTCAGGGCGCGGGCGCGGGCCTACCGCGAGGCGGCGCCGAACGCGCTCGTCGTCTTCGGTTCCAAGGCCTTTCCCAACTTGGCCGTGCTGCGCCTCCTCGCCGAGGAAGGTTTGGGCGCGGACGTCTCCACGCTGGGCGAGCTCGAGGTCGCCCGCAGGGCAGGAATCGGCGGCGAGAAGATCGTCGTCCACGGCAATAACAAGAGCGACGAGGAGCTGCGTGCCGCCGCCGAGGCCGACGTGCTCTACCTCGTTCTCGACGCCCCGGACGAGGTCGAGCGAGCGGCGGCGGCCGGCATCAAGCGGGCGCTCGTGCGAGTCACGCCCGGCATCGAGGTCGACACGCACGAGGCGATCCAGACCGCTCACCGTGGCTCCAAGTTCGGCTTGACGCCCGAGCAGACGATTGAGGCCGTGCGCCTGGGAACGTCGCTGGGAATGGAGATGGCCGGGCTGCACATCCACCTCGGCTCGCAACTGCTCGATCTGGCCGCTCCGCGCATGCTGCTCGACTGGCTGGCCGGCTTCGTCGCCGTCTGCCGCACCGAGCTGGCCTGGGCGCCGGCGGTGGTGGACGTGGGCGGCGGGCTCGGCATCCGCTACACCGAAGACGAGCCGGCGCCCTCGATCGCCGAGTGGATCGGCGACGTCGAGGCGCGGCTGGCGCGCGACTTCGGCGCACACGGCCTGCCTCGCCCAGGGCTGATCCTCGAGCCCGGCCGCTCGCTCGTCGGCGAAGCCGGCTTCACCCTCTACACGGTCGGCGTCGTCAAGGAGCCCGCCGAGGGCCCGCCCTGGGTGGCGGTCGACGGCGGCTACTCCGACAACCCCCGCCCCCTCTTCTACGGCGCCCGCTACGAGGCCTTGCTCGCCAACCGCGCCAGCGAGCCCAGCGATCGTTCCTACACGATCTGCGGCAAGCATTGCGAGGCCGGCGATGTGCTGGTCAGGCGAATCGCGCTGCCCCATCCACAGCGCGGCGACCTGCTGGCCGTTCCAGATACCGGCGCCTACACGCTCAGCATGGCCTCCAACTACAACGTCCTGACGCGACCGGCCGCGCTGCTCGTCGCGGACGGCCAGGCGCGCCTGATCCGCCGCCGCGAGACGCTCGAAGAGATCCTCGGGCTCGACGTTCCATGAGGCGTGAGGTGGGCGCGGCTGTCGCGCTGGCAGCCGAGCTCGGGATTCGTTGCGAAGAGCCTCGGATCGTCAACGAGGGCTTCAACCTGCTGCTCGAGCTCCATCCGGAACCTGTGCTCGCCCGTATTCCGACCGCGGTGGCGGAGATCCGTAATCCGCTCGAGAGCGCTCGAACCGAGCTCGCCTTTGCCGCTCTGCTCGGCGAGAGCGGTATCGGGGCGGTGCGGCCGAGCACTCTCGTGCCGCCCGGACCGCACCACGCGGACGGATTCGTCATCTCTTTTTGGGAGCTCGAGAACGAGGTATCGCGCCCGCTCGACGTGAAGGCGGCAGCCCACTCGCTGCGCCGTATCCACGATCTAGATCCTCGCCGTGCGAGCTTTCTTCCTCCCTTCAGGCCCATCGTCGAGCTCGACGTCCTGCTCGAGCGAATAAAGGCGAGGCGGCTGCTCGAGGCCGATGATCTCGAACTCCTGAAAGGCGAGAAGGAGCGACTGACCGCCCTGCTGCCCGAGCGCTTCGACGAGCGCCCGCTGCACGGCGACGCCCATTTCCACAACATCATGGAAACCGCGCGCGGAACCATCTGGATCGATCTCGAGGATGGCTGCCTCGGCCCGATTGAATGGGATCTGGCAGCCCTCCAAACCGCTACCAGAAAGCTCGGGCAAGATCTCCCTTGGCGCGAAGCCATCGCGGCTTACGGACGGGCGCCGAATGCCGACCTGCTCGAGCTGATGGTCGACCTGCGCGGCGTCTATGTGACCGCCTGGCACGCCCTCGGCGCGGCGACGATTCCAGAGAGCGCTCTCTGGCGCGATCGCTGGCTCGAGCTTCTGCGAGAAGAGCGAGCAAACCGCGCCGGCCCCTGAAGCTCGGGTCTTTATCGGTCGAAACTGCAAGAGCCGAGGAGCCGAAATGCACGGGTCTTCCTGCAAGCTCGTGACGAATGTCTCAGAATGGTTGCGGTGCGTCGTCTCGGAGCCCTCACTCTCGCGCTCGCTGTGGCAGCGATCGTCGCTTTCGCGGCCTTCTACGGCTTCGTCCACCGCCCCACGGGCGGCGGCCGCAACGAGCAGATCTTCTACGCGGGAACGCTCCTGATCCCGCCCGCCCTCTTCCTTTTGCTCGCGCTGGTGCTCCTGCTCAAGCGGACCACCGGCGCCAACGTCCTAGCCCTGGTCGGGATAGCCGTTCTCGTGGGGGCGCCGACGCTCGTCCTTTTCCTCGGCAGCCTGGTCGGAATCTCGTTGACCGCTGCGACGCTGGGGCTGATCGGGGCCAGCGTCATGTTGATGCGGCGCTCCGCCGTCGGCTGGTCGAACGGGCGTGTCTAGCTAGCCCTCAGAGCTCGTTTCGATCGACGAGGCGCCGAGCGGCCGGCCCGCGAAGCGATAGATCATCCCGATCGCGTCGAATCCCAGCTCGCCATAGAGGTTCTTGGGCCAGTCGTCGTGGACGGCCCGCAAGAAGGTGAGCTCGTAACCGATCGCCTGGCTGCGACGAACGGCGTGCAAGACCGTTGCGCGCGCCAGACCGGCGCGCCGGTGAGACTTCAGCGTCGCAACGGAGCGGACGACGGCGACACCGCTGTCGTCGCTGTACAGCTCGCAAAAGGAGCGAATCTCGCCCTCGACGAAGGCCGCGAAGAAGCGCATCTCACCGGCCGCAGCGAGTCTGCTGGGCACCACGAGCTCTTGGCGAACCAGCTCCTCGTTGCCGCCGGAGCGATCGAGCAGGTGACGCTTTCTCACGGGCTCGAGCTCGTCGATCGAGACTTCTCTCACGAAGCCCGCGTCGCTAGCGCGGTCGGGCCGACCGTGTTGAGCCATCAGGACGACGCGCTCGGCTTGCCAGCGCTCGAGCTGCTCAAAGCCGAGCGCGAGCCTGGCGCCGATCTCCTCGTCGTAGGTGATCACTCGTCGAAAGGCGAGCCGGCCCTGCAGCATCTCGGCTTCGCCCGCGATCCGCTCGGCCTCCGACTCGAGCTCCTGGAGCGAGAGGCGACCGGGCATGGACTCGACCCTGAGCAGGTTCATGTTCAGGATCGCCGGCAGCTCGCCGTCCGAGAGCGTCGCCGCCCCACCCGGAAACGTCTCTCGCCGTTCGCAGATCGCTTCGTCGAGCGCCCGCAGAAACTGAACTACGCGCAGTCGCTCGTTCTCACTCACCTCTCTCCCCCGATCTCGGGCGCCAGCGCTCCGAACGCCCCGAGCAGGCGCTCACCTTCACTCGAATCGAGCAGTCTCGCCGCAAAGGTGATGGAAATCTTCACGCGGATAGCCTACTTCTCCCGGAAAATCCGCCCGGAGCGAGCCAGGGCGCGGTTGGGCCGTCGAGGGCTTCGCCTGAGGGGGCGCTCAGGAGAGCGGGCGCGGGGCGAGATTCAGCCCGATCAACCCGGGTAGCTGCGTAACCACGTTGGCGTCGTTCGGGGAGGTACGCGTCTTGATGCTCAGCCGCTGTCCGTCGAGCGTTCCCTTGACGGTGGTGAACGTCTTGAGGCGATGAATGGTGAGCGTGCCGCGAGATCCCTGGCCGCCCACGGTCACCTTGGCCAGCCCGCTGAGGAGACTCATCCTTCCGCTCACGACAACGCCGGGAACGTAGACGATCTTCTTCAGCTGCAAGTTCCCGACCGAGCCCTTGAAGAAGCCACCACGCAGTCCTGCGGTCGGCCCCGTACCCGAAAGCTCGGTCATGGTCACGTCGCTGAGCGTCCCGAGAACGGCTCCCACTGTCCGCCCGCGAATCCCGGCCAGCTTCACCCGCTTGACCGCGGCCAGCGAGACGGGATCCTGCTTCACCGGCTTGAAGAAGGGTGTCACGTACGGACACGAGGCGACCGTGCCGCCGCCGAAGAAGCTCGCGATCGATCGCGCAACGCAGATGGTGGCATTCGGCCAGACGTCGGAGATGACGCTGTGCCCCGTGAAGGGAATGCCGACTCGCTTGGCCTGTGGAAACAGCGCGGCCACTTCCTTCCCCTGGACGGCGGGCGTCACATTGTCTTCCTGGCCGCTCAGAATGAGCACCGGGATGTTCGGCGGCGGAGCCGCCACCGTGGGATCGACGGGCACCGTCGGCGCGGGCCAGTAGACGCAAAAGCTGATATCCGAAAGCGTGAGGGATGTCCCCGGCGTGAAGGGATCGAAAGTGGTCGCCGCAATCGCACTGAGGGCGCTCATCGCCTTGGTCTTGCGCGTTGTGACGCTGTCTGCCGGCAACCAGGGGAAGGTTTCCTCGGTACACCTCGTAGCCAGGTAGAGCGTGTCGCTCGACGCTTGCGCGTTCGAGGCCGCTCCCGGCGACGGCGCGAACAGGCGCCCCAGCGGGTACGGATCGCCGGCCAGAGCCGAGCGAATCGCACCCGGCAGGCGAGAGCGCGCGGCGGCGTCGAAACTGAACACCTCGACCATGAAGTAGAAGAGATCGGCCTGGGTCGCCCCCACGTCGCGCACCTTTCCCGCCTTGTCCACGTACCGCAGCGACAGCGCGCCCTTGGCCCGGGCGCGGGCGGTCAGCCGCTTGAGGTCGCTGAGAGGCGTACGGGTGATGCCGCGACATTGGTGCTGCGAGCAATTCGCGGCCAGCACACTGGAGATCGAGGTGAAGTTCGGGCGCAAGAAGGCGTCCACCCCCGTCGAAGCGACGACCGAGTCGAGCACGAGCGCCGCTGTGTGCGCGGGAAAGAGCCTGGCGTAGAGCTGGGCCACGTAGGTGCCGTAGGAGACGCCGTAGACGGTCACCTTCTCGACGCCCACCGCCGCGCGAATGGCGTCTATGTCCAGGGCCGAGTCCTTGCTCGTGTAGTAGGAACGCGCCGGGCCAAGCTCGGTGGCGCACTGCTGAATGAATTGCGGGAAACTCACAGCTGCGGCGGCCCCGGGGCACTTGAGAGCGCCTACGCCCGTTCCTCGTTGATCGAAGACGATCAGATCGCGAGTCCGGAGCGCGGGCGCGAGCGCCGTCGCGAACTGGGCCGCGAATGGGGTGGCCGCCTGCCCCGGTCCTCCGGCGAGCGCGAAAATAGCGCCGTCGCTATCGGCGAACAGCGCCGGTCGCCACATCACGGGCAGCGAAATCGTCGTAGTCGTGGGAACTGCGAGACCGCTGCGATCCACGGGAACGGCTACCCGGCCGCAGAAGAACCCGGCCGCGGCCGCGCTCGTACAGGGCGTGAAACCAATCGGCACTGCCAGCGCGGGCGCCGGCAATGCGAGCGAGACGAAAGCGACGCCGAGCGCTAAAAGGGCGGCGAGGCCGGCGCGCCTCGAGCGGGCCCGACCGCGAAGCTGGGTACAACCGCCTACCAGTTCCCCACAGTCGGAGCTGTTCTTTGACAACACGACTTGAGACGATACCTGCTCCGGCGCCGCGAATCTATGGCGCTTAAGGGGCAGAGCCCCGCTGCCGAAGCTGGGAACGTGCGCGTGCTGGTGGCACTGGCCCTCGTCGTCCTGACCCTCGTGGTCTGGGAAGCCCGGCGCGAGCTGAGCCTGGATCACAGACTGAGCGGCGTGGCAAGCGAGGTCGCCGGCCGGCAGGTGAGCGTCGACTGTCCGGGCTTCCTACGCGGGCTCCTCGACATCAGAGGCAATGGTGGATCGGTGATGTTCGACGCAAACGGGAGGCCAAGCAGCACGACCCACCTCGAGACATCCGTCTGCCACGATCTCTCTTCCTATGGCGCAACCCGGGGGCGCGCCGATTTCAGCTGCGTCTTCAGCACCGCGTTCTGCTCCGAAAAGGTCGAAAGAGCGGTATATGCAGCGCTCGTGCTCAGCCACGAGTCCCAACACCTGCGTGGCATCCAAAGCGAAAGCGCGGCTCAGTGCTACGCGATCCAGACTCTGGCGCTGGTCGCACGTCGCCTCGGCTCTCCGCCCGCCGAGGCAAGTGCCGTGGCCGCCCACTTCCTCGCCGTCTCGCAGCCGCGCATGTCCACCGACTACAGCCTCTCCGCCGATTGCGTAGACGGAGGAAGTCTCGATCTGAACCCACAGAGCACCGGCTGGCCCACCCCCTGAGACAACCCGGTTCGTCGCGGGACGAGCTCGCTCAGCCGGTCGCCACCATGCGCTCGATCGCCGTGCGCGCGCGGGCCGCGATCTCGCGATCGACCGTCACCTCGTAGCGCCAGTCACGCAGCGAGTCGCGCAGCTTCTCGAGCGTGATCATCTTCATGAAGCGGCAGACAGCCTCGCCGTTGACAGGCTCGAAGCTCTTGTCCGGCAGCTCCTTGTGCAGCCTGTGCAGGATCCCGATCTCGGTCGCCACCTTGAAGCGTTTCTGCTCGCTCTGCTGGGCGAAGGTGAGCATCCCCTCGGTCGAGAGGATGTGCGCGTGTTCGCCGGCGAAGGCCATCGCCTGGCTGGCGCAACCGCATTCGGGGTGGACAAGCAGCTCGGCGTCCGGGGCTTCGGCCAGTACGCGGTCGACGTCCTGCGGCCGGATGCCCGCGTGCACGTGGCACTCGCCGAGCCAGAGCTGGAGCCGCCGCCCGCTCACCCGCTCGGCCCAGAGGCCGAGGTAGAGGTCGGGCAGAAAGAGGATCTCCTTCTCGGCCGGAATCGATTCGATCACCGCGCGAACGTTGCCCGAGGTGCAGCAGTAGTCGCTCTCGGCTTTGACCGCGGCCGAGGTGTTGACGTAGGAGACGACCACGGCGCCGGGATGCTTGGCCTTCCAGGCTCGCAGCTGATCGGCGTCGATCGAGTCGGCGAGCGAGCAGCCGGCTGCCAGATCGGGAATCAGGACGGTCTTCTCGGGCGAGAGGATCTTCGCCGTCTCGGCCATGAAATGGACGCCGCAAAATACGATTGCCCGACCCTCTGCCCGCGCCGCCTCACGCGAGAGCCCAAGCGAGTCGCCCACGAAGTCGGCGACGTCCTGAACCTCGGGCAGCTGGTAGTTGTGAGCGAGGATCACCGCCTCGCGCGCGCGCGCGAGAGTCCGAACCTCTTCCTGGAGCGACGCGACGAGCTCGGCGCTCAAGGCTCCAGCACCTCCAACGAGATGTCGAGCGACCGGGCAGAGTGGGTCAGAGCGCCGATCGAGATCGCGTTCACTCCGGTTTCCGCGTAGGCGCGCACGTTGTCGAGCGTTACGCCGCCCGACACCTCGAGCTGAGCGCGCGCGGCGACCAGCTTCGCAGCCGTGGCGACCTCGAGCGGGCTCATGTTGTCCAGCAGGATGCGCTCAACGCCGAGCCCGAGCGCCTGCTCGACCTGCTCGAGCGTGTCGGCCTCGACCTCCAGCGGCAGCGAAACGGAGCCTCGCAGACGGCGAACCGCTTCCTTGACACCGCCGGCGAGACGCAGGTGATTGTCCTTGACGAGCACGGCGTCGAAGAGACCGAGGCGATGGTTGACGCCTCCACCGACTTGCACCGCGTATTTCTCCAGAATCCTCAACCCGGGCGTCGTCTTGCGCGTGTCGAGAATGGACACGCCCGTACCCTCGACCGCCGACACGAACGCTCGCGTGAGCGTGGCGACGCCCGACAGGCGCCCGAGCAGGTTCAGGGCGACCCGCTCGGCGCCGAGAATCGCTCGCGTGTATCCGCTGAGCCGCATGATCTCTCGGGGTACCTCACTTACGCGCTCCCCGTCCTCGACCAGCGTCTCGATCTCGATCCCCTCGTCGAGCAGGCGGAATGCGATTGGGCAGGCGGCCAGGCCGCAAACTACGCCTTCTTCCTTGAGTAGCACCTTTGCCCGGCAGCGATCATCCGGGCTGAAGAGCGCGCGGCTGGTGAGATCGCCGAGACCGATGTCCTCGGTCAGCGAGCGCCCAACCACTTCGTCGGCGGCGCGCTCGATCTCCTGCCGCATCAGCTCCATCGCTCGAACAGTGGCTCTTGCCCCTGGCGAAGAACCGTGTGAGCCGCCAGTTCCGGCTCTTCGATCGGGAAGTCGGCACGGAAGTGGACGCCCCGGCTCTCGTGGCGGTGCAGCGCGCACTCGGCCACCAGGCGCGGAACCAGAGCGGGGGCCTTGCACAGTGGTTCCAATCCGGCCGCGTCGCGAACCAACCCCGCCCCTAGCCACATCTGCTCGCGCAGCTTTCGGTCAACTCGATCGACCTCCGCAGAGAGCGCTTCGGCCGGTTCGGGATCGAAGCCGAGCGGCGCATCCGCCAGCGCCGCGAGGGCCGCGCGCCGGCCGAAGACGACGCATTCGAGCAACGAGTTCGAGGCCAGCCTGTTGGCGCCGTGGACACCGGTGCAGGCGCATTCTCCGGCCGCATAAAGCCCGGGCAGAGTGCTGCGACCGTCGAGATCGGTGACGATTCCGCCAAGGGTGTAGTGCGCCGCGGGAGCAACCGGCACCGGCTCGATGTCGGGATCGAAGCCGGCCTCGCGGATGCGATCGATCAAAGCTGGGAAGCGTCCCCGGTCGATCGGGCGAAGATCGAGTAGGGCGCTGCCTCGCGCCGCGATCGCCCGAGCCACGATGTCACGCGGCGCCAGCTCGTCGGTGAAGCGCTCGCCGCTCGTATCGAGAAGCAACGCGCCCGCGCCGCGAAGAGCCTCGCTAAGCAGCATGCCGTTAGCCGACAATGCGGTCGGGTGGAACTGCATGAACTCGAGGTCGGCAACCGCGGCGCCAGCTCGATAAGCCATGGCGATTCCCTCACCGAGCGCCCCGCGCGGGTTCGTGGTTCGCGACCAGAGCGCCCCGGCTCCGCCGGTCGCCAGCAGCGTGGCCGGAGACGAGATCGGTCCTCGCTCCGCGATGATCCCGGCGCAGCGACCGCGCTCACGCCAGAGCCCGAGCACGCGCTCGTTCTCGACGACAGTGATGCGACTATCTGCGCGCACCTGCCGGGCAAGCGCCAGCTCGATCTCGCGCCCGGTCTCGGCTCCGCGCGAGTGGAACACACGCGAACGCGAGTGTCCGCCCTCGAGCCCCAGCTCGGGCCCAAAGCGGACGCCCCAGGCTTGCAGATCGTCGATGCGGGCGGGAGCCTCCGTCACCAGCGTCTCGACGGCGCTCGGACGGCACAGCCCGCGGCCGGCGTCGATCGTGTCGGCCGCATGCAAATCGGGGCTGTCGTCATCGCCGCAGGCCGCCGCGATCCCACCCTGCGCGTGATACGACGCCGATGACGAGAGCGTCCCTTTGGAGACGACCATAACGTCGGCGCCGTGCTCGGCTGCCGTGAGCGCAGTGACCAGCCCGGCGATCCCCGACCCGACAACGAGCAGATCGACTCGCTTCTCTCTGCTCTCGTTGACGGTTGGTGTGGTCACTTGCTCACTGGTCCGCTAAGTTATCGCCTGTTAGTTGAAAACCTGTTGGGAAGTCTACCAGGTTTTCGCCCTTCAGACAGGAACGCCCATGCACGAGAAGCCGACCCACGTCGTACTCGCCGTCGTACTCCAGGTACGAGACGGCCGCTTGCAGGTACTCCTCTGGCAGCGGGCGCAAGCACCCTTCACCGGCGCCTTCGCCCTCCCCGGCGGATATCTGCTCAGCGCTGAGACGCTCGAGGATTCGATTCGCCGCCACCTGGCCGAAAAGGTCGACGTGTGCGAGCTCTCCCACCTCGAGCAGCTCGTGACGACCGGCGACCCCGTCCGCCACCCCAGCGAGTGGCAGGTCGCAACCGCATATCTCGGGCTCGTGCCGAGCGACCTCGACCCGGAGCTTCCCGACGACACCGACTGGCATCCGATCGACGAGCTACCCGAGACGGCCTTCGATCACGGCGCCATCATCCTCGCCGGCAGGGAGAGGCTTCGGGCCAAGCTCTCATACGCGAACATCGGCTTCGCGCTCGCGCCCCACTCTTTCTCGATCTCCCAGCTGCGCGATCTCTACGCCGCGGCGCTCGGGCACGAAGTCTCGGCGACGAACCTGCAACGTGTGCTGCTGCGACGCGAGCTGCTCGAGGCAACCGGAGAAAGGCGCGCCTCGGGCCCCAGCGGTGGCCGCCCGGCGGCGCTCTTCCGCTTCCGCTCGCGCACTCTGGAGATCACCGACCAGTTCGCGGTGCTCAGACCACCCAGTTAGCGACCCAGCTCAGACGGCCTTGAGGCCGACGGCCTTCTTGCGCGAGCGCACCTTGCCGACGACCGGAGCGTCGATCGGCTTGGCCAGCCATTCGACCAGCTCTTGCGGCGGAATCGGCCGCGTCAGGAAGTAGCCCTGGACGACATCGCAACCGAACTCGGCGAGCTCGCGCCATGTGTCCTTCGTCTCGACGCCCTCGGCGACGACCTTGAGTCCGAGGCCGCTCGCCAGGTCGATGGTCGAGCGCACGATTTGCTGGTCGTTCTCGCTCTGCGGCATGTTCATCACGAAGGAGCGGTCGATCTTGATCTCTTCTACCGGCAGCTTGCGAAGATAAGAGAGCGACGAGTAACCGGTGCCGAAGTCGTCGATCGACAGCCCGACGCCGAGATCGCGTAGCTTCGTCAGGACCTCGAGCGCCTTGGGCGGATCGACCATGATCGTGTTCTCGGTGATCTCCAGCTTGAGTAGGCTCGGGTCCACTTGCCAGGTCTCGAGAAGCTGGGCGACGTCGTCGGGGAGCTCAGAATCGAGCAGGTTGCGTGCCGAGAGGTTGACCGCAATATTGAGCTTGATCCCCTGCTCTTGCCACTGGTGGCTCTGCGCCAGCGCTTCGTTTAGTACATAGAGCGTGAGCGGGCGAATCAGGCCGGTGTGCTCCGCGAGCGGGATGAAGTCATCGGGGAAGGTCAGCCCGTGCTCGGGATGCTGCCAGCGCAGTAGCGCCTCGACGCTGGTGACCTTGCCGGTCTTGATGTCGGCCTTGGGCTGATAGAAGAGCACCAGCTCCTTGTTCTCGAGTCCCCGCCTCAGCTCACCGAGGAGCGCCAAGCGTTTTGGTGTGTTCTGGTCGCGGTCGGCCGCGTAAACCTCGTAGCCGGCGTGTGCTTCCTTTGCCATGTACATGGCAACATCGGCGCGCTGGATCAGCGTGTCCACGTCGTTTCCGTGGTCGGGGAAGAGCGAGATCCCGATCGAGGTCTCAACGTCGAGCGTGAGGCCCTTCAGCATGAACGGCCTGGATAGTGCCGTCGCGATCTTGCTGGCCACGCGCATCGCCGCGTCCGCGCTCGCCGCTCCGGGCAGAAGCACCGCAAACTCGTCGCCGCCGAAGCGAGCGATCGAGTCGACGTCGCGAAGCAGACTACGGAGGCGCGGTCCGATGGCCTGCAGAATCAAATCGCCGTTGCGATGACCAAGCGTGTCGTTGATCTCCTTGAACCTGTCCAGGTCCATGATCAGGAGGGAGAAGCGAGAGTCCTCGCGGCGCGCTTGCAGGATCGCCTGCTCCATGCGGTCGCGGAAGAGGGTTCGGTTGGGAAGCCGGGTCAACGTATCGTGGAGAGCCTGGTACTCGTTCTCCTCGACCTGGATACGCAGTTTCTTGGAAGCGCTTGCCACGAAGGCGAGCTGGGCCAGATAGAGAACCGCCAACGCGATCGCGACAAACACCCCGGCGCTAAAGACCAGGCCGACGACAACGACCAGTGCCGCACTGAGAACCCCGAACTGAGTTGTAAGTGTGAGACGCCGCATATTTGACCTAATCGGCCCGCCGCACTTAAAACTAAAGATCATTCGCCTGATTGCAGGAACACCCGTTGGGGGGATTCGGCTCGTTATCAAAACAGAAGACGGGCGTCGCGCTCTTCGGTGAAAGCGTTCCGCGCCGAGCGAAGCGGCGGCCGGAGACGAGACCGTCTCCTCATCCGCAGCGGGGGTCTTTACTCTTCACGGGCGCGTGTAACTACATACAGGCGACCTCCGCAAAAGTACGTCGCCCGGCGATGCCCTTGTCACGCTTACGAGCCGATGGCTCGGGCTTGCCGGGAGGACCAGGGGTTTTTAGGTTTTCTTAGGAACTTCTTAGACCGGGCTCCACCTGGCTTCAATCCTCAGCTCTTGGCTGCACG
>JADGPD010000053.1 GCA_017882615.1 Thermoleophilia bacterium
AACGCTCGCGGGGGGGCTTCAGTGCTTGCCGGCGAGACCGTGCGAACGGGCCACGATCGCCGCGCTCGTGCGGTTCGCGACGTCGAGCTTGAGGAAGATGTTGCGCGCGTGGTTCTTCACCGAACGCTCGGCGATGAAGAGCGAAGCGGCGATCTGGCGGTTCGAGAGTCCGTCCCCGATCAGAGCGAGCACTTCGCACTCGCGCGGAGTCAGCGCGTACTCCTCAGCCGGGCAACGCGCGCCCGCACGGGCCAGCCTGCCGAGGATCTCGCCTGCGATCTTCGCGGTCAGTAGCGTCGCCCCGCTTGCCACCAGCCTTACCATCTCGCAGATCCTGAGCGGGTCGCTGTCCTGGGCGACGACGTAGCCCGAGACGCCCGCCTGCAGCGCCTCGATCACTTCGGCCTCGCTCTGCGAGCTCGTTATCACGATGACCGCGGTTCGCGGGTGCAGATCGCGCAGGCGGCGCGCAAGCTCGAGGCCGCCCATCTCGGGCAGGTGCGGATCGACGATCACAACCTCGGGATCGAATTGATCCACCAGCTCGAATGCGCGCTCGGCGTTGTCGGCGTTGCCGAGCAAATGGAGATCGGAGACACGCGAAAAGACGCTCGCCAGGGCTTCGCGCACGAACCAATCGTCCTCGCCGACGACGAGCCTGACCAATCGCCCCTTCGGCGCGCTCGCGTCGTTCGCGGATGTCAGCACATCCGCCGGCAGCGCGCGAGGCCAGGGCCGGAGAGTGACTGTTCTGGGGGGAGTACTGCTCGCCTGGCTCACCTTCTCAACCATGGCCTCGTCGCTGTAGTCGGCGCGCGTTGGGGGCCGCGCGGTAATGAACGAGAGTAGGTGGTAACAGACAGAGCGAATAGGGACGTTTTGGGGACGTTCTCGCAGATTTCAACTCCAGTCGCGCGTCGGCGTGCGATCGCTATATACCGTCGCCACGCCCCAAAAAGCGACAACCCGACCGGATCGCGCCCGGCACGGACCGATCGTCACGTGAATCGAGCGCTAGTCGGCGAAGTGCTCAACCAGGAGTTTCGTATCGATCCTGGCCGGCAACCGCTCGCCCAGCGCGTGCTCGGCCCGCGCCTCCCAGTGGGCGATCACCTGCTTTAGGGTCGCGTCGAGAGCGCGTTCGAGAACCTTCTTGCGCCGCTGGGCCGACTCCTCGCCGGCGAGGTTGCGGAAGGTCGTGCGCAGAGCCTGCTCGTTCATCTGCTCGAGATCGTCGTAGAAGGAGAGACCCGCCCTCTCGCCCTTGAGCCAGATACGCAGCCGCAGCCGTTCCTCGCGCTCGAAGCGACCGATCAGCGAATCGCCGGGATCGAGTCGAAGCAGACAGTAGGCGGCCAGAGCCCGCCAGCGGCCGGGGTCGTCCTTGTTGGCGCCCACGTCGTAGCCGATCCGCGACCGCGTCGTCTCGTAGACGAGCTTGTTCAGCCGCATCATTCGCACCTCCCAGGCATGCGAGCAGTCGAGCGCGGGGAAGTCGCGCACGAAGACACGCAGGCGCGAATCGGCGCGTGGATCGTGCAGCTCGTTGCGCTTACGCCCGCTCGGTCCGGGCAGGCCGCCGATCAGCGTCTTCAGATCGTGACCGTCGATCTCGCGGAGCATTCGGCGCGTCCTATCGAGCACACCCAGGCTCAGGTAGGCACTGACCGGCTCGGTCAGGGACTTGCAGAGCTCGGCCGCGACGTACTCGCCGCTTTCGATCAGGGTGGACGGCTCGGTCTTCATATCGTCGCTGGCCATGAGCGTGCGGCTGAGGGACAGGCCTACCGGCAGAACGCCTGCGACCAGCGCCGCGAACAGCCCTCGCGTGATCGGGTTGCCGGCTGGCTCGACGATCGCGACGATCGCCAGCGTCATACCGCACCAGAGCGCGGCCGCCAGCAGGCGCTGGCGGAACGAGGAGTAGGCCGCGCCCGTTCCCCCAAACGAATCGGCGTCGATCGCGAGCAGCGCGTAGGGAACCGCGCAAATTGCGATGCACAGATCGAGCACCGACTCCGGCCAAAGCCCGAGCGCGGATGCGAACCCGAACAAGATGAAGAACGTCAGTACCATCGTCGCTCGCGGTGCCCAGCGGGCGCGCTCGTATATCCCTGGAAGCAGATGTGGTGCGCGCTGCCGCCAAGACGCGTAAAGGAGAGCCGAGCATGCCGACCCGATCAGGAGTCCCCAGATGCCCATGAGAACGAAGCCGAAGTGCGGCTCGAACTGCCAGCCGCGCCAGGCGTCGGAGCGGCCGCTGTACGAGTAAAGAAGGCCCGGAATAGGCCCGAGGACGATGAACACGGCCGCCGGAAGCCAGACCGCGAGCAGCTCGAGCGGCAAGATCGAAGATTCTCGACGGCGCGCGCGGTGCCAGCTTTGCAGCCGCTGCCATCTCTCCATCAGCACAGCCGAAAGGCTCCGGCTGGGAGCATCGTCGCTGGGTGTTGCGGCGACGATGTAGAGCGTCGCACGCGTCCAGAGCACGAAGCAGAGCGGTATCGCGAACCAGGTGAGAGAGGAGACGACGACGAACTGATGACGAGTCGGGGCGTAGCCGGCGATGGCGCCGAACTGGTAGACGGAGAAGGCGATGAGAAAGAGCCCGAGCAGCCGCGTCGCGGGAGAGCTCCAGCGGGTGATACAGAGCGCTGCGGCGAACACGCAGAGGGAGACCGCGACGATGTTGAACCACACCATCTGCTCTCCGATCGCGTTCAGCGAGTCGCGGCGGACGAGCGGGCTCGAGAAGATCAGAACGCCTGAGATAAACAGCAGCAGAACCGCGTGCACGCACCTCGCCGCCGAGATGCGCCCTCGGGTAGGCCATCTCATCGCAACGACCGCGAATCCGGGTGCGGTTTCATCGACGGCTTCTTTCGTTCGGGTAATCGGCTCGCAGACGCCGCTTCCCCAAGGCGGCTTTGTTTGAGTATGAACGCGCTATTGACAGGAAGCAACAGAATTCGGGCGTTCGACAGGCGGCGTTGCCCGCCTCGAGATACGGCAGCGAGGCTCGCGCTCGACGGTATGGCTGTAAACGTTTTCGGCGCGGTGGCGCCTAGACGCTGCAGGACCGGGCGCCCACAAGCGCCTCGCGCCGCGCCAGCAGCGCCGCGCTCGTCCGGTTCGGAACATCGAGCTTGTGGAAGATGTTGCCGAGGTGGTTCTTCACCGCCTGAACGGTGATCGACAGTTCCTGAGCTATTTCGAGGTTCGAGGAACCGTCGGCAAGCAGCGCCAGCACGTCGCACTCGCGAACCGTGAGACCGTACTTCGCAACGGGGTCGTCCGGTCGCCGGCTAGCCAGGTCGATGAGCAGATGGCGGGCCGCGGAGCTGGCCAGGAGTGTGCCGCCGTCGGCCACCACCCGGAGCGCCTCGAGCAGTCTTTCCGGCTCGCGCGTGTCCTGCTTGACCAGGAAACCCGAGACACCGGCGGCCAGCGCCGCCTGAAGATCCTCGGGACTGCGCGAGACCGTGAAGACGATCACCCGCGTCCCAGGCAGCTCCTCGCGCAGGCGCTTGCAGAGCTCTAGACCGCTGATATCCGGTAGATCGACATCAACGAGCGCGATCTGCGGCGGATCGGCGAGCATCCGCGCCAGCGCCGTCTCGCCGTCCTCCGACTGACCGCCGATCTCGAAATCACTCGAGCTCGAGAGAGTGCTGACGACGGCCTCGCGATAGAGCCACTCGTCCTCGACGACGAATACGCGTATCGGACCGCTTCTCACTACGACACAAACCGCCGGTAACAGAGGTTCCAGCCGTCCCGGGCAAGTGGTGGCACGGTCATGAGCCGTGATCGTAAGCGCCCTTATGCCTCGTTCGCGAGGGCCGGAAGTACCGTAATCACAGGTACCTTCGGTCTATCTCGTCCTTCCGGCGTTGCTCGGCACTGCCTCGGCGGAGCGCGGAGCGCCTCGTGCGCTCAGCGTTCGTGAACTCGGGCTCCAGACCGTTCTCGTTGACCAAGCTCAGCCGGTGATCTTGTACGGGCTCAGCTTCCAGCCCACCCAGCGCCAGTACCAGCTCGGCAGCGGGCGGGGCGCCGTCGGGCGCTTTCCCTTGCTGCCCTTTTGCTGCCAGGCGAGCCGCTGCCAGGCCCAGCGCGGGATCGCGTGCGGCAGGCCGCGCGGTTTCGACTTGGCGGTCACCTTGACGTAGTTCGAGAGCGGGCTCTGGTTGCCCGTCGGGTCAAGGGCTCGGATGCGGATGATGCTGCGGCCCTTTCGCTTGAGCTTGTTGAAGGAGGCGCTTTTCGCGCTACTCGCCAGCGTCAGGACGGGGGCGCCGTCGCGCGTGATCTGGTAGCCGGCGACCGCGCCGCTGTTGTCGCTGGACGCCCGCCACTTGAGTAGCAGCTTTCCCGAGACGAAGTGCCCACGCAGGTCGCCCGGGATGGTCGGCGCCGCGGTGTCCTGCAGAAGCGCGAAATAGCCCGGCACGAGCGTGTAGATATCGAGCGAGCCGTCCGGCCTGACCAGGTAGCCGCTCGTCGCGCCGATCGGGAGGGCGGCCGAGCTCAGGCGCCTGATCGTCGTCCAAGTCGCTCCGTCGCTGGAGTAAGCGACGACCACGCCCTTCGGCGGCGCGTTCACGTGTATGGCCAGGAGGGTGTTGAAGCGGGTTACCGGCGTTCCGGTCAAAGCGTCGACCGTCTGGAGCTGCAAGACGTAGCTCGCCGCAGCGAAGCCTGTCAGCGGAATCGTGAGCGTGGACGGCGTGAGCGTCGGGGTCACCTGCACCGACAGGTCGAAGGAATTCAACCACCAGCTCACCGTTGCCGCGTTATCGCTCGAGGTTGCCGTACCCACGGGAGCTTCGCTGGGCACTGTCGCGGCGGCCGCGACCACGGCGCCGTCCACGTAGTTCGAGTCGATGTTGATCGTCACGCCGCCGTAGGTCTCCTTGTGGCCGCCGCGATACTGGTGAACGCGCTGATGCTCGCTCCAGAGGTCGTTCGAGACGACCGGCTCGCTGAAGACCTGCTCGACTCCGTCCCAGCGCGCCGTCCAGATGTCGTCGGGGACGCCGTCGGAGCCGGCCTCGAGCATGCTCACGATGTCGCGGATGGTCGAATTGGCGCTGCCGTAGACGCCGGACGTGTAGCCCTTGACGTGCAGCTCGTTCGTCCAGGCCGTGACGAAGCGCTGCACCGTCAGCGTGCAGGAGGCCGTCGGCTTGTAGCCCTCCATGTCGTAGTAGATGGGGCTGCCGGCTTCGAGCCCGAAATAGGTGGCGCGCTCGGCGGCGTTGTCGGCGGCAGCCTTGCCCTGCGACCCGGCCGAGCCGGCCCCGATCAGTTCCAGTCCCTTCTGCGATACGCACGGCGCCTGCCGGCCGACCCAGAGCGGCAGAAAATTCCAGCCCATGGCTCGAACGCTGTTCACCCAGAGCGGCGTCAGGTTTCCGTCCGCGCAGGCGCGGTTCGATCCACCGAGGTAAATCCCGATCGCCCGGTACGGCGAGGCCAGCCAGGCCGTCATCGACTCCTGCGAGGGTGCCGTGCAGGCGTCGAAGCCGTGGCCGGTGAAGTAGCTGGGGGTTGCCGACCGGGCGGCGCCCGAAGCGCTGCCCGCCGCGGTGATCGCCAGCAGAGCGATAGCGATGACCGCGAGTAAGTAGAGATACTTGACGCGCATCACGAAGCGCTTAAGTGTACGGACACGGCGTTAACGGTTTGTAAGGAGTACCGCCGCTCGGCTAGAGAGGAAGGCGGATCTGCGCCTCTTTCCCTCGCTCGCACAGCTTCGAGGCGTAGACGCCGAGCAGGCGCACGGCCGCCTCCCGTTCGCCCATCGCTCGCCGCAGGAGCGACTTGGCCGCCGCCGCGAGCTCTTCGGCCGAGGCGAACGGCTCGCCCATCGTTTGCGAGCGTGTGAGCGTTTGGAAGTCGAAGTAACGGATCTTCGCCGTGACCCGCCGCGCACAGAGATCGTGAGCGATCAGGCGCGTCCACACGCTCTCGGCCAGGCGATCGAGCCAGGCCTCCATCTCCGCCAGAGTCGAGAGATCGCGCGGGAAGGTCTCCTCGGCGCCCTGCGAGACGGGCATCTGCGGGCTCGGATCGACGGGGCGCCCGTCGATTCCGCGCGCCCGGTCGCGCAGCTCGCTCCCTACCACGCCGGGAAGCGCCCGCCTCAGCTCCTCGTCGGTAAGCGCGGCCAGGTCGCCGATCGTGCGCAGCTTCAGCTCTGCGAGTCGTGCCTCGAGCCGTGGCCCGATGCCGGGCAGCGCGCGCAGTTCGAGCGGCGCCAAAAAGGCGGCGCTCTGCTCCGGCGGCACAACCGTCAGCCCGCCCGGCTTGCGATAGTCCGAGGCGATCTTGGCCACGGTCTTCGAGCCGCCGCAACCGATCGAGGCGCTCAGGCGCGTCTCGCGCAACAGCCCCTGCTGAAGATCGGCGAGTATCGTCCGCGCCGGCTCGGCGTACGGCGTCTTGAGCTCGATATAGCCCTCGTCGATACCGACCTGCTCGACGCAGCTCATCCGCTTGCGGATCCATTCCCAGACCGCGCGGCTGCGCCGCCGGTAGCTCTCGATATCGGGCCGCACGAAGAGCGCATCGGGACAGCGTCTGAACGCCTCGGCGGCGCTCATCGCCGAGCGGATGCCGAACGGCCGTGCCTCGTAGCTCGCGGTCATGACGACGCCGCGACCGTGCGGATCTCCGGAGACCACGAGCGGTTTGCCTGCGTACTCCGGGTGGTCGAGCACTTCGCAGGCGGCGAAGAAGGCGTCCAGATCGAGGTGCGCAATCACAGTCGACAGAAGTCTGGCGATTTTTCCGGCGAAAGTCCGCCTTCCTGTGGAAGGCATGACGACTTTCGCCGGTGAAGCCTGAAGGAGGACGTACGTTTGCCGCGCCCGTCATGCCGGTCGCGGCGGCCTGCGACTATCCTTGGCTGGCCGCCCCCATCGACTAGCGGCCCAGGTCACAGCCCTTTCAAGGCTGCAGCGCGGGTTCGAATCCCGCTGGGGGCATACCGTTGTAATTAACTCTACGTTTTAGCCTGCATATCGATGGTTTTTAGGTGACCTGTCGCTCGATGCGCCCGACCGGCACCGCAATGCGGGTTGTCTCACTCGCTCTCGACTCACCGTCCAGACCAGCATGGGTGTCGTAAACAGTGGAAGCTCGCTGACAGCGAAAAGACACGCTTTCGATACACGTTGCTCTTGACGCTAAATCGAGCCTGACTCCGTACTAGTGAACTTTCCCGGCGGCTGGCGTCAATAGGTAGAGATGGTCGAGAATGGCACCGCAGTGAATAATCCAACGGACGCCGAGCTCCTTGCATCGTCGGCGGAGGATACAGAGGCGTTTCGGGCGTTCTTCGAGCGCCACTATCGGGCGGTCTGGAGCTTTCTGGCTTGGCGCTTCGGCGACTCGGAGGCGGACGATGCCTGCGCCGAAACTTTCGCGACAGCCTTCAAGGATCGAGAGCGTTATGACGACGGCATTGCCGACGCTCGGCCGTGGCTGCTCGGAATCGCGGTCAACCACGCTCGCCATCACGCGCGCCGCGAGCGAAAGAGGCTGGGGCGGCTCGCGTGCACTCTCTCCTCGGCGCCAGCCGGCCCCAGCGTCGATCTCGACCCGCGCGGCCGACTCGCCGCCGGTCTGCTGGCGCTGGACAAGCGCGACCGCGAGCCACTGCTCCTACTCGCACTCGCGGATCTCTCTTATACCCAGATAGGCGAGGCGCTCGGAATTCCGGAGGGGACCGTGCGCTCGCGCATCAACCGTGCTCGCCGTCAGCTGAAGGAGGCGATACAGGAATGAACGAGATCGATCAGCTCATCCTCGAGCTGTACCAGGCGGAGGCGCCGGTGGCTCCATCATCCGAGGCAATATGGCGCTCGGTGGAACGCCTGACCGGTCGGAGTGAGACCGGGAAAGCCTGGCGCCGGCCGCTTCCGCGGCGGCTCGCGATTGCTTTCGTGCTCGCGCTCGCGGGCGCCCTCGCCCTCGCTCTGTTTCCCACTCATCGTCACTCCCCGAGCGGGGCGATTCCGGAGAGCGCGAGCGCGGCTGAGCTACTGCGTGTGCTGGCCGATCGTGGCTCGCCACTGCCGGATGTTCCGCGCGGCAGTTTCCTCTACTCGGGCGGCACCCGGATCATCCTGGGCGGCGGCACGAACGCCAAGGGGCAGAACTTCAACGCTTTCTACCGTCAGGACTGGGAGCTGTGGGTAGGTCGCGACGGCAGCGTGCGCTCGCGCACCGTCTATGAGCGCAAGCCGATCTCCTTTCCCACAGAGCGCGATCGCCGGCGGGCGAAGCACTACACCGAGCACGTCTGGGGGCCAGCGGACGAGACCACTCATTCGCTTCGCGCATACCGCGCGATATTCGGAATGACGCCGGGCGCTCTACGACGCCTCCCCGCGGACCCGCGTGCCCTGACCCGCAGGCTGCTCGTAGCAGGCCGATCGAACTCAGATGAGCGCGTAAGTCACGACCCCCTCCAGATGGCCTCTATGCTCCTGAGAGCGCCTATCCGGCCGGCGATCCGGGTGGCGATGCTGCGAGCGCTTGCGACGCTGCCGCATGTGCGCCGGCTTCCGGACGAGACCCTGGCCGGCGCGCCGGTGGTCGCCGTGGCGATGCGCGTCAGGATTCACGCATTCGTGGGGCCAGGATATCTCTACTACGACCACGTCCTGCTCCTCGACCCGGACACCGGCCAGCTCATCGGCGCGCGCCTCGTCGGCCGCCCACGTAGCGGCCGACCGTCGGCGGCAAGGGACGCTACCTGCCGCTGGACCTGGCGCCAGGCCGTCGTCCCCACAATCCGCAGCCGCCCGAGCGCTAGCTAGATCCGGTGAGGAGGCTGGCTCTGTCCGACTCCTTCGAGAGCTACGAGCAGGGAGCCAGACTCCTTGACCGAGCCTCGGCAAGGTCGTGAACCTCGATCTGAGTCAGTTGCCGGTGGGGTGGACAGGCGCAAGCGGAGCTGCTTCCTAATACTCCCCTTCAGTCGTCACTAGTTGTCGGGAACCGCCGGGAACGGGCTGAAAGGTCATCATGCGGCGTGAGAGACCGGCGCCGCGGCGCTCGCCGAATCTCACAGGCGCCTTCATTCGCTCTGGAGGTGAGCCCCTACCGCCGAAACGCGCGAGCTACGACTGGCACGACTGTAGGACGCGTTATGTTCGGCGCAAGATCGCGAGTCGTAGCCCTCAACGAGAAGGTTCTGCAAATCGGGGCAAGGGTTTGAAAGCTGTCCCATGAGGTGCACTCGTTGTAATTAACTCTACGTTTTGTCCTGCATATTCACGGTTTTTGGACTTGCCGCCGAGGCGGAGGCCCATTGGACCATCGGCCATCCTCACCGATTCAAGCCCAACCTCGGGCATTGGCGGCAGCGTCTCCCCATCCTGACCGCTCAGCAAGGACACCTTCTCTTCAAGCGTCAGAGAGAGCGTGGAATCACATTTCGAGGGTCTGTCCATCTCCCACCTTTCCTCGGAGTATGCGTTGTCATCCAAGGGCAACCCTTGTGCTTTCGCGCTCGAGCTCTTTCACGCGCCTCGCTTGCGAGACGATCAGGCCCCCGTACTCCTTGCGTCAGCGGTAGTAGCTGACCTCGCTGACGCCGATCGTCTTTGTAACCTCGGATACCTTCTTGCCCTGGCCGAGCAGGACCTGGGCCTCGCGCAGCTTGCCGATGATCTCCTCAGGGCGGTAGCGCTTCTGGGGCATGTGCGGTTACGTTACGTCAATGTTTTCGGCCGCTCCGAATTCACGTCTTCACTCTCCAAATTTCACTTCATGCATATCGCGCTCTAAGCCCGTACGTGTGGTCAATAGGCCATACAACTCAGGTCGGCGAGCGGTGATCCACCTGCGACCCGTGGCGTGTTCCAGCAACGCCCCTTCGATGTCCGCCACAGCCATACCATCGTCGGCCTTCGTGATCTCAACAAGGATTCGTCCATAGGGGTCCAGAATCATGGCGTTACCGGTCCGTATCTCATCGTCATCCACTCCGACTCCGTTGGCAAAGACGAGAAATACACCGTTATCATGAGCCCGGCTCGGCAGCCAACGCATCAGCCAACCGCGCCCTTTCTCACCGGCAAACTCATTCTCGATGGCTTGGGCGTCATTGTGCCGGTTGTCCCAGAGATGACGGTCAATGAGCCCCATCAAATTCGGATCGTTTGTGCGAACTCCCCCGGTCTGATGGGGTGAAAGCAATATCTCCGCCCCCATCAACGCGGCAATTCGACTGTTTTCGGTGACGTTGTTGTCGTAACAGATCAACACACCTACGCGGAACCCGTCCGGCAGATCAAAAACAGTGTATTCCGAGCCGCTCTTGATCAGCCGATGCTCGAATGCGTGAAGTTTGCGGTGGCAGCGCGCCTCGCCATTCGGCATCGCCACGACGTAGCTGTTATAGAAGACTCCATTCTCCCCTGCCTCGATCAATCCGGCGCCAATGCTTATTCCGTATTTCTTTGAAAGCCCGATGAGTCGCTGCGTGCTTTCCCCGTTAAAGATC
Organism: Thermoleophilia bacterium; assembly: GCA_017882615.1. GTDB lineage: Bacteria > Actinomycetota > Thermoleophilia > Gaiellales > Gaiellaceae > Fen-549. Next base: position 10,523 of record JADGPD010000053.1, read on the forward strand.
GGTTCGGCAAGCTCCCCTAACGCCTTCGGTGTGAGATTGCGAATAAACCAATAGCCACTGATGCAGGCTTCTGGAAACACAATTAGCTTTACTGCCTGTCGCGCCGCCTCTTCCACAAATGACTCCATCTTGGCAAAGTTGGCTGCCTTGTCTCCCGCTTTGCTTTCCATCTGTACTGTTGCGACTCTAAGAACGCGTTGATCTGTGCTCTGTTCGTGGCTTGCGGGGTCTGCCATTTTCATGCTTTGTACTCTCCTTCCTTGAGGCGGGCATCTGAGGCGTTGGAGGGGCGGAATACCGTCTTTGCGATACTGAGCACGTTCGAATTACCGCTTTCCGAAGCTAGTGCCAACCCGCGTGCGATCGCCCCTATCACGGTCGCATTCGGCCCCAGTTTGGAGACGATCAAGGCTGGGGATCTGAAAACGTGGCGGTTCACCCGCGCCGCAAGCGATGGCAACCACGGGTCGATTGCGCGGCCGACGCTCCCATCGAGGATGATGAGCTCGGGGTCAAGGATGGCTGTGATATTCACGATCGCGATCGCGACGTAGCCGAGGAATTCCTCGATGACCCGCTTCCCGACCGGATCACCGGCGACTGCGGCTTCGAATACCGCGGCGGTGTCGAAGTCAGACCCGGCGAGCGAACTCCTGGGTGATCGTTCGAGCAACTCCGCAGCACGAGAGCGAAGCGCCGGCCCGGATGCAAGATGCTCAAAATCGGGAATCGCGGCCCGGCCGCCGCGAAGCCGGGAGCGACCCATCACAAGACGACCGATCTCGCCAGCCGCATTGCTCAGACCGCGAACGAGCCTGCCATCGATTACTACGCCACCGCCAATACCCGTCCCGATGGACAAGGTGACAAAGGAACGGACCCCTACGGCTTCACCACGCCACGCCTGCCCGAGAGCCGCGAGATTGGCATCGTTGTCCACCTCGACCGGCTCGGCGAGTCGATCTTCGAGAACCCCCAGCAGGTCGAACCCCTCCCAGCCGACGTTCGGGCCTTCTGTGGCGAGTCCGGTATTGGGATCGATCAACGCCGGGATACCGACAACTACGGCGCGAACGGGCATATTCTGTTCGTTCGCCCGACGCCGGAGAACCTCCAGGCAATCGAGGACGGTCGCGGTCGCCTGCGTCGGGCCTCCAGTTGGATGGAAGTCTTCATGCAGGATCTCGCCCGCGAGATCCGCCAGCGCCCCGTGGCACTTGGTTCCGCCAAGATCAATCGCAATGACTGAACCGACGCGCGGAACGAATCGCAAGCGCGTCGGCGTACGCCCTGGGTCGCCGTCGTCGCCAGGTAGCTCTTCGACACTTCCTTCCGTGAGCAGACCTCGCACGATCCTGCTCACTGAGGCTGGAGAGAGGTGAAGCCGCTCAGCGAGCTCCCCGCGGGTCAGGGTCTCTGTCGCGCGGATAGCGTCAAGGAGGAGGTGCGCGTTCAGTTGGGCTAGGTCTGAAGGATCCATTTATTTCTTTCAGATTGTAATTAATGGGAATTTAGACACTTGCGCAGCGCGTGTCAACCCGTCTTCATGGCGCGTCGAGGATCTCGGACGCTCGCATCGGTCGATCAGACTACTCGAGCACGAGCGATACGAATTCGAGGACCGAGGGCGTAGCAGTGGGAGCCGGGAGCGGTTGGCGCGGATCGGAGGCGGC
>JADGPD010000008.1 GCA_017882615.1 Thermoleophilia bacterium
GTGCGCACCGAATAACCGCGCATCGGCACGTCGTTCTCCTCGGCGAGAGCCCGCGCCTCGGCGAGGGTCTCGGCGGCGCGGCGCTCCTGCTCTTCGAGCGGCGCGTCGAGCGACTGCTCGAGCGGCACTTCGATCACGTTCAGGACAATCACCGAGGCGCTGCGCTCCTGGGCGATCCGCACCGCGGTCGCCATCATCTCCTCGCCGATGTCGCCCATCTTCATCGGCACCAGGATGGTCGCGAAGCCGGCTTCGGGCAGCTCCTGCTCGCCGCCGCCGCCGACCTGCTCGAGCAAGCCGGTGCCGCGCTGGTGGCGAACTAGGCCGAAGATGGCAAGCCCCAGGATCAGCCAGAGCGGACCGCCGTAGCGGGCGGCCGGATGGGTGAGCATCGTCAGAACGAAGACGAAGATCGTGAGCACGGCGCCGATGAGGGCCGGCAGCGGAAGCTCGCCGCCGAAGACGCGGAGCGAGAAGGGAACGCGGTAGGGACGGAAGAAGTCCGGCGCGCTGTAGCGGAGCCTGATCACTGCGAGCTGGAGAGCGCTGAAGGCGATCAGGACGCCGAACGAGAACAGGCTGGCCAGGAAGGTCGCCTGCCCTTGCAGGCCGGAGTGGTGCAGCTGCTCGGTGGCGATCAGGAGCCCGCCGGCGATGAGCACGACCGCGACCAGCGCCTGCGGCGACACGAGCGTGCGGTGGTAGAGGCGACCGAACGGCGCGGGCAGCATCCGGTGCTCACCGAGCGAGCGAGCAAGGCGAGCGAAGCCGGAGATCGCGGTCGTCGCAGCCAAGAGCAGGATCGCCACGCCGCTCAGGCCGACGAACACTCGCAGCGCCGAGGCGAGAAAGCTCGGCATGTGCGGAGAGAGAGCGGAGACGATGCCCATCAAGGGAGCCCGCCTCCATTCGTCGCCGAGCGCGGTGTGGCCGTGCGCTACCGGGAAGGCGGACAAACCGACGACGGCGATCAACACGTAGACGCCGATCACCGTTCCGATCGCCGCAAAGAGGTTTCTCGGCAAGTTCTCCGGGCTTCGGCTTTCGCGTGAGAGGTTGGCAACAGTCTCGATGCCCGTGAAGGCCAGCATCGCCAGCGGCAGGGCGAAGGCGAGCGAGCCCCAGCTCGGCACGCTGCCGAGATGCACGCCCGATGCCAGCCCGTGCCAAGAGAAGAGCAGCGCCAGGCCGAGCCCGATCAGGGCGACCTGGGTAGCCAGGTCGAGAACGGCAAGGACGATGCCGAAGCGGTAGAGGCTGGGCCGGAACGAGAGGCGCATCAACGCGAGGGCAAGCACCAGCCCCACGCCGAACAGCGTGTCGAAAGGCGGCCGCCGGATGGTAGAAAGATTGAAGGCGGCGCCTAGATAGTGCGGCACGAAGAGCGTCGTCAGGGCGATGACGATCAGGTAGTCGAGCATCAACACCCAGCCGACCACGAAGCCCGCCACGTCGCCGAAGGCCCGGCCCACGAAGTTCGCGGCGCCGCCCGCATCGGGCGAGGAGGTGATCGCCTCGGCATAGGAGAGAGCGACGACGAGGAAAAGCGCCCCGACGGCCAGCAGCACGCCCGGCGTCAGGCCGAGCGCGCGCGCCGCGACGATGCCGAGCGCGAAGTAGATCGAGGAGGCCACCTCGCCGTAGGCGATCGAGTAGAGATCTCGCCCGCCGAGAACGCGTGTCAAACGTGGACGTTTTCTAGCCATCTGCGCCGAGCTTAACGGCGATGCGCCGAGCCTGATTACGTAACCGGCCGAGCTCGAGAGCTTCGAGATGACACCGGGCGGACCGCTGCATCAGTGACGGCGCGTGAGGTACAGGCGCCCCAACCCGGCCGCGGCGAAGAGCGGCCCGAGCAGGTAGCCGACGACACCGCCTCCGGCGAGCGCGGTCCGCACCACAATCGCAACGCCGAGACAGATCAGCGCTACCGAGGTGAACGTGATCGATAGACGGTAGAAGCTCATGCCGGAGGGGCCGAAGCCGAGACGACCATCACCCTACAGGGCGCGTGCCGAGCACGTAGTCGACCGAAGCGCCGAAGATGGCTCACCGCATCCGCTCGTTTCTGCGCGCAGACACTGCATCCGACTGCGCCGAGCGATAACTTTCCAGCGCGATGAAGATTTTTATGGTCGGAGCCGGTCAGGTGGGGACAACGATCCTCGAAGCGCTGCGCGGCGAGCACGAGTTCAGAGTGGTCGACCGCGACCACGAGCGTCTGGCCGAGCTGGTGCAGAACTACGGCGTGACGACGGTCGAAGGCGACGGCACCAGCCGCCGCGTGCTCGAGCAGGGAGGCGTCGACGAAGCCAACCTGTTCATCTCCTGCACCTCGCACGACGAGGCCAACCTGATCGCCTGCCTGCTCACGCGCCGCCTGGCTCCAAACGCCAAGACGATCGCTCGCGTCTCCAACGAGGAGTACCTCGAGGTCTGGCGCGACCGTTTCCTCGACGTCGACTTCGTAGTCTCCTCCGAGCTCGAGGCGGCGCTTGCCGTCTCGCGCATCATCGGCATCCCGGCGGCCCGGCAAACCGATGTCTTCGCCGACGGCCAGGTGCAGATGGTCGAGTTCGAGGTACCGCGCGAGATCGCCTCCGGGGCGGTGATCGGCAAGCGCCTGCGTGAGAGCGCCGTTCCCTACGACTCGCGCGTCGTCAGCATCATCCGCGCGGGAAAGCGAATCGTGCCGCGCGGCAGCGAGCGAATCGAGGCCGGCGACCGCATCGTCGTGATCGGGTCGCCCAAGGCCATCAACCTCTGGAGCTCGATCGTTGCAGGCGGCGAGCAGCGAACGGGCGACGTCGTCGTCTTCGGCGGCGGGCGCACGGGCGTTGCGATCGCACGGGTGCTGCTCTCGCAGGGCAGCCGAGTGCGCATCATCGAGGCCGACGCGAGGCGGGCCGATCGGATTGCGGAGCTGCTTCCCCGGGCCCGGGTGCTGGTGGCGACCGGCATGAACCCCGACTTTCTCGACCGCGAGCAGATCGGGCGCGCAGAAGTAGCCGTTTTCGCGATGCGCGAAGACACGAAGATCCACTACGCGGCGACGCTGGCCAAGCTGCACGGCGTCCCCTTCACCATCGCCATCGTCCACGACGAAGTCTCGATCGAGGTGTTCGAGAAGTCGGGAATCGACGTCGCCCTGAACCCGCGCCTGATCACTTCGGAGGAGATCGTCCGCTTCGCCCACGATCCGCGCACGCGCCAGGTCTCGATGCTCGAGCGCGACCGCTTCGAGATCCTCGACGTCACGGTGCGCGAGGACAACGAGCTGATCGGAAAACCGCTCAGCGAGCTCCCGGCCAAGGGCACGATCATCGGCGCGATCATTCGCAACGACCGGGCGATCTTCCCGCACGGCCACGACCGCATCCAGCGAGGCGACCGCGTGATCGTCTTCACCGAGTCGAAGCACGCGGGCGAGCTCGAGCGCGAGCTGTGACGGCGAGAAGACGGTTCCAGCGCGCCGTCAAGCGCCGCTCGATCGGCGTCAGCGTCCGAGCCAGCCTGCACGCGCTCGGGCGCGTCCTCGAGGTCGCCAGCCTGACGCTCGCCCTGCCCGCGCTGGTCGCCGCGGGCTACCTCGAGTCGCCTCTTCCCTTCCTGATTCCGCTCGCGATCGGGCTCGCTATCGGTTTCATCTTGGAGCGAACCAATCGCGGTAGGGGTCGCCTGGGAACGCGAGAGGTCTTCCTTGTCATCGTGCTTGCCTGGCTGGCGGGGGCGCTCCTCGGCAGCGTTCCGTATCTGCTTGCCACCCACGGCCTAGGGCACTGGCCGGATGCCTTCATGGAGTCGATGGCCGGCCTCACCGGCACGAACATCAGCGTTCTCAGTCATCCGGGGGCGCTTCCCCGCTCGCTCCTCTTCTGGCGCCAGTTCAGTCAGTGGTTGGGCGGCTTGGGAGTGATCGTGCTGACGCTGGCCCTGCTGCCGCGCCTGCGCGTCGGCGGGCGCGAGCCCACCATCGCCGAGCCGCCCGGCCAGGAAGTGGAACGCCTTTCGCGCGCTGTGAAGATCGTGATTCGCCGCTTCGGCCTGCTCTACGTCGGACTCACGGTCGTCGCGGCGCTCGCGCTGATCGGACTCTCGCTGTTCGACGTCGACGATCGCCTGAACATCTTCGACGCGATCGGCCTCGCCTTCAGCACCGTCTCAACGGGCGGCTTCTCGCCCCACGCCGCTTCGCTCGCCGACTTCTCGGTTGCGACGCAGTGGGTCGTCTTCGCCTTCATGGCGCTGGCCGGCGCAAACATCGTGCTGCTCTTCAGGGGGCTGATGCGGCGCGAGGGGCGCCCGCTCGTGCGCGACAGCGAGACTCGGGTTTACGTCTTCATCGCTCTCCTCGGCGCCGGAGGCATCGCGGCGGCGCTCACCGCCGCCGGGCATATGACGAGCGGCTGGCACTCGATCCGCGAGGGACTTTTCCAATCGGTCTCCTTCCTCACGACGAGCGGCTTCACGATCGACAACATCTCGACCTGGCCGCTCGCCGCCACCGCGATCCTGGTTGGCCTGGCGCTGATCGGGGGTTGCGCGTTCTCGCTCTCAGGCTCGCAGAAGATTCTGCGCGTGCTGATCATCGGCAAGCTGCTGCGCCGCGAGCTGACCCAGACCGTCCACGCCGAGGCCGTCCTGCACATCCGTATCAACCGGCGCCGGATCGACGAGCGGGCGGTGCGCGGCGCCGTCGCCTTCGTTCTGGTCTTCTTCGGGCTGCTCGCCCTGGGCGTGCTGGCGCTCGAGCTGGACGCGGCGCGTATGGACTTCACCCTGAACGTCTTCCCGGCGCTCGCCGACGCCACGGCGGCGCTCTCCAACGGCGGCCCGGGCCTCGGCTTTGCCGGCCCCTTGGGCTCCTTCGCCCCCTTCAGCGACGTCTCCAAGCTCGTGCTCTCGGGGCTGATGCTGCTCGGCCGCCTGGAGATCATCCCGATCGCGGTGCTGTTCAGCCGGAGTTACTGGCGCCCCTAACCGACAGACATCTCTGATTTCTGTCGGCGAGCATGAGAGACGTTTGTCGGCGAGCCGCATCGTTAGGATCGATCCGTGAGACCCGTTCGCATCGCCTTCTGGGCTCTTGTTCTGTCAGCCGCGCTGGCCGCGGCCGGCTCCGGTGGAGACAAGATCGCCGCCGCGCCCGCGAAGCCTTCCGCCGCGCACCACTTCATGGTCATGCCAGCCTGGTCGCCGGACGGCTCGCAAATCGCCTGGGCGGAGTCCTCGGGAGGATCGAAGGAACGGATATGGCTGGCGTCCTCGAATGGGTCGAGCGCGCATCCGGTTACGCAACCGATCGACGCCCTCTTCCAGTTTGCGTGGCTGCCCGGTAACCAGCTCTTGTACGACGCGAATTTCAGCATCTTCCGGCTGCCGCTGAAGACGCTACGCCCCGTCCTCTTCGAAACTGGCCCCGAATCCTTCACTACCAACCGCGCCGGCACGATCAGCGCATCAGGGGCGGTTGCCTGCTCGCATTGCGGCGGGCCGATCATCGTCAAGTCGATAGCAGGGAACTTGCGGACGAGTATCGGGGGAAGAAAGGTAGACAACTACCTGCCGACGCTCTCGCCCGACGGCCGCTTCGTCGCGTTCTCGCGCACGTTCTCGAGCAAGGTCACCGGCGATTATGACCGACCTGCGGGCATCTGGGTCTCGTCCACGACCGGCGGGCCGCTGAGGCAACTGACACGCAGCGGCCAGGATCCGAGCTGGTCGCCCGACGGGCGGTGGCTCGTTTACATCGACCATCCCAATAACCTCCGAGTGGTCTCGACTCTCCGACTGGTCTCGACCGACGGCCGCTCAAACGTGCTCCTGCTCCCGGGCGACGACTTCCAAGGCTTGTCAGCGCCTCCTATGTGGTCGGCGGATTCGCGCAGCGTCGCCGTCGTTGTCATCGACACCGGTCAGCTCCTCGTCGTCAACGTCGCAACGCATCGGGTTAGGGCCGTGACCGGAGCGGCGATCGGTCGGGTGGATGGATTCGCGTGGTCGCCGAACTCGAACACGCTGCTCGTGACCGCGCAGTCGAAGACGACCGGCTGTGCGCTCTGGGCGATCAAGACGAGTGGCTCAGCGAAACGCCTGCGGAGCACCTGCTAGACGCCGGCTGGGCTCTTCCGGCATTCGCGGGTTGGACCACTCGTCAGTGGGCTACGCCAGGACGGAGATGTCGCTTGAGCGAGTGCTAGAGCTTTGGAATCGTTCCCTCCTCGACACCGGATCGGCGGAGGAGGAGAATGATCCGCATGAGCCTCGTTCTCGGTCTCGCACATCGCACGGGTATTCGCCTCGCCGAAGTCGGGTTTCTGCTTCTCCTGTTCGCCGGCGTCTGGCTGGCGGCAGCGCAGATCCCCCGGTTCAAGTTCGCGGCAGCGAGGATGATCGTGGCGGGCCTGGCGCTTGCGTTCAGCGGCTTGCTTCTCATCATTGCTACCCACTGGGGTCACTTCGGCTAGCTACCTGGGAGCTCTCCGCGCGACCACGAGGCCGGCGTTCCAACCGGGGGCTCGACCACCGGTCGGCGGCCGGATCGATTCGGCGTCGAGGCCGCTCGAGGCGACGAGCCACGAGATAATCGAGTTCGAGTTCCACATCTCCCCCGCGCGCAGCTCGTCTCGTCCCCACACCGGCGTCGGCACCTGTGGCACCAGTTCGAGCAGCCGGCGCGCGCGAGCGGAGTCTTCGCTGAGCCGCCGCGGACTCTCGATCGCCTCGGTGACGTCCGGAATGACTCCGTCGCGCCAGCGGCGCACCTCGTAGCGAAAGACTCGGAAGCGCCGCGCCCAGCTTGCGCCAACCGCTCCTTCCGCGACAGCACCATGCTCAGCCGCGTTGGCGGAAGCCGGCGTCTGCTCGATCACGAAGCGCCCCTCCGCCACGCGTACCTCGAGCGCGGAGTGATAAAGGTCGCAAGCCGGCCGCCGTTCAATTCGCGAGGCCACCGCCTCGAAGACGCGGCCGTTTAGCCGCACCGAATGCCCGCCCGCCCCAAGCGGAAGCCAGTACAGGTCGATGCTCGCCTCAGATCGAGCAGTCGTATCCGCTTTTTGCTGCTCGCGCTTCATCTCCAGCTGCGGCCGAGTCTATCGACGGCCCCGCGTCGCACTCACGCACCAGGACGGCTCGCGGCCGCTTGCGCCGGAACGAGCAAAGGGGCCTTCCGGCCCCCTCGCTCATTGCCTTGTCTATCCGGATCGACTAGCCGTGGATCGAGGCGATCAGCGGAATCATCAGGATCGCGACGATATTGGCGATCTTGATCATCGGGTTGATCGCGGGACCCGCGGTGTCCTTGTACGGGTCGCCGACCGTGTCGCCTGTGACACCCGCGCCGTGCGCGGGCGAGCCCTTGCCGCCGTAGAGGCCGTCCTCGATCAGCTTCTTGGCGTTGTCCCAGGCGCCTCCGCCGGAGGTCATCTGGATCGCCAGGAAGATCCCGGTGACGATCGTGCCGATCAGCAGCCCGCCGAGCATGTCGGCGGAGATGATGCCGGCCGTGATCGGGATCGCGATCGGGATCAGCGCAGGAAGCAGCATCTTCTTGATCGCCGAGCCGGTGACGATGCTGACGGCGCGGGTGTAGTCGGGCTTCTGCTCGCCCTTCATGATCCCGGGCATTTCGCGGAACTGCCGGCGAACTTCCTCGACGACCTGGCCACCGACCACGCCGACCGCCTGCATCGCGAGCGACGCGAACAGGAACGGCATCAGGCCGCCGATGAACAGGCCGGCGATGACCCACGGGCTATTTAGCTGGAAGTTGGTGTGAACGCCCTCGGCACCCAGCTTGGTCGAGTACTCGGAGAAGAGCACCAGAGCGGCCAGTCCGGCCGATCCGATCGCGTAGCCCTTGGTCACGGCCTTGGTGGTGTTGCCGACCGCGTCGAGCGGATCGGTGATACCGCGAACCTTCTCGTCCATATCGGCCATCTCGGCGATGCCGCCGGCGTTGTCGGTCACCGGCCCGTAGGCGTCGAGAGCGACAATCAGACCGGTCATCGACAGCTGCGCCATGACCGCGACGCCGATGCCGTACAGGCCCTTCTTGGCGTCGCCGTCGCCGCCGGCCAGGTAATAGGCCCCGAGGATGCCGGTGGCGATCACGACCACAGGCGCAACCGTGGCCTGCATGCCCCAGGCGAGCCCGGAGATGATGTTGGTCGCGTGCCCCGTCTGCGAAGCCGAGGCGATCGACTTGACCGCGGGCCAGCGGGTGCCGGTGTAGAACTCGGTGATGGCAACCAGCAGGAACGTGATCGCCAGGCCGATCAGTGCCGGCAGATAGAGCTGGCGGAAGGAGAACTGACCGCCGTCGTAGGCCATCATGATCGGGATGAAGCCGATCGCCGAGAGCACCGTGGCCACGATCACGCTCTTGTAGAGCGCGTTCATGATCGAGCCCGAGCGGCCGATGCGGGCGAAGAAGGTGCCGATGATCGAGGCGAAGATCGATATGCCGCCGATCGCCAGCGGAAGCAGGATCAGTCCCGGTGACTTGAAATGGGTGGCCAGGAGCATCACCGCGACCGCGGTGACGGCGTAGGTCTCGAATAGGTCGGCCGCCATGCCGGCGCAGTCGCCGACGTTGTCGCCGACGTTGTCGGCGATCACTGCCGGGTTACGAGGATCGTCCTCGGGGATACCGGCCTCGATCTTGCCGACCAGGTCGGCGCCGACGTCGGCAGCCTTGGTGAAGATGCCGCCGCCGAGTCGCGCGAAGACCGAGATCAGCGAGCCTCCGAAGGCCAGTCCGACCAGATCGTCGACGGTCTTCGCCCGCGAGACGTCGAAGCCCGCGGTGAGAATCCAGTAGTAGCCCGCGACCCCGAGCAGGCCCAGACCGACGACGAGTAGCCCCGTCACCGAACCGGCGCGGAAAGCGACTTTGAAGGCCGGCTTTAGCCCGCTCTTGGCCGCTTCGGCCGTGCGAACGTTCGAGCGCACCGACACGTTCATGCCGATGAAGCCCGCCGCTGCCGACAGCGTCGCGCCGACGAGGAAGCCAACCGCCGTTCCCCAACCGAGCTTGTTGTAGAAGCCGATCAGGAGAAACGGGATCACCGAGACGACGGCGATCGTCGTGTATTGCTTGCGCAGATATGCGCGCGCGCCCTCCTGGACGGCGTGCGAGATCTCGCGCATCCGCTCTGAACCGGACGGCTGCTTGAGCAGCCATACGATCAGAGCGACTCCGTAGCTGACGCCGGCCGCCGCGGCTACAAGCGCGAACAGCACGGCGTGGTTCTGAAAGAAGTCCATTTCCCTCCGCTCTCACAAGGTCCGCGCCGAAGGCTGTCGGCGCGGCGTTTTTGTATCACAGAAGCGGCTCAGCGAAGCGGTTTCAACCGCCGGGGTCGCGAGCTCGTGGAAGCATTCCCGAGCCGAGCTAGTGCCCGGAGCCGGAAGCGCCGGCCGTCGTAGATGAGCCGCCGTCGGGCTCGGGCGCCGATGCGCTGGGGCCAGCCGGCTCGGCCGGCTCGTTCACGGCCTCGGCGAAGGCCAGCTGCATACCGGCGACCGCGTGCTGCAGCTCGTCGGCAAGGTCGCTGGAAAGCTGCTCGCGCACAACCGGCTCCAGCGCCCGCAGGGAGTCGATCGCCAAACGGGCCTGGCCGAGGTCGCGCTGGTCGCCGGCCAGGCGCAGCGAACCAAGCGAGATGAGACCGCTAGCCGCCTGGACGAGGAGATCGGCGACCTTGATCGCCTTCAGCTGCTCGGCGGCTTCCTCCGCGCTCGGGCTCTGCGAAGCCTGCGGCTCTTCTTCAGCCACCGACCCGCTCCGACCCCTTGACCAGCTCGGTGTAGATCTCCTGCAGGCTGGCTCCCTCTTCGAAACGCGCAATCTGGCGCTCGGCGGAGTTCTGCTCGGGAACGGCCAGGAAGGGCGCGGCTCCCAGCTCCTCGGCGACGGGCATGACCCACTCGATCAACTCCTCGACGGCGGCCCTGGTCGGGCGCACGTCGCCACTTTGCAGGTCGATCATCTCGCCCGAGAGGCCCCAGCGAATCGCACGCCAGAGGTTCTCCTCGATCATCCGGTGCGGCTGCCAGATGACCGGCTCGCCTTCGTCGATCGCGCGCGCGCAGCGGGCCACCAGCGAGAAGGCCAGGGCCGCCAGCGAACGCGACTCGGCCAGGTCGGGCTGGGCGTCGGCGATCCTCACCTCGACGGTCGGGAAGGCGAGGTGAACGCGCACGCTCCACCACAGCTGCGTGTGCTCGGCGACCGAGCCGGTGCGGAAGAGGAAGCGCACGAACTGCTCGTACTCGCGCCAGTCGGCGAAGGCGTCCGGAACGCCACAGCGCGGGAAGGTGCGGGTGAAGATCTGCGTCCGAGCCGAGTGCAAGCCGCTGTTGACGTCCTCGACGAAAGGCGAGGAGGCCGAGAGCGCGAGCAGCTCGGGAAGGAAGTTGCGCATCGCGCTGGCGATCTCGACCGCCCGGTCGGCGCCGCGGATGCCAACATGAACGTGCTGCCCGAAGGTGTTGTTGCGCCAGACGACGTAGCGCAGCAGCTCGTCGTTGCGGCGATAGTGAGGCGTGTCGATGATCCGCTGCGCCTGCCAGGGGCTCCAGGGGTGGGTGCCGCTCGCGCCGAGCAGCACTCCGAGCTCGTCGGCCAGCGCACTCAGCTGTTCGCGCCGCTCGCCCATTCGGGCCGCCGCTTCGACGAAGCTTTCGCTGCGCCCGGTGCGCACCTCCGCCTCCGAGGCGATCAGCTCGCCGACCAGATGCGACTCGACCTCTCGCCCGGCAGCCAGAGCCTGCAGCTCCTCGAAGCGATTGTCCAGCGAGAGTGTGTCGGGATCGAGCAGCGCAAACTCCTCCTCGACCGCCACGGTGAAGTCGCGCCCGTTCTCGAGTTGCTCGCGCGCCAATGCCAGCTGCTCGTCGACCGAAAGCTTCTGTTCCTCGCCCATCGCTTCAAAGAATAAAGAATTACGGCCGATACTTCAAATAGTAAAGGGCCTAAGCAGCCGTTCGGCCACCGTCCCCCAGCTCCAGTTCGTCACTGCGGCACGGCGTGCGGCCTGCCCGAGCAGCTCACGCTGCGCCGGGGATAGTGTCAAAAGCGCCTCAAGCTTGGCGCGCAGATCGCCGGCGTTCCCGTTCTCGAAGCCGGCCAGATCGCGCTGATCTGCGGGGTATTCGCGCTCCAGGCCCTCGGCTATCTCGGCCAGGCCGGAATGACGGGCGACCAGCGGCGGAACCCCCGCCGCCGCGGCCTCCGCGGCGACCATGCCGAAGGCCTCGGGAAAGATCGAGGGAGCCACGGCGACATCCGCCAGCGGCAGCAGGTTGGCAAGGTGACGGTGCTCGAGCGCGCCCGTGAAGAGCACGTTCGGCCCTGCCATCCGTTCCAGCTCGGCTCGATAATCGCCGAAGCCGACCACTATCGCCTTCGCGTCCAGCCCCTCGAGCGCCTCGAGCAACAGGTGAACGCCCTTGTTCTCGAGCAGCTTGCCCACGTAGGCGACGGTCTCGCCCGCTTGCGAGAAGAAGGCTTGGAAGCGCTCGGCGTTGCCCGGATCGGGCAGGCGCTCGTCGGCGCCCGCGGGGTTGGCCGGATCGCGCCTCGCCTCTTCGAGCAGTGCCGCGAACGCCTGCTCGCGCGGCTTGGGCGCGAAGGCCTCGACATCCACACCCGGCGGAACCTCGAAAACTCGCTCCTGCGGCCCGACCACCTGCTCGAGCGCGCGCCGGATGTGAGCCGAGCCGACGAAGACCGCCGTCGCCCGCTCCAGGCTCGCCCGCCCCAGCTGCTCGAGCTCGGGCCGGCCGCGCATCGAGTACTCGAGCTCCGAGCCGTGCGCCTTGACCGCAAAGGGCGCTCCCGCCGCGGCGGCGACCGCCGCCCCCGGAAGGACGTGGTTGGCGAAAACGAGGTCGGCCGGGAGATGACGCCTGAGCGCCTCGGCGTTCAGCTCGACGTAGCGCTCGAGCTCGGCGCGGCTCAAGTCCTGAAGAAGACGAGCTTCGAGCCCTTCGTAGCCGTCGAGCACGAACACCGGCAGGAGCTTCCCGATCTCGGGCCGCACCAGCCTTGCCGAGCCGATGTCGTAGCGCTCGGGATGCCGCTCCTGACAGAACAGCACGACCTCGTGCCCGGCTCTGCTCCATTCGCGCGCCAGCGAACGCGTGTAGACGTTCGAGCCCGTTCCGCCGAGCAGGTAGCCGTGCCAGAGAAGGATGCGCACGCGCTCAGGTTACGCGCTTGTTGCGAAGCTCAGTTGGAACGCGCCCGCTGAGAAAGCATTGAGAGCAACTCGGCCCCCGGATTCAGCGTGCGCACGGACACATCGCTCGGAACATCGAGCAGCGCTTCGGAGTAGTTGAAGAGGACGCGAACGCCCGCTTCGACCAGCTCGTCTGCGACCCCTTGAGCGTCCTGCGCCGGTACGGCGATCACGCCTCCGCTGGCGCTGTGGCGCTTCACCTGCTGCTTGAGATCGCCGAGCGGGCTGACGCTCAGCGACCCGATTCGCTTCCCGATCTTGCTCGCGTCGATGTCGAAGATGCCCACGACCTCGAGCCCTTGCGTATCGGAGAGCTGAGAGGAGAGCAGGGCCTCGCCAACCCGGCCGGCGCCCACGATCACCACCGACTTGCTCTCGTCGGCGCCGAGGATGGCGCGAAGCCGTTCGCAGAGAAGATCCGTCTCGTAACCCGAGCCTCGCTTACCGAACCTGCCGAAAGAGGAGAGATCGCGTCGGACCTGAGTCGCGTTCACACCCGTGTAGGCGGCGATCTCGTAGGACGAGATGCTCGCGGCGCCGTTTTTTTTCGCTCGCCTCGCCACCTGCAGATACCGGCTCAGCCGCGTTGCAACACTCATCCTCAGTCGCTCAGCCAACTTTATGAAACCCCCCTAAACGAATCGCGATCGCGAGGGCGCAACGCTAGCAGCGCCGCAAGGGGTGTCGCGCAGGTAGCGAAATCGATACTCAACCCTCGCCGACAACGGCGCCGCACCCCGGGCAAAGCCGCGAAAACCAGTCGTATTCGTGGCCGCAGGCCGCGCAGATCCACTTCCGGTTCTGCTCCGCCGACCACTTCTCGAGACCGAGCCGAGCTCGTATTCGATGCCCCCGCCGGCTGCCGTGGCCTGGAAAGCGCCGCAACCGCCGCAATACAGGCCGCAGTAACCCAGCGTCTCGCCGAGGCTCATCGCTTCAGCGTCTTTCCCGTTCCACTCTTGGTTGTCGTGGCGGTGGTCTTGGCTGGAGCCGTAGCGGTGGTCGTCGTCGCGCTCGTGCTCTTCGGCGCCGGCTTGATCGTGAAGCGAAGCGAGCGAACCGAGACCTTGCCGCCGCCACTGGGGAAGGCCGTGATGCGCAGGCGGTAGGGACCGGGCGCAAGCGCCGCTCCAGCCGGGCTGCGACCGGTGAGCCCGAAGACGTAGTGACCCGGGAGAACGTCCCTCATCCTCGCCAGCACGCCCAGGTAGCGGCCCGCACCGTTCCAGAGCGCCACCTCGACCTTGGTCGCCGGCTCGATCCGGCGCTCGAAGAGCCCGCTCACCCGGCCGAGCCCAAGCGTGAGCACCTCGGAGGCGCTGTCCGAGGCGCTGACCGAGCGACGCGAGAGACTGGCCGAGGAGATCAGATCGCCGGGGCCCGACGCGTAGCGAACCGACCAGGGGATGCGAAGCAGCGTACGGTCCGAGAGCAGAACCGTGACGGTTCCTTGCGCGCTCGAGCCACGATTCTCTCCAACCAGGTCAACCCGCAACTTGACCTGCCTGCTGTGCCCGCCCCGGATGAGCAGGCGACCCGGCGAGATCCGCACCCGCACCCAATCGGGGTTGCCCTCACGGCCGACGCTCAGCGCGGCCACGAGCTTGCCGGCGCCGAGATTGCGCAGACCGAACTCGAGCGTCGCCTGCCTCCGCGCGCCGCGCATGAGCGGGAACATGAGCGATGGCGATGTCGACGCAACAGAGGCGCGGGCGGCCGCCGCCAGATCGAGTGCGCCCATGCCCTGGGACGTGAGCGAGAGTTCCCCGAGGCGGCTCGCGCTTGCCGCGAGCGACGAGCGAAGCTCACTCTCGCTCAGGTCGGGGCGAGCCTGCGTGAGCAGCGCCGCGGCGCCCGCGACCACCGCGGCCGATGCGCTCGTGCCGCTGACGGTGGCGAAGGCCGGATAGCCGCTAGCGGTCGTGCCGGCATCGGCGCTGGCGATCCCGACGCCCGGAGCAACCAGGTTTGGCTTGATCTCACCGCTGAAGGAGAGGCCTCGCGAAGAGAAAGCGGCGATCTTGCCGTTATCGGAGTTGGTAACGGCGAAGGGCTTGCCGATCGAGACCTCGACCTTCTCTCCCCGGCTCAACCTGACGCTCGCTTCTCTACCGATGCGTCCGGGGATGCTGACCACCGGCACGGTGATGTTCTCGTCCAGGCCGAGCGCTCCGCTCGGCAGCGAGGTGCCGTAGAGAACCACCGCCGAGGCGCCCGCGAGCCCGGCGTTGAGAGCGCCGCTCCGGGGATCGTCGCCGGCGGGTACGAGCGCCGCCCTGCCGGCCACGAGGCTGTAGCCCTTCGTGTTGAAGAAGCGGCTCAGCGCTGGCGCCGGCTGCAACTCCTCGGCCGCCCGCGCGACCGCCAGCGGACGGCCGAGCAACCGGGTCAAAGCCGTCTTCGGCGCCGCCGAGCCTCCCAGCGACACCGCGCCCGAGTAGAGAACATCGAGCCCGCTACGGATGACGACGCGCACTCTCTCGCTCGTCTGGCGCAGGTCGAGCGCACCGACGGTAAGGGCGTCCGAGGCGCCGCCAGGGCTGCCGATCGAGCCTTGCACCTGCCCGGAGCCTCCGTCGTTTCCGGCCGGCGCGACGACGAGCATGTCGAGCGCCGCGGCGCCCGATACCGCTCGTGCCTCGGGCCCGTCGCCGAAGCCCGCGAGCGGCGCCGAGACGCCGATCAGAGCGATGCGCGCGGCGTCGTGCGCGTCGCCGTCGCCGTTGGGATCGACTGCGCGCTCGAGTCCGGCGATGAGCTGATCTGTGCGCCCGTAAACCTGAAAGGCGCCGCTCGTATCGCGCTGCCAGCCCGCCACGCGGATGGGAAAGACAGAGGCGCCCGGCGCAACGCCGCCGAAAGCCGCCGGACCGACGATGATCCCGGCCAGCTGCGTTCCGTGGCGCTCGAGTTGGGTGCGGTCGTCGGGGTTGGGCGCGGCGTCAGCCTCGGGATCGCCGCCGACCACGTCCAGCCCGGGCTGAACATGGCCGCGCAGGTACTCGTGTAGCCGGTCGACGCCCGTGTCGAGCAGAGCGATCGTCACGCCGCGGCCGTCGTAGGGCGGAAGGGCCACCTCGCTGTGATATCCCCTGGTCAGCGCGGGCGGATTACCGAGCGACTGGGCGTCGAGCGAGGTGGGATAGGTGACGCGGACCGGGTAGACGGCGCGCACCTCGGACGAGCGCTCGAGCACGGCGATCGTGCCGGCGTCGAGTGCGGCCGAGAAGCCGTTGACGACGCGGGTGAAGCTGAACTCGGGCTCGATCGAGGCGCCGCGTAAAGCGAGCTTGGCGATGATCGACTTCTGGTCGGTGACGGCCTGGGCATTCCAGGCGCGCTCCTCCTCGTCGCTTGCCAGTCCGCCGGCGGCCGCGACGTGGTCGGCCAGCGACTCGGCGCGAAGCACGACGATCACGCGCTCCCCGACCGAGACGCTCGAGCGCGGCGACCCGACCAGACCGGCCCAGTCGCCTGCCGCCGTCCGGTCATCGCCGCCCCCTCCTCGCAACGCCAGGCCAAGCGCGATCGCGCCCGCGAAAAAGAGCACCACGAGCGCGAGGCGCGAGAACTTACGCAAGCTGCCGGGAGGCGTAGGCATCGAGACCAAGATAGCCGGGCGGCATAAGAGGCTTCAGGTAACGCGCGGCCGAAGCGATCATCGCCGCGTTGTCGGTACAGAGCTCGACCGGTGCCAGTGCCGCACCGGCAAGCGCCCTTCGCAGCTCGGAGTTGGCGGCCACCCCGCCCGCGACGGCGATCTGCCGGGCGCCGATCTTCTCGGCCGCCTGCAGCGTCCGCTCCACCAGTGCTCGCACGATCGCGTGCTGGTAGGAAGCGGCCAGATCCGCGCGCCTGCGTTCCAGCTCGGCGGAATCGAGCCCGCGCACCGCGTAGAGCAGAGCGGTCTTGAGACCCGAGAAGGAGAAGTCGAGGCCGTCCAGGCGGGCGACCGGGAACGAGTAGGCGCCGGAATCGCCCTTCCGCGCCAGCATGTCGAGCGCGGCGCCGCCCGGATAGCCGAGCCCGAGCAGGCGCGCCCCTTTGTCGAAAGCCTCCCCCGCCGCGTCGTCCAGCGTCGTGCCGAGCAGCCGGAAGGTGGTGTGCTCCTGCACATCCAGGAGCAGCGTGTGGCCGCCGCTCGTGAGCAGGCAGAGGAAGGGAGGATCGAGCCCGACCGGCTCGAGATAGAGCGCAGCCACGTGCCCGAGCAGATGATCGACCGGAACCAGCGGCAACCCCTTGCCCCAGGCGATCGCCTTGGCGGCCGAGATACCCACGAGCAGGGCCCCGATCAGGCCGGGCCCCTGCGTGACCGCGACCCGGTCCAGCTGGTCGAAGGTCAGCTTCGCCTCGTCGAGCGCGCTCTGCACTACCGGGCAGATCAGCTCCAGATGCCGCCGCGAGGCGACCTCCGGCACGACGCCGCCAAAGCGCGCGTGCAGCTCGGCCTGGGAGGAGACGACGTTGGCGTGCAGGCGGCCGGCGTCGTCGATCAGCGCCGCCGCGGTCTCGTCACAGGAGGTCTCGATCGCCAGGATCACGGTCTCGGCGCCCTCACTCTTCGCTTCCCGCCGGGTCGGGAGAGTTTGCTCGCCACATGATCAGCGCGTCTTCCTGATCGTCCAGGTAGTAGCCGCGCCGAATCCCGCGTGCGTTGAAACCAAACTGCTCGTAGAGCCGAATCGCAGCCTCGTTCGACTTGCGCACCTCGAGCGTGTAGCCGCGCTCGCGACCGCCCGCGCTGCGTGCGAGAAAATCGTTCAGCAGCCGGCCGGCCACGCCGCGCCGCCGCCAGGCCGGATCGACGGCGAGGTTCATGATGTGCCAGTCGTCCACGAAGAGCGAGACGATCAGGTAGCCGATCACCCGCTCCAGCCGGAAGGCGCCGAGGCAGATCGAGCTCGACTTGATCAGCTCGCCGGCGAACATGGCGCGCGACCAGGGCAGCCCGTAGCACTCCTTCTCGATCTGCTCGACCCGGTCGAGATCGACGAACTGAAGCGGAGCGATCTCGGGTCGCCAGAGCGCCTCTCGATCCTTTACGCTCGTCATCGCTCCAGCGCCTTCTCGGCGTCGGGAATGCGCAGGTAGAGCGGCTCCACCAGCTCCGCCGGCCCGAAGTCGGTAGCCAGGCGAGCATGGAAGCGAGCCCTGACCAGGTGCAGCTCGCTGGCGTCGGGAGGAACCTCGGCGCCCGCCGCCTCGAGCAGGGCGCGGTAGCGAACGGCGCCGTCACCGACGCAGAGCGTTCCCGGCGCCGGCGCGAGCTGCTCGGGCCTGGTCACGAAAGGCCGGCCTTCGATCAGCGTGAAGATCTCCTTGCGGCTGCCGTCGATCACGGGCAGGGAGCCGGGCGCCCCTTCCCGCAGAGCGTTAAGCGTCGAGACGCCGGCCAGCGGAAGGGCGAGCGTCAGAGCAAGGCCGCGCGCCGCGGCGAGGCCGATGCGGATTCCGGTGAAGCTGCCCGGCCCGGTCCCGCAGACGATCCGCTCGAGATCGGCAGGCGAGAAGCCGGCTTCGGCGAGGAGCGCGTCCGCCGCGGCGAGCACCGAAACGGCTTTCGTCTCGCGCTCGCCGAGGAGCTTCTCACCCTCGAGCAGAGCGCAGCTCGAGCGGGGAGTGGCGGTATCAAGGGCGAGCGTCAGCACGATCGAGACCGGCGAGCAGGGTTGCGTCGGAGCTGTCGATGGTAATGCGCCTGCGGCTGGCGCCGTCGTGCTCGATCGAGACTTCGGCCCGCGGCGGCGGCAGCGCGCCGGCGCCGGCCTCGGGCCACTCCACGAAAACCGCCGCGTCGGAGAAGTAGGGCTCGAGGTCTCCCCACTCCGCCGCCGAGACTGTGTTGAAGCGATAGAGATCGAGATGAGAGACGGTCAAGCGCCCCGTGTAGCGATGTCCGATCGTGTAGGTCGGACTCGTCACCGGCCCTTCGACGCCGAGCGCGCGACAGGCGCCGCGCACGAAAGTCGTCTTGCCGGCGCCGAGCTCCCCGGCGACCGTGACGACATCGCCCGGCACGAGCGTCTCGGCCAGCTCGCCGGCGATGCGCTCGGTCTCTTCGACGGAACCACTCACGAACTCCATTCACGAAGGCTAGCGAGACGTCTCCTCCTCGACCTGACGGTCGGTGACGCCAGCCGAGCTCAGAAGAGGTCGAGCTGGGCTTCGAGTTCCGCCGCAACCGGCATCGCGCCAGTCGCCGCAGAGACGGGCTCGGACGGGACGGGCGCCGGCTCGCGCCCGAGCAGCTGCGGCAGGCGCGCGAAATCCTCTTCGAGCACTCCCAGCATGGCGCGCGTATAGAGCGCCGCCGCCGGATGGTAGATCGGGTAGAGAAGCACCTCGCTGTTCCCTAGCCGGACGCTCTGCTCTACGCCATGCACACGGGTGATCCCGGCCGGGTTGCCGGAGAGGAGCTTGGTGGCGAAGTTGCCGAGTGTCGCCACGATGCGCGGCTGAATCAGCTCGATCTGGCGAAAGAGATGACTCTGGCAGGCCTCTATCTCGTCCAGCTGCGGGTCGCGGTTCCCGGGCGGACGGCACTTGAGCACGTTGCCGATGAAGACGTCTTCCCTGCCGAGGCCGATCTCGCCGAGCAGGCCCTCGAGCAGCTTGCCCGCCGCGCCGACGAACGGAACGCCCTGCTGGTCCTCGTGGAAGCCGGGCGCCTCGCCCACGAACATCAGCTCGGCGTCCGCGTTTCCGGCGCCGAAGACGACCTTGGTACGCGTCTCGGCCAGCGGACAGGCGGTGCAGGAAGAGACAGCGTTGAAAAGCGACACGAGCTCGGCTCTGCGAGTCTCGCTAGTGGCCACCGCATCCACCGCAGTTACCGCCGGCGCAGCTACCGCAAGACTTGCTCGGGCCGCCAACGGTGGCGAAGCTCGAGTACTTGCGGATCACTTTCTTGGCCGCACAGGATGGGCAGGCGGGCGCTTCGTCCCCGTGGACGAGCTCCTCGAAGTGGTGCTCGCATTTCATGCAGACGTATTCGTAGATCGGCATCTCTTGGAGTGTAGAGCCTGCCCCGGTAGGTAGGCCGGCCGAGGCGGTCGAGGCGCGGATGCCAGAGGCAGGACGAACCACGAAGGCGCACTGGTTGTGCGGTGAGCGGTTCGGCGGGGCTCTCGCGCCGCGAATCGGCCGCACCGGGTGTGCGTGCCTGCCGGGGCAGGCTCTCAGACGGCGCTGCCGACCCCAGGCCGACGCCTCGCTGTGAATCCGAGTGGAACGGACTTTGATGAGCCAGGCGGCCGTTCACAGGGCACTTCTCTCTTCGCCCGCCACCGAGCCACCCGCCCGCGGGGTCGTTCGAAGGTAGCGTCTTTTCGAGACGCGGAATGCGAGATCTCGTGCCGAATCCGTATCCATTCTCGAACACGGGAATGACCCTGCAGGGCTCGCCCACTTTGCGGGCAATCTCTCAGACAACATCACGGGCCTCGGGATGGCGTTGGCCGCGACGCGCTTGCTCGGACTAGACTGAGCCAAGGAAGCCCGGTATCCAAATTGGAACTGGAGCAAGGGTATGAGTCAATCGACGAGAAGCGAGCGGGCGTGAAGATCGTGCGCACGAAGAGCGAGCTTAGGGCTCTGCTCGAACCACTCCGCGGCGGCCGCATCGGGCTGGTGCCGACAATGGGCGCCTTTCACGAAGGGCACTTGAGCCTGCTCCGCGCCGCCCGCCGGGAATGCAACACCGTCGTCTGCAGCCTGTTCGTCAACCCGACTCAGTTCGGCCAGGGCGAGGATCTCGAGCGCTACCCGCGTAACGACGCGCGCGACCGAGAGCTGGCGCAGACCGAAGGCGTCGACTTCCTGTTCGCGCCCGCGCCCGAGGAGATATATCCGCGGGGCTTCGAGACCTGGGTCGAGCCGGAAAGGCTCGCGCTGGAGCTCGAGGGCGTGATCAGGCCCACCCATTTCCGCGGCGTCGCGACGATCTGCCTCAAGCTGTTCAACATCGTCCGCCCGAACGTCGCCTACTTCGGCGCCAAGGACGCTCAGCAGCTGGCCGTGATCGAGCTGCTCGTGCGCGATCTCGATCTGGAGCTGGAGATCCGGGCGATCGAGACCGTCCGCGACGAAGACGGTCTGGCGCTCTCCTCGCGTAACAGCCACCTCTCTCCCGCCGAGCGCCGGATCGCACTGGCGCTGCCCCGCGCGCTGGCTCGCGGCGCCGAAGCCGGACGAGACGGCGGCGACCCGGTCGTGGTAGCGCGCGCCGCGCTCGACGAGGAGCCCGGCCTGAAGACGCAGTACGTCGCCGTAGCCGACTACGACGGGCCGCGCCTGCTGGCCGCGGTGCAGGTCGGAAAGACTCGCTTGATCGACAACGTATCGCTGAAAGGAAGCAAGAGATGAGCACTCCTCCTCCAGGAAAGCTCGGGCTGCCCGAGCTCGCCGCGATGAAGAGCCGAGGCGAGAAGATCGTGATGGTCACCGCCTACGACGCGCCGGGCGCCCGCTTTGCCGAGGACGCCGGCATCGACATCCTGCTCGTCGGCGACACGGCCGCGATGGTCGTGCTCGGGCACGAGTCCACCACCGTGCCGGTGACCGTCGAGGAGATGCTCTTCCTCACGCGCACGGTCGCCCGAGCCGCGCGGCGCCCGGTCATCGTCGGCGACCTGCCCTTCGGCTCCTACCAGGTGTCCGACGAGGAGGCCGTCTCGACCGCGATCCGCTTCGTCAAGGAAGGCGGCGCCGACGTGGTCAAGCTCGAAGGGGCCGGCACCTCGGTCTCGCGCGCCCGCGCCATCGTCCAAGCCGGCATCCCGGTGATGGGCCACATCGGCCTGACGCCGCAGTCGGCGACCATGCTCGGCGGCTTCAAGACCCAGGGCAAGACGGCCGAGCGCGCGCTCGAGCTGGTCAATCAGGCACTCGAGCTGCAGCAAGCCGGCTGCTTCTCGCTCGTACTCGAGGCGGTGCCCTCCGCGGTCGCCTCGCGGGTGACCGAGCTACTCGAGATTCCGACCTTCGGCATCGGCGCCGGAGCGGGCTGCGACGGCCAGGTGCTCGTCTACCACGACCTGCTCGGCCTGACCGAGGGCCACCTGCCGCGCTTCGTCAAGCGCTACGCCAACCTCTCGGGCGAGATCAAGGGCGCGCTCGCCGCCTACGCGGAAGAGGTGCGCAGCGGCGTCTTCCCCGACGACGAGCACTCCTACTCGATGGACGAGAGTGAGCGAGCCGAGTTCGAGGCAGCGCTCGAAAGTCGATCGCCGGTCAACGAGTAGTCAGCGACCTAAACCTGCGACGCCGCGCGCTCGAGAACGTCGATCTCGATCTTCTTCATCGTCAGGAGCGCCCGCGTGACCCGCGCCGATCTCTCCGGGTCAGGATCGCCGAGCAACTCGGGCAAGACAGCCGGAACGATCTGCCACGATACTCCGAACCTGTCTTTCAGCCATCCACACTGCCCCTCTTCTCCGCCGGCAGAGAGCGTGTTCCAGTACGCGTCGACCTCGTCCTGGGTCGCGCAGCTCACTTGGAACGAGATCGCCTCGCTGAACGTGAACTCCGGCCCGCCATTCAAGGCGAGGAACCATTGCCCGTCCAGCTCGAAGCTGACGGTCATCACCGTCCCCTCGGGCCGTGGCCCGGCCGCGCCGAAGCGAACGACGTCCACGATCCTCGAGTTCGGGAAAACCGACGTGTAGAACTTCGCCGCCTCTTCGCCTGCGGTGTCGAACCACAAACAGGGAGTGAATTTGCTCATTGCTCCTCCTCCAGATTCGAGAGCGTCGTCTAGCGGCGCGTTTTCCCGCTTAACCGCCGCACCAACCCGGACCCGGCGCGATCGAAGTCGAGCACTCCTGTCCGTGCGATCGCCGCTTTCCATCGCCGTCTGCTCGGAAAGCGCTCGATAGGCGCTCGGTGCTCAGGGGGTAGCACGCTCGCCCAGCCGAGCGCGATCGGCTCCCGCGCCCATCCTTCATTGGCAGAAGTGGACGTCGGACTCTCGTCGGCGGATCTCTATTCGAGTCGCGCCAACTACTTGACATAGAATAGTAGTATACATAACATAGCTCTATGAGCTCGGAACATGATTCTCAGCTGCTGAAAGGTGTCCTATCCCTTTTATTGCTGCATCTGATCTCCGAACGTGAGTCGTACGGATACGAGCTCGTCCAGCGCCTGCACCAGGTCGGGCTGACCGAGATCCTCGAAGGCACGGTCTACCCGGCCCTAGCCCGGCTCGAGCGAGAGGGCCGCGTCAGCGCGCGGCTTGTCGCGTCGAACGCCGGCCCAGCCCGCAAGTACTACCGACCGACCGTCGCCGGCCGCGACGCCCTCACCGCGGGGACCGCCGACTGGATGTCCCTCGCCGCTGTTGTCGGCGCGCAGCTTGCTCGTCGCCTCCCCGCGGAGCCCCAGGAAGGAGCCTGACATGCAGCACACCGTTACCTGGTTCGACCGACTGCGTATCGAGCGCGTCGTCTGGACGCTCGACCAGCGCCTCTACGACCTGCCGCGCCGAACCCGCATCGAGACCCGCCGGGAGGTGCGTCAGAATCTCCTCGCCGGCGCCCGCGATGTCGGCACAACCCAGGCGCTACGCAACCTCGGCGGCAGCGCCGAACTCGCGAACGAGTACCTCTCGGCCGCGTTTGGATCGAGGCCCCGTCACTCCTGGATGGCAGCGGGCCTCTTCTTCGTCACCGTTCCCTTACTTGCCACCTCGTTCTTCGCCGGCGCAGCGAACGGCTTCGCGAACGGGATCATCGCCGCCCGCCCCGCCGCCACCGGCACGTACACCTGGGGTGGCATCTCGCATCTGCAGAGCACCGTCACCTACACGTTCATCAACGGCCACGGAACGTGGAACGGAGGCGGCTTCACACCTCTCTTCTACATCCTTTGGATCGTCGCGACGATCCTCGTAGGGCGACTCTGGCGAGCGCTTCCGGCCTGGCGAAGGCGTCGCGCCGGAGTTGCATGAACATTGCTCTGGAAAAGATCAATTCATCGCCAATCTTCATCCGCGCATCCATCGCCATGCGCGGATCACTCCACCAAAACCGCGCAGCGGCACTAAGGCCGGTAAACAGACTCACCGGCGTGTGTTAATGCCTCCGGCACAGCGACAAGTCTCTCATCGCCAGGGGACATTCCCGAACACTCGCCCAGCGCGGTCGGCCTTCTCTAGAACCGCCGTTAGGAACCGGCGACGTGCCGGACGGCTAGCGGTGTTTCCGCAACTCGGAGAACGCACGCTTCCCAACGCCGCGAATCCTTTTCCGCAGGTCCTAGTAAATCCAGCCCTCGAACCAGACCATGAATCCGATCACGCCGTGCGCCGCGGCCAGGACGAAGATTCCGATGCCGTTATAGCGGTGGACGCGATTTGGCACCTTGATCACGCGCAGGCCCGTCAAGAGCTGGAAAGAGATCATCACTGCGAGCACCAAGCCGAACCAGATATTGATCGGCTTGCCGTGAAAGAACGGGACGGTTACGACGGCGAGCGGAAACGTGAGCATGGCCTCCTCCCGAAGCGGTTGATTGAACCCGCCCAGTATCTCTCGTCGAACGGCGTTGGCCAATTCCGACGCCAGAGCGTAAGCACCGATCCGACTTTGCCGCGGTGGCTCCGCGGGATGGGCGCGATCTCTCCTAGGCGGCGGCGACCGAACTCGGCAGCACTTCGCGCAGGTAGCGCCCGGTGTGACTCGTCTCGATACCTGCCACCTGCTCAGGCGTGCCGACGGCGAGCACTTCTCCGCCCTCCTCGCCGCCTTCGGGACCGAGATCGATGATCCAGTCGGCCTGCTTGATCACGTCCAGGTTGTGCTCGATCACGACCACTGTGTTGCCGGCGTCGGCGAGGCGCTGCAGCACCTCGAGCAGCTTCTGGATATCGGCGAAGTGCAGGCCCGTGGTCGGCTCGTCGAGGATGTAGAGCGTGCGCCCGGTGGCGATCTTCGACAACTCGGCGGCCAGCTTGACGCGCTGCGCCTCGCCGCCCGAGAGCGTCGTCGCCGGCTGGCCAAGCTTGACGTAGTCGAGCCCGACGTCGTGCAGTGTCTGCAGGCGGCGGCGGATCTTCGGGATCTTGACGAAGAACTGCAGCGCCTCCTCGACCGACATCTCCAGCACGTCGGCAATCGATTTGCCCTTGAAATGCACCTCCAAGGTCTCCCGGTTGTAGCGGCGACCGTGGCAGGTCTCGCAGGGCACGTAGACGTCGGGCAGGAAGTGCATCTCGATCTTGATCTGGCCGTCGCCGCGGCAGGTCTCGCAGCGGCCGCCGCGCACGTTGAAGGAGAAGCGCCCGGGCCGGTAGCCGCGCACCTTCGACTCGGGCGTGAGCGAATACAGCTCGCGAATGTGAGTGAAAAGATCGGTGTAAGTGGCCGGGTTGGAGCGAGGCGTGCGCCCGATCGGCGCCTGGTCGATGTCGATGACCTTGTCGAAGGCCTCGATACCCTCGATGTCGTCGTGCGCACCGGGCTTGACCCGCGCCCGCTGCAAGCGGTTGGCCAGCGCCTTATAGATGATCTCGTTGACGAGCGTGGACTTGCCGGAGCCCGAGACGCCGGTCACGCAGACGAACTTCCCGAGTGGAAACTCGACGTCGATTCCCTTCAGATTGTGCTGGCGCGCGCCGAGCACCTTGAACGAGCCGCGCTCCTCGATTCTCCGCTCGGGCACCGCGATCGAGCGACGATGGGAGAGGAAGTCGCCGGTGACCGAGCCGGGCGTCTCAGAAATCAGATCCGCCGGCCCCTCGGCCACGACCTCACCCCCGTGCTCGCCGGCGCCGGGGCCCATGTCCACGATCCAGTCGGCCGAGCGCATCATCTGCTCGTCGTGCTCGACCACGATCACCGTGTTGCCGATGTCGCGCAGGCGCTCGAGCGTGACGATCAGGCGCCCGTTGTCGCGCTGATGCAGCCCGATCGAGGGCTCGTCGAGGATGTAGAGCACGCCGACCAGCTGCGAGCCGATCTGGGTGGCCAGGCGCAGCCGCTGCGCCTCTCCGCCCGACAGGGTCGCCGAGGCGCGATCGAGCTGCAGGTAGCCGACGCCGACGTCGTCGAGAAACGTGAGCCGCGCCTTCAGCTCGCGGATGATGCGCTCGCCGATCAGGTGCTCGGTCTCGGATAGCTCAAGCCCGTCCAGGAAGACGCGCGCCCGCGTGACCGACATCCCCGTGAAGTGGTGGATGTTCTCGCCACAGATCGTCACGGCCAGCACCTCGGGCTTCAGCCGGGCGCCGTGGCAGACTGGGCACGGCCTGAGGCTCATGAACTCCTCGATCTTCTCGCGCGAGGTCTCGGAGTCGGTCTCGCGGTAGCGCCGGGCGAGGTTGTTGAGGACGCCCTCGAAGGAGGTCGAGTAGGCACGCCGGAAGCCCATCCGGCTGCGATAGCTGACGTGGATACGCTCGCCCTTGGTGCCGTCCAGAACCAGGCTGCGCTCGCGTTCGGAGAGCTCCTCCCAGGGCGTCTCGAGATCGATCGAGTAGTGCTCGGCGAGGCCCTGGATGATGCCCTCGTAGTAACCGTTGTGACCGACCGGCCAGGGCGCGACCGCCCCTTCGCTGATCGAAAGCGTGGGATCGGGAACTACCAGCTCCGGATCGATCTCCTGCTGCGAGCCCAGGCCGGTGCAGCGCGGACAGGCGCCGTGCGGCGAGTTGAAGGAGAAGACGCGCGGCTCGAGCTCGGGCAGGCCGATGCCGTGCTCGGGGCAGAGCAGATTCTCGGAGAAGGTCATCGGCTCGCCACCCAGCACGTCGATCGTGACCAGCCCGTCGGCGAGCCCGGCCGCCGTCTCGATCGACTGGGTCAGGCGCGTGCGCAACTCGGGCCGCATCGCGAGCCGATCGACCACCACCTCGAGCGTGTGCTTGAACTTCTTGTCCAGCTCGATCGGCTCCTCGAGCAGGCGCTCGGCGCCGTCGACCTTCACACGCGTGAAGCCCTCGCTGCGCAGGTGCTCGAGCAGATCCTTGAACTCGCCCTTGCGATCGCGCGCCACGGGCGCGTTGACCGTGAAGCGCGTCCCCTCGGGCAGGCGCAAGACCTGGTCGACGATGGTGTCGATCGACTGACCGGCGATCGGGCGGCCGCAGACCGGGCAATGCGGCTTGCCGACACGCGCATAGAGCAGGCGCAGGTAGTCGTAGATCTCGGTCACCGTTCCGACCGTCGAGCGCGGGTTGCGCGAGGTGGTTCTCTGGTCGATCGAGATCGCCGGCGAGAGGCCCTCGATCGACTCCACGTCCGGCTTCTGCATCATCTGTAGGAACTGGCGCGCGTAGGCCGAGAGCGACTCGACGTAGCGACGCTGGCCCTCCGCGTAGATGGTGTCGAAGGCCAGCGACGACTTGCCCGAGCCGGACAGGCCGGTGATGCAGATCAGCTTGTAGCGCGGCAGCCGGAGCGTGACGTCCTTGAGGTTGTGCTCCTTGGCTCCGTGAACGATTAGCTCTTCGCCGGTCTTCTCTCTTGCCATCTCAATTCCAGTCTAGCCCCGCGCCTGAAGACGAACACTTGTTCGTACGCGGAGAGTATCAACTCCGTAGCGGACGTGCGAACAGGACGCTTTCCCCCCGCTCGAAAGCCCGAATCCGGCAAGAGGGTGTACAGCATGGTCTCGGGTTTAGGTCCGACACGAACTCGCGACCGAATTGGCCCGAGACGGCGTTACTAATCGCTGAGAGCGGACGGTACTTTTTAGCGACCCCGCGGGCGGGTGGCTCGGTGGCGGGCGAAGAGAGAATCGTTGCGAGCACGCCGACGGCGCAGTACGACCGCCCGGCAACTAGGCCGCTTGCCGCGACTCCGTCAGCTCCGTGATCAGCTCCTGTAGCTCGGCCGGATCGGGTACGTAGTCGATCTCCAGCTCGCCGGCGATCAGCGTGCCGTAGCGAAGCAGGCGCCCCCAGACAGTCTGCTCGATCTCCAGCGCCCCGAGGCTCGACAGGTTCACGCTCGCCGTCCGCCGCCCGAGCACGCCGGTCGCGACGCTGAGCCGCTCGCTGGTGAGAACGATCTTGGTGCGGTCCCAGCGCCAGGCGGCGCGCAGCGCCACGAGCGCCGCCAGCACCATGGCGCCGACGCCTCCCGCCGACCAGGGCCAGTCGAGCACAAGCAAGGCCGCGCCTACGCAGGCCAAGATGAGCGCCTTGGCGACGCTGCCGCCGAGCACGATTCCGTGCTGGCGTGTCTCCAGTAACACCTGCTCGTGTGAAGAGAGACGCACAGCCTGTGCGTTCGCGTCGAGCCCGTGATTACCTGCGGCGCTACCTCTTCTTGCGCCGGCCGAAGAGCACGCCGCCGGCCGCGAAGCCGAGCCCGAACGTGCCGACCGAGAACGAACCGATGGCGATCACCTTGCGAACAGTCGAGAGCCGCTGCCAGCGGCTGAGCGCTTCCTGTTCCTCGGGCGTCAGTTCCTCGCCTCGGCGCAGCTTGCGCGCCGCGCCGCCGGCGCGAAGACCAAGGTAGAGATCGTCGAAGACTTCGGCTGATTCAGCTGATTCGTCGGCCATATGCGGCAGTGTATAGGGTGCCGCGGAGGTGCTAGTGCGCGTTCTACATCTGTCCGATCTACACCTCGGCTCGAAGGGCGGCGAGATCGGCGGCCCCGGGCTCGAGCAGTTGATCGAGCGCGCGGCCCCCGAGCTGATCGTGGTCAGCGGCGATCTGGCCAACCGCGGTCGCCGCGGACAGATCGAACAGGCGGCGGCGCTGCTGCGCTCGCTCGGGCCGGAGGTCGTAGCCGTCCCGGGCAATCACGATCTCCCCTACACCTTCCCGGGTCGCTTCAGCCATCCCTGGCGCGAGTTCGAGCGCCAGTGGGCGACGACCGAGCCGATTCACCGCTCCGAGCGGCTGCTCGTGGTCGGGCTCAACTCCGCCCGCCCCGGTCGCCAGCAGTCGGGGAAGCTGCGTCGTTCCTCACTCGAGCGAACCGCCCGCCTGCTGGCCGAGACTCCGCCCGAGGTCTACCGGCTCGTCTTCCTACACCATCACCTCACCTGCGCGCCCTGGCGAGCGCGCAAGCGCCCGCTCTCGGGCAGGCGCCGCGCCCTCCGACTGCTCGCCGAAGGCGGCGTCGACCTGATCGCCTCGGGACACATCCATCAGGGCTCGGCGATCGAGCGGCACGAATTCGATGTCGGCGCCGGCAAGCGAGCCCTGGTCGTTGCAACGACGCCGGGCTTCGGCCGCCCCAGGCAGCGCCGGCAGGGCGAGGCGCACGGGCTCCAGCTCTACGGCTTCGACGAAGGCGAGATCAGCGTAGAGACGTACATCTGGCACGGCGGCGAGCTGCGCCTGAGCGGCGAGCGGCGCTTTCCGCGCTAACTGGTTCCGTTAGCGTCGCAGGAAGAACGCGAGGCGATCAGGTAGTTCGGGCCAGCTCCAGCGCCCGTTCGGGATCCCCGGCGCCCAGGCGCAGCACAACCGGCTCCGCTCCGCTGAAATCGATCACCGTCGAAGGCGTGCCCGGCAGCCCGCCGGCGTCGAGCAGCGCGCCCGCCGCAGTGCGGATCTCTACGGGAATCTGCTCAATCGTCCTCGGGTCGGGCTCGCCGTGACGATTGGCGCTGGTCGCGGCGACGGCGCCGAATTGCTCGAGCAGCTCTCGCGCCTGCCGCGGCAGCTCGGGCACGCGGACGCCGATCGTCACCTCGCGCCCGGGCGAGAGCCAGGCAAGGCGCCGCTCCGGATTGGGAAGCACGAGCGTGTAGGGCCCGGGAAGGAGCGCCTCGAGCAGCCTCTGCCAGCGTCCGGCCAGCTCGCGAACGCACTCGACCAGGGCCGGCGGCGAGGCAGCGACCAGCGCGATCGGCTGCTTCGTCCTGCCCTTCAGCTCGTTGATGCGGGCGACAGCCGCCGCGCTGCGCGGATCGGCGCAAAGCCCGTAGACGGTGTCGGTGGGAAGTACGACCAGGCCGCCGGCCTCGAGCACTGCGACCGCGTCCGAGCCGGCGCTCATGACTCGCCCGTTCAGCGCGGAACGGGCAGCCGGTTGACGATCACGTGCCGGAAGGAGCCGTCGGCGCCGATCTCCTTGACCACGAGCGCCACCCTGAGGATCGAATCGAGCCGCTCCCAGCTCGACTTCGCCAGCTCCTCGGGGCCGCCCTCGAGACGCACCCGGTAAGGATCGCCGCGAAAGCGCCGGATCGGATCGCCGTTGCCGGTGTAGGTGTGCATGCAGAGGCCATTGCCGGGCTCGAGCGGCGCCGCCTCGAAAAAGGCGTGGCCGTTCTTACCGATCTTGGAGAAGCGGACCGCGTCGTCCTTGACGATCGCGGTGATGCGCGGAGTCCAGATCGGCGGGTCGTTTTCGACCGAGCGCGTCCTGAGCGCCTGCTCGAAGGAGCCGCCGCTACCGAGCGCCTCGGCCACGGTCGTGACCTGGTCGCCGTTACCGACGATGTGGTTGCCTTCGACGCTACAAAGCGCCGTGTAGAGCGTGTAGGTGCCGTCCACCTCTTTGGAGCGATCGGCGGTGACGGTGCGGATCTGCTCCTCCTCTTCGACCAGCACGCGGTTGCGCGAGTTCTCGCTACGGCCGCTCAACCAGTAGATCTGCAGCCAGCTCTCTCCGTCGGCCGAACGCCCGACGATCAGCCCGCGCCCCGAATAGCGATCGGTTGGAAACCCCTCTACGGCCATCTCGCCACCACCACTCTCTCTCGTCCGGTCAGGTCATTGGTGATCGTAGCCGCCTCGTAGCCGAGGTCGCCGACAAGAGCAGCATAGGCCGCCTGCTGCCCTTCTCCCAGCTCGATCGCCAGCCAGCCGCCCGGCACGAGCAGCTCGCGCGCGCGCTCAGCTACTGCTTCCGGCACTCCCACTCCAACCAGCGCTTCTCTCGGCTCCCAGTCGCGCACCTCCGGCTCCAGCAGCTCGATCTCTTCGGGCAGGACATACGGCGGGTTGGAGACGACCAGATCGAACTCGCCCTCTACTTCGTCGCGCAGATCGCCCTGCCGGAGCTCGATCTCGAGGCCGCAAGCCGCCGCGTTCTCGCGCGCCAAGTCGAGCGCCTCGGCCGAGCTGTCGAGCGCCACGACGCGGGCGCCCGGATGCTCGTCGGCGATCGCCAGGGCGATTGCGCCCGAGCCGGTGCCCGCGTCCAGCACACGCGGCTGTTCGAGCTGTTCGATCAGCGTCAGCGCCCGCTCGACCAGGATTTCGGTCTCGGGCCGGGGCACCAGCGCCCGCGCGTCGGTCTTGAGCGTGAGGCGCCGAAAGCCCCACTCACCGAGTACGTAGGCCAGCGGCTCGCGCTTGCCGCGGCGCTCGACCGATTCCAGCGCGCGCCCGCGTTCCTCCGCCGTGAGCGGATGGTCCAGATCCATATAGAGCTGAATGCGACTCAGCCCCAGCGCCTGCGAGAAGATCAGCTCGGCCTCGAAGCGGGCGCGCTCGATACCGCGGCGGGAGAGGTATTCGTCCGCCCCGGTGAGCGCCCGGCGCAGGGTGACGGCCTCGCTCACGCCGTGGCGGTCTCGAGCGCTCGGCGCTGCTCCTCGGCCGAGAGCGCATCGGTGAGCTCGTTCAGGTCGCCATCCAAAATCTGGTCGAGCCGGTGCAGCGTCAGCTTGATGCGGTGATCGGTGACGCGACTCTCCGAATAGTTGTAGGTGCGGATCTTCTCCGCCCGCTCGCCCGAGCCGATCTGCGATTTTCTCGCCGCCGCCTGCTCGGCATGCAGGCGCTCGCGCTCTTGTTCGTAGAGCAGGGCGCGAAGAATGCGCATCGCCTTGGCCTTGTTCTGGAGCTGCGAGCGCTCGTCTTGCATCGCGACGACGAAGCCGCTGGGAAGGTGCGTGATGCGCACCGCCGAGTCGGTCGTGTTGACCGACTGCCCGCCCGGACCGCCCGAGTGATACACGTCGATCTTCAGATCCTGATCGTCCAGCTCGACCTCGACCTCGTCGGCCTCGGGCATCACCGCGACGGTCGCGGTGGAGGTGTGGGTGCGGCCCTGCGACTCGGTCGCGGGAACGCGCTGCACCCGGTGCGTGCCGCCCTCCCACTTGAAGACGGAGTAGGCGCCGTCGCCCTTGATCGCGAAGCGCACCTCCTTGATGCCGCCCGCCTCGCTGAGGCTCGAGGAAAGCTGCTCCCAGCGAAAGCCGCGCCGCTCCGCGTAGCGCGTGAGCATGCGCATGACATCGCCGGCCCAGAGCGCGGCCTCGTCGCCTCCGACTCCCTGGCGGATCTCGATGATCACATCCTTCGAATCGGCCGGGTCGTGCTCGACCAGGGCCAGGCGAAGCTCTTGCTCGAGCCGCTCCAGCTCCTGCTCGGATTCCGCGGCCAGCGACGCCAGCTCGGAATCGCCTCGGGCGTCAGCCAGGTCGGCCTGCGCGCGGCGCCATTCCTGCGCCAGCTTGAAGGGGCCTTCCAGCTCTTTCAGCCGCCTGCCCGCCTCGGCCGCCTGCTTGTGGTCGTTGTAGACGGCAGGGTCGGACATGCGCTCCTGCGCCTCTTCGAACGAGTGCTCCAGCTCTTCGACGAGATGTTCGATTCCGGCCACTCCACGATGCTAGCGGGCGTAGCTCGACTTGCCAGGCGATCGCTACCCTTTCCGGGCAGCCAAACGCCGTTATCAGCTCACAATCACTAGGATCGCCTTGTGACGTTTCGCCGCCTGCTCGTTGCCATATGCCTGATGGCCGGAGTGACTGGGCTCGTGCTCGGTCCCTCGCGCAGTGCGGGCGCCGCCCCCAAGAGCGGCCCGGTGGTAGTCGTTCACTACAAGACGACGATCGACGAGCTCGGCAGCCGCTACCTGAGCGGAGCGCTGCACCAGGCCGAGAGCAAGAACGCACAGGTGCTGATCGTTCAGCTCGACACGCTCGGCGGCTCAATCACTTCGATGAAGAAGATGGTCGGCGACATACTTGCCTCGCGTGTACCCGTGGTCGTCTGGGTGGGTCCTTCGGGAGCCGGGGCAGCGTCGGCCGGGACGTTCATCGCGGCCGCTTCGTCCTTCCTGGCGATGGCACCCGCGACCAACATCGGAGCAGCGGCCGTGGTCGGCTCGCAGGGCCAGAACCTGCCCTCGACCGAGGCCAAGAAGACGACTCAGTTCGTCGCATCGCTGATGCGCTCGATCGCCGTCAAGCGCCATCGCCCTGTCCTCGCCCTCCAGGCGACGGTATTCAAGGCGCAGGCCTACTCGGCCGAGGAGGCCGTCCGGCTCGGCATCGCCAACGCCGAGATCTCCACTCTAGACGGGGTGATCAAGAAGCTGGACGGACTCAGCCTCGCCACCAGCGCCGGCCCGAAGGTCGTGAGCACTGCAGGCGCCCCGATCGATACCCTCAACATGGGCTTCTGGCAGCGCCTACTAGGCGTATTGAGTGATCCCAATCTCGTCTTCTTGCTGCTCAGCCTGGGGGGACTCGGTCTTGTTGTCGAGGTCTGGACGGGCGGTAACTCCTGGGTCCCCGGAGGGCTCGGAATCATCTGCCTGCTGGCGGCCTTTGCTGGGCTCAGCGTTCTGCCCTTCTCGTGGGCGGGGCTGGCGTTGATCCTGCTTGGGATCATCTTGCTCGGCTTCGAGCTGCACGCACCGGGTCACGTCGTCTTCGGCGCCATGGGTACGACCTCGATCATCCTCGGCGGGATCTTCCTGCTCGGCTATTTCGGCAGCCCCGGGCTACCCGGATACAACCCGATCGTCAATCGCTGGTTGCTCTTCTCGCTTGCCGCGATCGTCGGTCTGATCGTGCTGCTGATGGCGCGCGAGGTGCACCTCTCACATCACGGCAAACGCTACGTCAGCCCGGTGGAGAAGAAGGCGCTCGCCGGTCAGACCGCCGAGGTGAACACGCGCCTGGCGCCGAACGGCGAGGTCTGGCTCAACGGAGAGGCATGGCAGGCGAAGCTGGAAGGCGGCGGCGCAGCCGAGCCGGGCGAACATGTGAAGGTGGTCGCGATCGACGGGTTCAGCGTCACCGTGGAGCGGATCGCCGAAAAATCCAAGAAACCCAAGAAGAGCTAGGAGAAAACAGATGCCGATCATCAACTTTGTGCGCGATTACGAGCGCGTCGCGCGGTTCCGTCTCGGCCGCTTCGAAGGCATGAAGGGCCCGGGCGTCGTCTTCAAGATCCCGATCATGCATCAGGTGATGAAGGTCGACACGCGCACCGAAGTGCTCGACATCCCCAAGCAGACGAACATCACCAAGGACAACGTCGCGATCGACATCGACTTTCTCGTCTACATGAGGATCGACATCAACCAGGCGCAAAAATCGGTGCTCGAGGTCGAGGACTACCGGTTGGCTGTCGTCGGCCTGGCGACCACGACGCTCCGCGCCGTCGTCGGAGACATCATCCTCGACGACGTCCTCTCGCAGCGCGACAGGATCAACGAGCTGATCCGCAGCCGGCTCGACCACGAGACCGAGCGCTGGGGCGTGAAGGTCACCAACGTCGAGATCCGCGAGCTGACCGTGCCGCCCGAGATCCAGGAGGCGATGAACCGCCAGATGTCGGCCGAGCGCGTGCGCCGCGCGGTCGTACTCGAGGCCGAGGGCACCCGCCAGGCGAACATCACCGTGGCCGAGGGCGAGAAGCAGGCCGCGATCCTGCGCGCCGAGGGCCAGCGCCAGGCCGCGATCCTAAACGCCGAGGGCCTGGCCAAGGCGCTGACGACGATCTCCGCCGAGGCCAAGAAGGTCGATGCGAACACGATGGGCCTGCAGTACCTGGATGCGATCAAGAAGCTGGCCGAAGGCCCGGCGTCGAAGTTCTTCTTCCCGCTCGAGCTGACCAAGCTGGTCGAGCAGTTCGGGCCGGGGAAGTAGAGCTCTTACTCTTCGCGGCGCGCCTGGCACACCTCGGTGCCAGGCGCCGCCACGGAGCCTTGGCAGAGCGGTCGGAGGCGCGTTCCGGCGCCGGGAGATGGTTCCAGCTAGGCGGCTGCCGGCTCGAACGCCGTCACCGCGAGCGTGATCTCCAGGCCTTTCAGCGCCTGAGACACCGGGCAGTTCGTCTTTGCCTGCTCGGCCTTGGCCCGGAACACGTCCTCGCTGAGGCCGGACACGCGGCCGCTCAGCTCGAGCTCCGACCTGGTGATGCCGGTGCCCGGAATGAAGGTGACCGTCGAGCGCACGTCGAGCTTTTCCGGCGGCGTCCCGCCCTCGGCCAAGAGCATCGAGAAAGCCATCGCGAAGCAGGAGGCGTGAGCGGCGGCGATCAACTCCTCGGGGCTGGTCTTTCCGTCCGAGGACTCGGCCCTGGAGAGCCAGGTGACCGGCAGCTTGCCGAGCGCTCCGCTGCCGCTCGACTCGATCATCCCCGCGCCGTCGAGCAACCCACCCTTCCAAGTAACGGCTGCAGTTCTCTTGGCCATCTCGCGCTCCCCTCTCGCTCACGACAACGCCTGTCAGCACGGGGTTTATCCGGCGACCGCGAGTCCAAACCCCGGCGCAGCGCTCCGTGCTCGGAAGCTAGGCGATCACGTCGATCGGCCGCGCGGTGGCGCCGATCGAGGGCTCCGACGCGCGCGCGGTCTCGAGCTCGTAAACACGCTTGAAGGCGGCGATCGCCACCTCGAGCTGATCGCGATCGGGCTCGCGAGTGGTCAACCGCTGAAGCCAGAGGCCGGGCGCCAGGAGCGTCTTCAAGATCCGGTTCGAGCGGTGCTTGCCGGCGAAGCGGATCAGCTCGTAGGCGATGCCGGCGATCGGGAAGAGCATGACGATCCGGCTGACGATCAGCCAGAGCAAGGTCAGGTGCCCGACGATCAGGCCGAGAGTCCAGTAGACGAGGATGGCGATGACCATCACCCAGAGCAGGAAGGCGGTGCCGCAGCGGGGATGGATGACGCTGTAGGGCTCGACGTTCTCGGGAGTCAGCTCCTCTTTCGCCTCGTAGGCGTTGATGACCTTGTGCTCGGCGCCGTGGTATGACCAGAGGCGGCGTATGTCCGGGAGCAACCCGACGAGCGCCATGTAGGCGATCAGCACCGTCACCCTGAGCGCGCCTTCGACCAGCACGAAGACGCTGTTTGAGAGATGCGGAAACACAAGGCGCGTGGTCGCCGCCGGCCCGACCTTGAACAGCGCAAGCGTAAAGGCGATCGAGAAGACGAACATCAGGACGATGGCCCAGCGGCCGAGCTCTACGCCCTCCCCCTCCTCCTCGCCTTCGGCGGCGTACTCGGTCGAGATGGCAAGCGCGCGGAAGCCGATCGCGAGCGACTCGCCGAGCGCCATTACGCCCCTGATGACGGGCAGCCTGAAGATCAAGTGGCGCTTCATCAGGGAATCGACCGGATGCCAGACCTCGGCCACCTCGCCGTTTGGCCTGCGCACCGCCAGCGACCAGTAGGAGGGGCTGCGCATCATCACGCCCTCGATCACGGCCTGGCCGCCGTACATCATCTTCGACTGCTTGGCGACCAGGGGTAGCGAAAGCAAGCGCCATAGGCGCCTTCCCTCGGGTTTTACCGTCGCGACGCGGACGACCGGCTTGCGCGACCGAAAGAGCATCGGCCCGGGAAGCTCACGCCTTCTTGGCGTGAGTTGCCTTGTCGGCTTTTTCGAGCCGGCGCTGGAAGCGCTCGACGCGGCCGCCGGTGTCGACGAGCTTCTGCTTGCCCGTATAGAAGGGATGGCAGGACGAGCAGATCTCGACGTGGAGCTCGGGCTTTACCGAGCGCGTCTCGAACTCGTTGCCGCAGGCGCAACGAACGATCGTGCGCATGTATTCGGGATGGATATCAGCCTTCATCTGGATCGAGGATACCAGAGGCGGTACGGGGCGCCACGTTGCCACCGGAGACAACAGCTATCACGGTCGTCCCGGGCTCGGGCTTGTACACGCCGGCCAGAAGCGCGGCGGTCGAGACGGCGCCCGCCGCCTCGCAGGCGAGCTTGGCGCGCTGATAGAGGAAGCGCATGCCTTCGCGAATCTCCTGCTCGCTGACGAGAACGACGTCGTCGACCTTGTCCTTGGCGATGGCAATGCAGTGATGACCCGCAAAAGGAGCCGAAAGTCCGTCGGCGATCGAGTCTGGCTTGACGCGAACCCACTGGCCTCCGGCCAGACCCGCGTACAGCGCCGCCGACTGCTCGGGCTCGACGCCGATCACCTTGACGTCGGGCCGGAGCGCCTTGACGGCGACAGCGATGCCCGCGACGAGACCGCCGCCCCCCACAGGAACCAGGATCGCGCCGACCTCGGGGGTGTCCTCGAGCATCTCCAGCCCGAGCGTGCCCTGCCCGGCGATGATGAAGGGGTCGTCGAAGGGATGAACCATGACCATGCCGGTCTCTTCGACCAGCTCGTCGGCGCGGTCGAAAGCCTCGTTCGCGTCGGCGGCTTCGAGATCGACGTCGGCGCCGTAGGCGCGCGTGGCGGCGATCTTCTGCGGGCTGGCGCCCTCCCACATCACGACCCTGCTGGCGATTCCCTCCAGCGAGGCGCCGTAAGCGATCGCCTGGGCGTGGTTGCCGGCCGAGACGCCGATAACTCCGCGGGCCTTCTCCTCGTTCGTGAGCGTGGCCAGCTTGGAGAGGACGCCTCTGGCCTTGAAGGCGCCCGTGCGCTGGAAGAGCTCGGCCTTGAGCAGGACGTTCGCACCGGTGAGCTCGCTCAATTGAGCCGAAGAGAAGGTCGGCGTGTGGTGCAGGCGGTCGCCTATCGCCTCGCGCGCCGCGAGCACTTCGTCGATGCCGATCTTCCTCAGCTCTGGGTTCATGCGCTGATCCTACCGATTCCGGCCAAAAGTCCTCCCGCAAAACGGGCGAAGACTTTTGGCCGTGTGACCCTTTCTTACGAGTCACCGCGCCTACGGTGCGGGTGCCTCGTCTGCTCCTAGAAACGCTCTCGGCTGGCCGTGGTCGTGGTAAGTGTTCGGGGTGGAGAGGCCGGGGGATAGCGTTTTGTGAGCCGCGCCCGCGCAGGTCGGTCGCGGCGGCCAGGAATACGGCCGTTTTCCCACCGACGAAAGTCGCCAGACTTTTGTCGGCTAAGGCGCGCCCGCACAGGTCGGTCGCGGCGGCGGGCGACGGGAGTGTTTCGCTCATCGCTTGTGCGCTATAGCCGGGAAGGCTTCCGCCGGCCTTGATAGTGTCCCGCGCTGCGGCTGCTTCGCACACGAAATGCGGAAGAGACACTTTCTACAGGGGCTCTCGCTGGCGATCGTCGCCTCGGCGCTCGTCGTGCCGCTCGCCTCGGGCGGTAGCAGGGCCGTGCCGCGGATCGTCTTCCCGGTCGTCGGGCCCGTCGCCTACACGAACGACTTCGGAGACGCGCGCGGGCGCCTGTCCCATCAGGGCAACGACATCCTCGCGGCGAAGAAGTCGCTCGCAGTGGCCGCGGAAGACGGCAAGGTCACGTTCTGGACCGGCTCGGCGAGCGCCGGCTGCATGCTCTACCTGTACGGGCGCAGCGGAACAATGTACGAGTACATCCACCTGAACAACGACCGCACGATGGGAAACGACAACAAGGGCAAGTGCGTCGCAGGCGGGTCGTATGCCGCGGGGCTCAAGAACGGCGCTCGCGTCGCGGCCGGGCAACCGATCGGCTTCGTGGGTGACTCGGGCGACGCCAACGGGATCGCCTCCCATCTCCACTTCGAGGTACACCCCCGTGGCGGTCATGCCGTCAGTCCCTACAGCTATCTCAAGCGGGCTCGGGTGCTTCTCTTCGCGGCCAAGCAGGGCGCGCAGGTATCGCTGACGCTGAAGGGGAAGCTGATCGCAATCGACTCCACGGTCGGGACTCTGAGCATGCAGGTGAGCGGCCTGACCAGCTCGACCGGGCTCAACCTCAAGAAGCTCTCGCGCACGGTCACTCTCGAGCTTTCGCCCGACACGACAGCGGTCTACGACTATGGCGCCGACCTCTCCTTCGACAAGCTCGGCGACCTCGCCCCCGGCTCGTCGATCGTGGTCGAGACGGCAGCCTCCCCGGCGACGCTCGCGACCGAGTCGGGCTCGGCGCTTTCGCTCGTAACCTCGGCGGTTACGATCATGACCGACTAGGCGAAGCGGCGGCTCGGAAAGGAACGCGAGAAATGAAGGAAGAGGAGGCGCGCCGCAAGGCTCTGGCGCTCGTCGAGCGATCCGGAATCGCCATGGTGGGATCGAACTGCGGCGACGGCCATCCCTGGATCAAGGCGATGCTGAAGATGGAGACCGATGACCTGAAGACGGTCTGGTTCAGCACCAACACCTCCTCCAGGCGAGTGGCTCAATTCCGGGAGGATCCTCGCGCCTGCGTCTACTTCGTCGATTTCTCCGATTGGATGGGCCTGATGCTGGTCGGGCAGGTCGAGATTCTGAGCGACCCGGAGTCGAGGCGGAGAATCTGGCGCGACGGGTACGAGACGTACTACCCGCTCGGCGTCAACGACCCCGATTACACGGTGCTGCGTTTCAGCGCCGCGAGCGCGAACTACTACCACCAGATCGACAACCTCACGTTCGAGCCCTAGAGTCGCCGGGCGCGCCGCGCGGCGATGTGCCGCGACAAGCTTTTTAGGCAGCCTAGTTGATCTGCTTGCGCAGGAACTCGACGATCGCCCCGGTCGTGGCGCCCGGAGTGAAGACCTCGGCGACGCCGCCCTTCTTGAGCGCTTTCGCCTCGTCGTCGGGGATGGTTCCACCGACCAGCACGAGCACGTCGTCGGCGCCTTGACCGTGCAGTCCCTCGACCACTCGCGGCACCAGCGTCATATGCGCACCCGAGAGGATCGAGAGCCCCACCGCATCGGCATCCTCCTGAATCGCCGTCTCGACGATCTGGTCGGGCGTCTGGTGCAGCCCGGTGTAGATGACTTCCATGCCGGCATCGCGCAGGGCGCGCGCAACCACCTTGGCCCCGCGGTCGTGGCCGTCCAGTCCGGGCTTGGCAATGACTATGCGGATCGGATCGGGCACGGCCGCAGTATAGGATCCCGCGCCGCTACTCGGAGGCGCCCGGCCGCCAGAGCCGCTCTCCCGCGTCGGCGGAAGCGACGCGGGCGAAGATGAAGAGGAGATCCGAGAGCCGGTTCAGGTAGACCGCGACGAGAGGATTCTGTGGGCGCTCATGCGCTGCGGCGAGCACGTCCCGTTCGGCGCGGCGGCAGGTTGCTCGGGCGAGATGCAGGCGCGCTCCGGCCTCGCCGCCGCCGGCCAGGACGAAGCTGCGCAGCGGCTCGAGCTCGGCGTTCAGCTCGTCGCAGAGTCGCTCGAGTGACTCGACACGCTCCTGACCGATGCGCAGCCGCTCGCGCGCACCTGTGGCCGGCGGGACGCTGAGGTCGGCACCCAGATCGAACAGCTCGTTCTGAATTCGCTCCAGCGGCAAACGCAGTCGCTCGGGTGGAGCGGCGGCCAGCGCCAGGCCGATTACGGCGCCCAGCTCGTCGAGCGATCCGATCGCCTGAATAAGAGGATCGGTCTTCGGCGTTCGCGTCCCGTCGCCGAGGCTGGTCTCGCCGCCGTCGCCCGCGCGCGTGTAGATGCGCGTGAGGCGAACCGGCTCATCCCGTTTGGACTCCGTCATTTCTCCCTTTTCCTTCGACGCGACGATCGCCTATTCTCATCATCTACCTGTTTCGGTTCTATCTTTACCGACAACGAGCGATAGATACTCAGGCTTCAGGGCACACGCGCCGATACAGGCACCAAGCACGAACGGCCGTGACAAGGAGAAGACGATCAATCCATGAGCGATCAAGGCGGAGAAGGACAGGTTCCCGAGCCCCCCGGGCTCGAAGGTAGAGGCGAGATGCCGCCGCGCCCAACGGTGCGCGAGAGCTTCCGCCGCGGCCTCTTCGTTCGCCTGCCGACCGAAGACGATGCCGAAGGGGTCGCCGGATCCGAGCAGGGCCAGGGCATTGCCGACCAGTACCCCGAGCAGGTCGCCGATCCGTACCCGGGTTGGCGCCAGGCGGCCGACGGCAGCTGGGAAGCCGTGAGCCCGGAGGCCATCGCCTATGTCGAAAGCACCGAGCCGGCCGCTCCCGAGCCCGCCTATCCCGAGATCGACCAGAGCGCGAACTTCGCCTCGGTCGCCGGTGGAGAGCCGTTCAGCCACGACGAGGCCGCCGCCGACGCTCCGGCCTGGACGTTCGCTCCCGAGCAGGATTTCTCTCAAGTCGCCGAAGGAGCGGTCGTCCCTGTGACGCCGCAGCAACCCGAGATCGTGACCGGAGTAATGCCGGAAGCCCCGCCAGAACCTGTTGCGGAAGTTGCGCCCGAGCCCGCGCTCGACGCGGTGCCCGAGGAAGTGGCCGAGGTCGCGCCTGAGCCGGCCGAACTCGAGCCCGAGCCGGTGGCTGAGATTGCGCCGGTCGCCGAGCCCGTGCCAGTGGCTGGGATTGCGCCGGTCGCCGAGCCCGTGCCCGAAGCGGCGGTCGAGCCCGTGACGGAAACCCCGCCCGAGGCGACGGACGAAGCGGCACCGGCCGCGGAGGATTCTGTCGCCGGAACCGGTCTCTACATCCCGAGCGACGTCGAGCTGCTCGAGGGCGACATGCCCCTCTACGGTGAGAAGGAAAACGTGCCGCCGCGCTTCGCGGGCTCCGGACTCGGAGAGCCTTTCTTCATCGAGTTCGCCGACTTGGCGCGAACGCTGACCGGCCTGCGCCGCCTGCTCCCGAAGGGAACGCGGCTCACGTACAACTACGACTACGAGCGGGCCTGGGTCAGGACCTCCGCCGAGATCGATCTTCCCTCCTTCGCCGAGCGCATCGAGGCGCCCGCGGCAGAGGGCGAAACAACGTCGTCCTGACGTTCTCGGCAGATTCTTATTTGACGCAGGGACCTGTCTGGCCGTACTCTCAAGGGGATGACTAACTCGACCCCGCGGATGACTTGGGTGTGGCTCTGGCGCAGCGAGCGGGGCGGGAGCGTCGCCTGGACCTGATCTAGGCGCAAAGCCCGTTTCGCTCGAGACCTTCCTCCGGGAGGTCTTTTTTGTGCCCTTTTCTCAACTCGACGAAAGCCATGACACAGACAAAGAAGATTCCAAGATCAATCGCCTCTGACCTCCTTACGCCGCTCGGCGCCTACCTGCGCCTGCGCGGAGAGGGCAGCGCGTCGTTCTTGCTCGAGTCGGTGGAGCACGGCCGGCTGGGACGCTATTCGCTGGTCGGCTACGGCTCGCACATCGTCGACTTCGACGAGGCCGAGCGCCTCGGCGAGCCGGTCGTCGGCTATCTCTCCTACGACTACGTCGCGCGGCTGGAGCCGACGGTCTCCCTGCCCGACCCGGGCCCCGGCGACCCCGAGAGCCAGTTCGTCGTTCCGGAGACGCTCGTTCGCTTCGATCAT
The DNA here is from genome assembly GCA_017882615.1 of Thermoleophilia bacterium. Taxonomy (GTDB): domain Bacteria; phylum Actinomycetota; class Thermoleophilia; order Gaiellales; family Gaiellaceae; genus Fen-549. The sequence goes on from JADGPD010000008.1 coordinate 41,521, forward strand.
GCCCGCGGCGTCGCCGAGATCGTCTACGGAGACGCCGACGAGACGATCGCTCGCTTGACGGGGCCAAGGCCGGCGATGCCGAACGGTCGCGGCAAACGGGGCCCACTGCGCCGCTACCCCGACCAGGCGACCTACGAGAGCTGGGTGCGACGCTCGAAGGAGTACATCAAGGCCGGCGACGCCTTCCAGATCGTCGTCTCGCAGCGCGCCGAGCGACCCACCTCCGCCAGCGCGCTAGACCTCTACCGGGCGCTCAGGCGGATCAATCCGTCCGAGTACCTCTTCCTGCTCGAGCTTCCTAACGACCTGGCGCTGGTCGGCTCTTCGCCCGAGACGGTCGTCAAGTGCGAGGGGATCCGCGCCAGCCTCAACCCGATCGCCGGCTCGATCAAGCCGGGCGAAGGAGACGAGCAGGCGCTGCTCGCTTCCGAGAAGGATCGCGCCGAGCACGTCATGCTCGTCGATCTCGGACGTAACGACCTATCGCGCGTCTGTTTGCCCGGGAGCGTTCGGGTCGAGCGCTTCATGCGGCCGGAGCGCTTCTCGCACATTACGCACCTGATCTCCGAGGTGGTCGGCGAGCTCCAGCCCGGCACGACGCCCTTCGATCTGCTGCGCGCCTGCTTTCCTGCCGGCACCGTATCGGGCGCGCCCAAGGTTCGAGCGATGCAGATCATCTCCGAGCTGGAGCGCTACCGGCGCGGCGTCTACGCCGGCGCAGTCGGATACTTCGACCCACAGACGTCGTCCTTCGACACCTGCATCGCCATCCGCTCGCTCGTGCTCTCCGGCGGCGTCGCCCACCTGCAGGCCGGCGCCGGGCTGGTGGCCGACTCCGACCCGACGTCCGAGCACGAGGAGTGCCTGAACAAGCTGGCGGCCGTCGAGGCCGCGATCGAGCTGGCGGAGGCCGAGCAATGATCCTGTTGATCGACAACTACGACTCTTTCACCTACAACCTCGCGCATCTCTTCGGCGAGCTCGGGGCCGAGGTCGTCGTACGGCGCAACGACGCAATCACTCCCGAGCAGGCTGAAGAGCTCGCGCCCTCTCACCTCGTCATCTCCCCCGGTCCCGGCGTGCCGGCCAGCGCCGGCGTCTCGATCGAGCTGATCAAACGGCTGGGCCCGCGCGTGCCCACGCTGGGCGTCTGCCTGGGTCACCAGGCGATCGTGGAAGCCTTCGGCGGCACCGTCGGCGCCGCCAAGACACTCGTCCACGGCAAATCGAGCGCCGTGCATCACGACCGGCGCGGCATCTTCAGCGGCTTGCCGCAGGACTTCGAGGCCGGGCGCTACCACTCGCTCGCCGCCCACAAGCTGCCGGATTGCTTCGAGCTCTCGGCCTCGGGCGGCGACGAGGTAATGGCCGTGCGGCACAAGCAGTTCCCAATCGACGGCGTTCAGTTTCACCCCGAGTCGGTCCTGACACCCGCCGGTCCCGAGCTGGCGAAGAACTTTCTGGAGGGAAGACGATGACCATCCAAGAAGCGATCGCAAAAGCGCTAGAGAGAAGCGACTTCACGCGCCCGGAGGCGCGCGAGGTCATGAACGAGATCATGTCCGGCCGGGCCACCGAGGCGCAGATCGCCGGCTTTCTCGTCGCGCTCAGGGCCAAGGGAGAGACCTCCGAAGAGATCGCCGGCTGCGCCGAGGCCATGCGCTCTCACGTGGTGACGGTGGAGCCCAAGCGAACCGATCTCGTCGACGTGGTCGGAACGGGCGGCGACGGGCAGTGCACGATCAACATCTCGACCGCGGCCGCGCTGGTGGCCGCGGCGGCCGGTGCGGGCGTGGCCAAGCACGGCAACCGCGCCGCTTCGTCGGCCTGCGGCTCGGCCGACGTGCTCGAGGCGCTGGGCTTCAACCTCGACCTCACGCCCGAGCGAATCGCCCGCTCGATCGACGAGCTGGGCTTCGGTTTCATGTTCGCGCAGGCACACCACCCGGCGATGAGATACGCCGGAGGAGTGCGCAGAGAACTGGCCACGCGCACGATCTTCAACATCCTCGGCCCGCTCACCAATCCGGCCGGCGCCCGCTGCCAGATGATCGGCGTGTACTCGAAAGAGCTGGTGCGGCCGATCGCCGAGGCGCTGGTGCAGCTGGGGAGCGAGCGAGCCTTCGTCGTTCACGGCGCCGGTGGGCTGGACGAGCTCTCGCCGATCGGCCCCAACAACGTCTGCGAGGTCAGGCACGGCGAGGTGATCGAACGAATCATCGATCCGCTCGACCTCGGTGTGCCGCGCTGCGGGTTGGAGGAGCTACGCGGAGGCGACTCGGTGGCCAACGCCGCCGCCATCCGCGAAGTCTTCCAGGGCTCGAACGGAGGCCGCCGTAACGCCATCCTCCTGAACGCGGCAGGCGCGATCGCCGCAGCCGGGCTGGCCGAAGATCTCGCCGAAGGGCTGGCGATCGCCACCGAGACGGTTGCTTCGCGGAGGGCCGACGAACGGCTCGAGCAGCTGGTCGCTTTTTCGAACGAAACGCTGGAAGTCGCGAACTAATGGAACTCCTTTCAAAACGAAGCACTCCGCCGCCCGGCCGCGCTCGGCGGCGCGATGCCGCGTCCTCAGTCGCGCCCGTAGTGCCGCTACGAACGCTCCCTGCGTCTTTGCCTCGCACCACCGGTCATACCCAGTCGTCGGGTCTTCGCTCCGAAATGAGCTCATGATGGGACGATTCCGCGACGCCCTCGCTCGGCCCGGCCTGCAGGCGATCGCCGAGGTCAAGCGGCGCTCGCCTTCGGCCGGTGACCTGCGACCGGGCGCCGATCCGGCGGTTCTGGCGAGGAATTTCGCTCTGGCGGGCGCGGCGGCGATCTCGGTGCTGGTAGACGAGCGCTTCGCAGGCTCGATCGACGACCTGTACGCGGCTCGCTCGGCGACCGACGCGCCGCTGATCGGCAAGGGATTCTTCTCCGAAGAGGCCCAGATTCGAGAGCTGGCCGAGGCCGGCGCCGACGCCTTCCTGCTCATCCTGCGCGACCTCTCCGACGAGCAGGTGGTTCGATTACGCGCCTACGGCGCCGGGCTCGGTCTGGACGCGCTTGTCGAAGCGCACGACTCCGAGGAGCTGGCGCGCGGACTCGCTCTCGGTGCCGATCCAATCGGCGTCAACTGCCGCGATCTCTCCAGCTTCGCGATCGATCGCCGCAGGCAGCTCGAGCTCGTGGCGAGCATCCCGCAGGATCGCGTGATCGTGGCCGAGAGCGGAATCTGGTCGCGCGCCCAGGGTGCGGCGGCCGAGCTGACCGGAGCGAGCGCCGTCCTGGTCGGCTCGGCGCTGATGCGCGCCCCCGAGCCGGCGACCAAGCTCCTGGAGCTGATCTCGCGACCGCTGGTCAAGATCTGCGGTCTCACCCGTCAGGAGGACGTGGACGCCGTGGCGGAGGCCGGTGCCGATCTGGCCGGCTTCATACTGGCCGAGGAAAGCCCGAGACAGGCGCCCGGCCTGCTTGCCGTGCCCGAGACGATGCTCTCGGTCGCGGTGCTGGTTGGCGAGCGGCGCGACAGCGGCGCCGATCTCACTCAGCTCTACGCCCGCGAGAACGGGCACCGCGGCCGCGACGCCGTTCTCTACCTGGGCGAGGAGCCGGTGGCCGAGGTGCTCGACCTACCCTGGGAGCGTCAGGACGACGGGCACCTGAACAGGGTCGCCACGGCCGCGCGAGAGAAGAGAGTGATGCTCGCCGGCGGGCTCGGCCCCGAGAACGTCGCGGCGGCGATCGAGCGAGTCCAGCCCTGGGCCGTGGACGCCTCCTCGGCACTCGAGACGGCGCCCGGAATCAAAGACCACGAACGCGTGCGCGAGTTCGTACGGGCGGCTCGACTCGTCGCTCACACGCGCGTGTAGATAGAACAAGAGAGAGGAGCTTTCGCTTTGCCATCGCCACCAGCCAAGAAGATCTCCCCAGCCGAAGGCCGCGGTCTCTACGGCGGCTACGGCGGACGCTACGTTCCCGAAACGCTGATTCCCGCGCTCGAGGAACTGGAGACGGGCTGGCGCGCGGCGCTCGCCGACCTGGACTTCATCAGCGAGCTGAACGAGCTTCTAGCCAACTACGGCGGCCGGCCGACCCCGCTCACTCAGGCGATGCGCTTCTGTCCCGAAAAGCGCATCTACCTCAAGCGCGAGGACCTCCTGCACACCGGCGCGCACAAGCTGAACAACGCACTCGGCCAGATCGTACTGGCGCGCAGGCTGGGCAAGAAGCGCATCGTCGCCGAGACGGGCGCCGGTCAGCACGGAGTCGCCACCGCCACCGTCTGCGCCCGCTTCGGGCTCGACTGCGTCGTCTACATGGGTGTCGAGGACATGCGCCGCCAGCGACCCAACGTCGAGCGCATGCAGCTGCTCGGCGCCGAGGTGCGTCCGGTCGAGATCGGCACGCAGACGCTGAAGGAAGCCACCAGCGAAGCCATCCGCGACTGGATCACCAACGTCGAGACGACTCATTACCTGATCGGCTCCTGCGTTGGGCCTCACCCCTACCCCGAGATCGTGCGCGTGCTGCAGTCGGTGATCGGGCGCGAGTCGAGAGAGCAGATCCTGGAGCGCGAAGGGCGCCTGCCCGAGGCCGTGATCGCCTGCGTCGGCGGCGGTTCGAACTCGATCGGGATGTTCGCGGGCTTCCTGGACGACGCCGAGGTGAAGCTGTACGGCGTCGAGGCCGCGGGAGCGGCCAGCCTCGGCTCGGGCCGGGTAGCTATCTTGCACGGCGCCCGCTCGCTCGTTCTAGCCGATGAGGACGGTCAGATCGCGGACGCCCACTCCATCTCGGCCGGGCTCGACTATCCGGGCGTCGGCCCCGAGCACGCGGCGCTACGCGACTCGGGCAGGGTCAAGTACCTGCCCTGCACGGACGACGAGGCGCTGGCGGCCTTCGAGCGCCTGACCAAAACCGAGGGCATCATCCCGGCGCTCGAGTCATCCCACGCCCTGGCCCGGGCGCTCGACACCGACGAGTCGCTGATCGTCGTCTGCCTGTCGGGCCGCGGCGACAAGGACCTGGACGAAGCCCTCGCGCAGCTGGGGAGGCGGGCATGAACAAGAAGCTCGTCATCTTCTTGATGTCCGGACGCGAGACGCCCGAGCTGGCCGCCGCGGCCGCTCAAGGCGGCGCCGATCTGATCGAGCTCGGCTTTCCCTTCTCCGACCCGCTCGCCGACGGGCCGGTCATCCGGCGCGCCGCCGAGAGGGCGCTCAGTGAGGGCATGCGCACGAAGGCTTGCCTCGAGTGCCTGGCGGAGATTCGCGGACGCGTGCAAGTGCCGCTCGTGCCCTTCGTCTACTCGGCGCTGCTCGAAGCCTACGGCCACAAGCGCTTCGTCGCCGACGCGGCGAGCGCCGGCGCCAGCGCCATTCTCGTGCCCGATCTTCCGGTGGACTCGCATCCCGAGCTGAGGCGCATCCAGCTGGTCGCGCCGACCTCCACCGACGAGCGAATTCGACTCGCGGCCGCGACGACCGACGGCTGGCTCTACCTGGTCACCCTGACCGGCACGACCGGCGCGCGAACGGAGCTTTCCTCGGCGCTCGCGGGTCTGGCCGAGCGCGCCCGTCACCTTGCCCCGCCCGAGCTACCGCTCTACGCGGGCTTCGGCATCTCCACGCCCGAGCACGCCAGGGCCGCGGCCGAGATCGCCGACGGCGTGATCGTGGGCTCACGCGCGATCGAGGTGGCCGAGGACGGCCCCGAGCAACTACGCCGCTACGTCTCGTCGCTGCGAGAGAGCGTCGACGCGGCGAGATAGGAACGCGTCGCGGTGTTTCTCAAGTCAACTCCCGGGCGACCGATCTCAACGGCGTGAGCGACAAGCGTTCCAGCAGCGAGATCGTCGAAGCCCTGATCGCCAACCGGGCCGTGGGCGTGGAGCTACGCGAGCGCGCGAGCGCCCTGGCGAGCATCGGCCGGCGCCCGGCGATGCGCGACGGCGCGGAGAGGCAAGCGATAGGCCTGGCGACGAGCTTCGGGCCGATCGAGAGCTTCCACCACCCGTTCTACGACGACGTCTTCTACGGCGTCAGAGAACGCGCCTGCGCGTCGGGCTACGACATCCTCTACTTCACCATGCCGGGCTGGCAGTGGGGGAAGAGCGCGCCCTACGTCGAGCTCTGCAAACGCTACGGGCTCGTAGGCATCGTCGGGCTGGCCTTCTCGTTCGACGAGCCGGGACTGAGCGAGCTCCTCGCGGCTGAGTTTCCTTGCGTCGCGGTCGATCTACAGCTTCTCGGCCGCCGCGCGAGCTACGTCACCTCGGACAACATGTCCGGTGCCGTCATGGCGGTTGAGCATCTGTACGAGATCGGTCGCAGAAGGATCGCTTTCATCGGCGGCATCGAGGATGCCATGACCGGACCCGAAAGACGGCTCGGTTACGTGTCGGCATTGGAGGAACTGGGCCTCGAACGAGACGAGAGGCTCATCCGAAACGCCGGCTGGGACATCCTCGCCGCCCGCGAGCAAACCAAGGAGCTGATGACTCAGACGCCCGCCCCCGACGCGATCTTCTGCGCCAGCGACGTGATGGCGATCGGTGCTCTCAGTACGCTCGAAGAGCTCGGCCTCGGCGTCCCCGACGACGTTGCGGTCGTTGGTTTCGACGATATCGATCTGGCCCGTGTCGTCACTCCTTCCTTGACCACGATCCGCCAGGACAAGGTCGGGCTAGGCGCCGCGGCGATCGAGGTGATGACCCGGATCCTCGAACGGCCGGATTCCCCACCCCCCGCGTCCGTGCTCCCGGTGGAGTTGACGATCCGCGATTCGACCTCCGGAGATCCCGGCTCGAGCTCCGCTCGGGAACGTCCGTCGGGCTAGCGAAACCGGCGCGCGAGCCCGCGAAACAGCTCAACTAGCTCCCGATCCGGCCGACCTTCAGAAGGTGGAGACTGGATCGAGCCAGCGGTTGCCACCCGGAGCGGTCTACGAGCTGCTCAGCGAAGCGAACCTGGAAAGCGTTACGACCCTGGCTCACGCCAGCGCACTGGCCGAGGATCACTACGATCCCTCCGGCCGGCGGCGCCTGATCGGCGTCGCGATGAATCTCGATCCGCGGATGCTGAGCCTCGAGGGCGGACGCACACGCCAGCATCCCTTCTTCGATGACGTTCTGTTCGGAATCCGGATGCGCGCAGATGCCGGCAACGTCGATCTCCTTCTTCTCACCGCGCCGTCCAAACAAGTCAGCGGCGAAGCCAGCCACTACCGCGATATCTGTCTTCATCACGGGGCCGAAGGCATCGTCCTCGCCGCGTTCATCCCGGACGAGCCCGAGCTGGCCGAACTAGTCGCTTCCGGGTTTCCCACGGTTGCGATCGATACGCAGCTGTTCGGGCCGCGCGCCAGCTTCATCAGCTCGGACAACGTCGGCGGAGCCGCGGCGGCGGTTCGCCACCTGGCCGAGCAAGGCCGGAGGCGCATCGCCTATATCGGCGCCTGGGGCCCGGAGCTGGCAAACATCGACCGCCGTCTAGGTTACGAAAGCGCCCTGGGCGAGCTCGGGCTCGAGCTGCGCGAGGAGTACGTGATGCACGCCGACTGGCTCCATCGGCCGGCTCACGACCTGACCCGTCAGGTTCTCGAGCTTTCGGAGCCGCCGGATGCCATCTTCTGCGCCAGTGACGTAATGGCGATCGGAGCGATGGCGGCGATCGAAGAGGCGGGGCTGCGAATACCCGAAGACATCGCCGTGGCGGGATTCGACGACAGCAACTACGCCTCTATCGTGGTTCCCTCACTCACCAGCGTCCGCCAGAACCTGACCGGACTGGGAACCGCGGCGGTCGAAGCGATCCTGCGCATGCTCGACTCACCGGACAGCCCTCCACCCACATCCATCCTTCCCGTCGAGCTGGTCGTGCGCGAGTCGACGGTAGCGCAGACGCCCTCTAGCGCTGGTGCTTCAGCGAGCGGCGGCGAAGAGTGGCGCGACCGAATCGAGATCCTGCGCGGATCGGTAATCGGGGAACCTGCCGCACGCCTCTCTGCCACGGCGCTGTTCCAAATCCTCGACGAGACCGGCGATGCCCTTCCGAGGGCTCCCGAGACTACGCCGGCGAAGCGGCATCGGCAGGAGTGGCGGCCCGACAAGCGGCGCCTCGTTGCGCTCGCGATCGATACCGCGCCCGACCAGAGCTTCCGTCATGCTTTCTTCGACGAGCTTTTCTACGGGCTTCGCACGCGCGCCTACATGCGAGGAGTCGATCTCCTGCTGATCACGAACGTGGGCACGAAGGCGGACGAACCACTCCCGCCGTTTCTCGAGCTCTGTACGAGATATCGAGCAGCCGGACTGATCGTCGGGTCGTTGTCGCTGGAGGAGCCCCCCGTACAGGCGCTTGCCAACTCGGACTATCCCTGTGTCATGTTCGACGTCGACCTGCTCAGCGATCGTGTCGCCTTCGTCATGTCCGACAACGTCGACGGCGGCGTCAAAGCGACTCGCCACCTCGTGGAAACGGGTCACCGGAGAATCGCCTTCATCGGCGGCCGGGGCGAAGAGCGGCCCAGCGTCGATCGACGCTTCGGCTACCAGAGCGAACTGGCGCGTTCGGGCTTGCCTTGCCCCGAGGGGTACGTCACCATGGCGCGCTGGCTGCCCGATCTGGCCTTCGAGGCAACCCGGGTATTCCTGGCGCTGCCCGAGCCGCCTGACGCCGTCTTCTGCGCCAGCGACGTGATGGCGATCGGAGCGATGGCGGCGATCGAAGCGGCGGGACTACGCATTCCCGACGACGTGGCGGTCGTCGGCTTCGACGACATCGACTACGCTCGTTTGCTCAAGCCCGCACTGACAACCGTGCGCCAGAGCCAGGATGCGCTGGCCGAAGGCCTGATTGCGGCGATGCTCGATCTGCTCGAGCATCCGAATGACCCGCCGACGGTGTCCGTGATTCCGGTCGAGCTGGCGGTGCGCGAGTCGAGCGCCTCGGACGGCGGCGAGCAAGCGAGTGCTCAAGTCACCGGCTCGACGACCGACATTTGAGGGTGTGGAACGAGAACCCGGACAGCAACTCTCACCCCGAGCGCTTTACGAGTTACTCGACGCCTCGCATGCCGAGAGCGCCGCAGCGCTGACACGGACGAGAGGCATGGCCGAGGCTCACCCGCAGCGCAGCCGCGAGCGACGACTGATCGGCGTGGCCACCAACGCCGTTCCCTGGCAGATGGATCTTTCGGCCGGGTACTGGCGTCACCACGCGCTGGATGACATCCTCACCGGGGTTCGCGCTCACGCCGACGCCAGCGAGATCGATTTGCTCGTGCTCACCGGCCTGTCCAGCGAGGTGACCGGCGAGTCCACGCACTACGGCGACCTCTGCCGGGCTCATCACGCCGAGGGCATCATCCTCTCCTCGTTTGTGCCGGAGGAGCCCGAGCTGGTGGCTCTCGCCGCATCCGAGTTTCCCTGCGTCTCGATCGATACGAGCGCGATCGGACCGCGAACTAGCTACGTCGCTTCCGACAGCATCGGCGGCGCGGTGACGGCCGTCCGCCACCTGGCTTCGCTCGGTCGCACGCGCATCGCGTTCGTCGGAGGCTGGGGCCACGAACCAGTTTCGATGGATAGACGCCTGGGCTACGAGAGCGTTCTCGCCGAGCTCGGTCTGGAACAGCGCAAGGACTACATCTTCGAGGGAGGCTGGCTGCACGGCCAAGCGCATCAGGAGGCCCTTCGAGCGCTTGCCCTTCCCGAACCTCCCGACGCCTTTTTCTGCGCCAGCGACCGAATGGCCATCGGCGTGATGCTCGCCTGCGAAGAAGCCGGGCTCGATGTCCCCGGCGACATAGCAATCGTCGGCTTCGACGACGAGTATTTCGCCGCTCTGTGCTCTCCGTCTCTCACCACCGTCCGCCAGGATCGGATCGGACTCGGGACAGCCTCGGTCGAAGCGGTGTTGCGCATGCTCGACCAGCCCGAGGCGCCACCGCCCACGATCGTTCTTCCGGTCGAGCTCTTCGTCAGGGAATCGAGCGATCCCGAGAGCTTCTCCGCCGGCAGCGGAGATGACGATGCTGAAGGCGCTCGCGACTTACCGCTGCGAGAGCGGCTTTCGGTCGGTGAGCTGTTCGATCAGCTCGGCACGGCTGAGGTGTTTCGACCGAAGGCGCTCGGAGACACCACCGCCGGACGGCGCGAGCAGTGGAAGCCGGAGGAACGGCGAACGATCGCGCTCGCTTCCGACACGGCACCCGATCAGATCTATCGGCATGCCTTTTTCGACGAGGTCTTCTACGGTTTGCGGGCCGCTGCCCATACGCGTTCTGCGGATCTGCTCATCCTGACGCACGTCTGGCCCGAGGTCGGTGTGTTTCCTCCCCTGTTCGACCTATGCCGTCACTACGAGGCCGACGGCATCATCGTCTCCTCGCTGCCACCCGAATCGCCGGAGATCGTCAGACTGACCGAGTCGGGCTTTCCCTGCGTCGCCTTCGACGTCGAGCTCCTGGGAAGAAGAAGCGCCTTCGTTTGCTTCGACAATGTCGGCGCCGGCATCGAGGTCGTACGCCACCTCGCCGAGTCCGGCCGCAAG
>JADGPD010000054.1 GCA_017882615.1 Thermoleophilia bacterium
GCAGCCCGGCACGTAGATGTCCACCGGCACGACCCGGTCGACCCCCTGCAGCACGGCGTAGTTGGCGAACATTCCGCCCGAGCTGGCGCAGGCGCCCATGGCGATGACCCACTTGGGCTCGAGCATCTGGTCGTAGATCTGGCGCAGAGGCGGCACCATCTTGTGCGAGACGCGGCCCGAGACGATCATCAAGTCGGCCTGGCGCGGCGAGTTGCGGAAGGCTTCCATCCCAAAGCGGGCCAGGTCGTAGCGCGGACCGGTTACGGCCATCATCTCGATCGCGCAGCAGGCGAGCCCGAAGGTGTCGGGCCACATCGAGTGCGTCTGCGCCCAGGAGATGGCCTTGTCGAGCGTGGTAGCCAGAACGGCCTTCTCCAGCTGGGCGACCTCCTGCTCGAACGCGCCCGCGCCCTTGCCCTCCATGAGCAGCCGCTCGGAGGAGAGCCCGTAGTCGGCGAGGCGTTTTCCGTCCGCTATTCCCACTCCAGAGCCCCCTTGCGCCAGACATAGACGTAGGCGACGGCGAGCAGCCCGACGAAGACCACCAGCTCGCTGAAGCCGAACCAGGCCAGCTTGTCGAGCACGATGGCCAGCGGGTAGAGAAAGACGATCTCGATGTCGAACAGGATGAAGAGCATCGCCGTCAGGTAGAAGCCGATCGTGAAGCGCTGCCTGGTGGGGGCGCCGGTCGAGACACCGGACTCGAAGGGCAGGCCCTGCTGCGCCGGTTTCGTCCGCGCCCGCGTCGATAACGCAAAGCTTATGAAGAGCATCAGCCCGGTTATGCCTGACGCGAACAGGCCGTAGATGAGGAAGGGAAGCCAGTTTCTTAGCATCGGTGCGCCTTTTCGGCTCGACCGTAGATCGATACCGTGCGTACGGTTCAGGCAACTCTACAGTCCCTTGGGGCGGGAATCTAGACGGAATCGGCTACCCCGTCGGGGGCTCGGCCAGAGAAGTCGTCGCTGCTACCATGCGGCTCCATGTCTACGACCGAGACCCCTTTCCTGGCGCTGAGCGAGAAAGCGGCGGCGAAAATCAAAGAGCTGATGGCCGAAGAGCCCGACAGCAATGCCGCGGTGCTGCGAGTGGCCATCCAAGGCGGAAGCTGCTCCGGCCTCGAGTACGCGCTCGGCTTCGACCAGGGGACGCTCGAGACCGATCTCGTGGCCGAGCAACACGGTGTCCGCGTCGCAGTCGATCCGTTCAGCGCGCCCTACCTCGAGGGCGCCACGATCGACTTCGTCAACGTCGAGGGCGAAGAGGGCTTCGCGATCGACAACCCGAAGGCGTTGCACAGCTGTGGCTGCGGCTCGTCCTTCAGCGGCGAGGGCGAAGGCTGCGGCTCGTCCGAGTCGGGCTGCGGCGGCGGCTGCGGCAGCTGCTAGGTCGCGCCGCTTTCTAGATAGAGCGTTTTTCTTTTCTCCCAAAGCGGAGAAACGCACCTCCGCGCTCAATCAAACCCTCCCACGGGGCGTAAGACGGTATCGAGAACGCACGCGCGGGAATGTGTCGATTTCGCACTGAATGTGCATCACAGCGCTTCCGATCGGTGTTTCGACACGGTCGTGCAAACGGTCGGGCGTAGGATCTCGCCAATGACCGATCGCACCCAACCACGCGAGAACCCGAACTCCGTCGTCGACGTGACCGTTCTCGGCGCCGGCCCGGCGGGGCTCGCGGCGGCCTACTACGCGGGCCACCGGCACGCTTCCGTGCGCATCATCGAGAGCTTGGAGGAGGTCGGCGGCCAGCTGGTTGCGCTCTACCCCGAGAAGCACATGGGCGACGTGGCGGGCTTTCCGAGCGTCGTCGCACACGAGCTCGCCTCGCGCCTGGCCGAGCAGGGGCTTCAGTTCCAGCCCGAGCTGCGCCTCGCGGAAGAGGCCGTCTCGATGGAGGTCGTGGAGCAAGACGGCGAGGAGCTGATCCGGCTTGGTACCTCGGCGGGGAGCGGCTATCTCAGTCGCAGCCTGATCGTCACGACTGGGCACGGCGCCTTCTCACCGCGCAAGCTCCCGCTCGACGGTATCGATGATTGGGAGGGAAGAGGCCTGCTCTACGCCGTACGCGAGAAAGCCGAGCTCGAGGGAAAGCGCTGCGTGATCGTGGGTGGCGGCGACTCGGCGCTCGATTGGCTGCTCGGTCTCGGCCCGGTTTCCGAGCCGCCGATCGTGCTCGTTCACCGGCGTGACCGCTTCCGCGCGCTGGAATCGTCGCTGGCGAAGGCGAGAGGGCTGGAGCGCGAGGGCAAGGCGCGGATCATGACGCCCTGCGAGGTGCGCGAGATCCACGGCGACGACCGGATCGAGGCTGTGACGATCGAGAACACGTCCAGCGGCGATACCGAGCGGGTGCCCTGCGATGCGCTGATCACGCTGCTCGGCTTTTCCTCGCACCTCGGCGCGATCGCGTATTGGGGTCTGGAGCACTTCGGCCGCCGCCAGCTCCAGGTCGATCCCGCCACAATGCGCAGCTCCAAGCCCCGTATCTACGCCGCCGGTGACGTCGCGGGCTACGAGGGCAAGATCACGCTGATCACGATCGCGTTGAGCGAGGCCGCGATGGCCGCTAACAACGCTGTCGCAGAGATCCGGCACGAGAAGTCGCAGCCGGAGTACTCGAGCCAATAGAGAGAAGTGCCGGAGCAGAGACAAGCTCCTCCAGCTCGTCCGCCGTTTTGTCATGCGAATGAGGTGGTGCGAGCTTTCTCGCGCGCCAATCCGCGCCGATCGTCAAACTGAATACGGAATGGCCTCCGATCTCGAATTCGCCGCCGCTCTCGCCGACATCGCCGACGAGCTCTCGCTGGCACGCTTCGGCGCATCCGACCTCCAAGTCGAGACCAAGCCCGATCTGTCGCCGGTGACCGAGGCCGATCGCGCGATCGAGAAGGCGCTGCGCGAGCGCATCGCCGCCGAGCGGCCGGGCGACTCGGTGCTCGGCGAGGAGGAGGGCCTGAGCGGAACCAGCGGGCGGCGCTGGATTCTCGATCCGATCGACGGCACCCGCAACTACAGCCGCGCTATCCCGATCTTCGCCACTCAGATCGCACTGGAGATAGAAGGCGAGGTGGAGCTGGGATATATTTCAGCGCCGGCGCTGGGGCGTCGCTGGTGGGCCGAGCGTGGCACAGGCGCCTATCGCAGCGACGGGCCGATCCACGTCTCGGGCGTGACGAGGCTGGAGGACGCGACAGCGTCGATCGGCTGGGGGCGTCGCAGCAAGGTCTCCGAGATCGAGCGGCTCGAGTACGCCGTCGTCTCCTTCGAGCTGAGCGAGGGCATCGAGCGCCTGGCTCCGCTCGCGGCGCGGGCCTGGCACACGCGCTCCTTCGGCGACTTCTGGCAGCACATGCTGGTTGCGGAGGGCTCGGTGGACGTGGCGATCGACCCGGCCGTGAAGATCTGGGACTGCGCCCCGCTGAAGATCATCGTCGAGGAAGCGGGCGGCAAGTTCACCGACATGAGCGGCCGCGCTGTGATCGACGGCGGTAGCGGCGTCTCCACGAACGGCCTGCTCCACGCCGAGGTGCTGAGCACGCTCGGCGTGGAATAGACCTTCTTGCGGCTAAGGCTCGGCTACCGGGCGCCACCAGGTAAAGCGGCGCTCGAGCTTCTCGTCGACGGTCCAGGCCGGCTTGACCGTGCTGACAGAGTCGAGTCCGTACAGAGCGGCGAAGACGAGCGCGTAGATGATCCCCTGCGCGATGTCCGTTGAGGCCATTGAATACGGGCCGCCGAAACCTTCGGGAATGGCCCAGATCGCCATGCTGAAGATGAAGCCGATCAGGTAATTGGATCGCCTGGCGAATCCGAACACGAGCGCTAGACCGATCAATGTCTCGAGCACGATCGTGATGTAGGCGAAGGTCGCCGGGCTCGAATCGATCACCCGAGTCCAGAAGTGGAACCACCAGTGCAGCCAGCCGGGCTGACCGGCGGATCCCTCGGTGAAGTCGGCCTTGAACTCGTTGACGAAGACGTGGTTCATCTTCACACCGGCGTCGATCAGCCAGATCACGCCGAAGACGATGCGAAGCGTTGCAACACGTTGGGAAAGACCGAATCGCTGGTTCATTGGCCGAAGTTACCCATTGCCGCGCGAGGCTCAAACTCGGCGGCGCCTGCCTGACGTCTAGCCCAGCTGCTCCTCGGCGCGGTAGCTCGAGCGCACGAGCGGGCTCGAGAAAGCCTTCTCGCTTCGAGCCTAGAGCGCCTTGCCGAGATGTTGCTCCTCGGCTCTGTAGCTCGAGCGGACGAGCGGGCCCGCGAAGGTGGAGCGGAAGCCGAGCTTGCCGCCGAGCTCGGCGAAGGAGCGAAACTCGTCGGGATGCACCCAGCGCTCGATCGGCGCGTGCCTGGAGGTCGGCTGCAGGTACTGGCCGATGGTGACGATCTCGACGCTGTGCTCGCGCAGGTCGCCGAGCGTCTCCGCGACCTCCTCGTTCGTCTCGCCCAGACCGACCATCAGCCCCGACTTGGTCGCGAGCGGGTAGCCGGCGAGCTCCCTCGCGCGAGCAAGCAGGCGCAGCGAACCGTCGTAGCCGGCCTTGGCGCCGCGCATGCGCCGGTGCAGGCGGCGAACGGTCTCGATGTTGTGATTGAAGACCTCGGGTTGCTCGCCCAGAACGAGCGCCAGCGCCTCGTCTTCGAAGCCGACGAAATCGGGCGTCAGCACTTCGACCGAGGCGCCCGGAGCCAGTTCCTTGAGCGCTTTGATCGTGGCCGCGAACTGGCCGGCGCCGCGGTCGGGCAGATCGTCGCGGTCGACCGAGGTGACGACGACGTGCTGGAGCTTCATCTGCGCGGCGGCCTCGGCCAGGCGCCTCGGCTCGTCCGGGTCGGGCGGGCCCGCGGGCTTGCCCGAATGCACGTTGCAGTAGCGGCAGGCGCGCGTGCAGGTGTCGCCGAGGATCTGGAACGCGGCTGTTCCCCTTCCCCAGCACTCGCCCACGTTCGGGCAGTGCGCCTCCTCACAGACCGTGTGCAGGTGCTGTCCGTGCAGGAGCCTGCGCACGTCGCCGTAGAGCGAATCGGCGCTGGGCGCCCGCACTTTCATCCACTCGGGGCGGCGCGGCTTTCCGGAGACGGGTAGCGATTTCTCCATTGAGTCGCCAGTATGCCCGCGTGAGCGCATTTGTCGTCGCCGAGCGAGTCGAGGTTCTCGGCGAAGGTCTCGAGCCTGCTCGTGCTCATCAGTTGGACATTTTGACGTGGATCGGCTGCGGCCAGAGGCCGGTGCCGCCGTCCTCTTCCGCGGGCAGCGAATCCAGCTCGAGCCCGAACACATCCGCGATCGCCTCCGCGGCGCGAGGGCGGATCTCCTCGACCGTCACGGGTCGCCCCAGCTCGCGAACGACGGTGGTGAAGGCCGCGTCCTCCAGTCCGCAGGCGGTGATCCAGTCGCTGAACGGGGCCGGATCGAGATCGACGTTGAGCGCGTATCCGTGCGTCGTCACCCAGCGGGCGACCCGCACGCCAATCGAGGCGATCTTGCGGGGCGGGCTTTGCAGCCAGACGCCGGTCAAGCCGTCGATCCGCGTCGCTTCGAGTCCGAGCGGCTCGAGCGTCTGGATGATCGCCTGCTCGAGTCGGCGCACGTAGAGCTTGACGTCCTTGCCGTGGCGATGGAGGTCGAGAATCGGGTAGCAGACGAGCTGCCCGGGGCCGTGATAGGTGGACTTGCCGCCGCGGTCGGTCTCGACGACGTCCGCAGCCGCGCCTACCGGGATGTGCAGCTCGCTCGTCTCGGTGCGCCGTCCTGTTGTGACCACCGGCGGGTGCTCGCAGAAGATCACGGTGTCGGGGATCGCGCCCTGCGAAACGGCGGCGGCGAGCGAGCGTTGCAGCTCCCAGGCCTCGCGGTAGGGAACAACGCCCAGCTGCATCAGGTAGGCGCGCATCAGGCTCAGATTCTGCCGCCGTGCTCCGCGCCTGCCGGTGCGCCGAAGGCGACGTAGCGCAGCCCGCTCGAGCCGGGAGAGATGTGGCGCTTGGACTCGGGCGTGACGTAGACGTAGCGGCCGGGCAGAAGCTCGAAGCTCTCGCCGTCGATCGTCATCGTTCCGCTCCCCTCGAGAACGACGAACAACTCGTCCTGTCCGGTCTTGAGCTCGTCGTGCTCGGGATAGGTGGTCGAGCCCGCCGCCAGATCGAACTCGTTGACCCCGAAGGACTTGATCTCGAGCGCCTTTCGCACCGCCCGGACGCGACCGTGGAACAGCGGTTCTAGCTCCTGGACATCGATGAAGCGATAGGTCATCCGTTTCCCCTCTCTGCTGTCTTCAGCCTAGTTGCCTGGAATATTCTTCAGCGCCTCTCGCTTGCTGAGCGGGCTCAGGCGGTTTTCGTTCACCCGAACGTAGCGAACGACCTCGTCCGGGTCGGTGTGGGCGAGGCCTCTAAGAGCCCAGCCGATCGCCTTGCGGATGAAGAAGTCGCCGTCGGAGAGATTGGGCTCGATGCAGGCGTAGAGAAACTCGAGATCGGTCTTCTTCTTCAGAGTCATCTGGCAGATGATCGAGCTGCGCCTTTTCCAGAGCGACCGGTCGCGGCTCCAGGCGAGCATCGTCTTTCGCATCGATTCCGGGTAAGCGAGAACGAGCGGCCCGAGCCGGTGCGTGGCGATGTCGTCGACCAGATCCCACCAGGCGCCGCGCACAATCAGCTCCTCGTAGAGCGGTAAGGCAGCAAGGGTCTGGAACGCCCGGTAGCGGCGCTGCCCGGCGAGGAAGCCCGCACAGCCGAGCTCCTCGCGGTATTCGGCGCCGCGCCGGAGCTCGAGCACCGTGTCGCGCCAGTCGGCAAAACTCTCGATCGGAAAGTCAGCGGCGGCCCGGGCGACGATCTCGCGCTGGAGCGGGACGGTCACGCCGCGGCAGGGCATGTCCGTCTTCAGGTAGGCCTGCATCCGGGGCGCCCGAGCCGGGTCGGCGTGCGCGGCAAGCTCGCCGCGTATGGCCGAAACGAGCACTCGATTCGCGCTCACTGCTCGACCCTCTTCTCGTACTGGATGAGAGGGAACCCGAAACCGCTTTCGATCTCGCCGGTCTTCGAGTAGCCGAGCTTCTCGTAGAGGTGTTTCGTCCTCAGGTTCCAGGCGGGCGTGTCGAGGACGAGACGCCTGGTCTCGGGGAAGGCGCTTTCCGCGAAGCGCAGCAATTCGCTCCCGATCCCTCTGTTCTGGCACTCGGGCTCGAGGAAGGCGCGGCCGATCCTCACCAAACCGTCTTCAAGCGCGAAGAGAACGAACCCGCCCACGATCCGATCGGCCTCGGCGACCCTGTAATAACTACCGGTCTCGATCGCCACTCGCTGCCAGCTCGGCGAGTCATAGCCGGGTGGGCCGCCCACGCAGGGCCGGCCGTAGTTGACGTCGTGCTCGAAGGCGCGGCGCGAGACGTCCGCCAGCGCGTCGGCATCGCCGGCCGCCGCCGGCTCGATTCGAACCGCCTGAACCGACCCGTCGCTAATAGCGCTCTTCGCCCCAGCTCTCGAGACTGCGCCGAATCTCGGCCATGAACTGGACGGCGTAGGCGCCGTCGATCAGGCGGTGGTCGAAGGAGAGGCAGAGATTCATGATCGGGCGCACCGAGATGGCGTCCACGCCCTTCTCGTCCGAGATCACCACCGGCCGCTTGACCAGCGCCTCGGTGTCGAGGATCGCCACCTGGGGCTGGTTGATGATCGGCGTCCCGACGATCGAGCCGTGACCGCCCGGGTTGGTGATGGTGAAGGTGCCGCCCTGAACGTCTTCGGGGGTGAGCTGCTTGGAGCGGGCGCGGTCGCCGACGTCCTGAATCGCCCGCGCCATCCCCAGCAGGTTGAGCCCCTCGGCATTGCGGATGGCCGGCACGACCAAGCCCTTGCCGCCGTCGACGGCGACGGCGATGCAGAGGTTTATGTAGCTGTGCGTGACGATCTCCTGGCCGCGAATCTCGGCGTTCAGCCAGGGCCAGTTGCGCAGCGCCTCGACAGTCGCCCGGGCGACGAAGGCCAGGTAGGTGAGGCGCACAGCGTGTCGCTCGAGGAACTCGGGCTTGAGTCGAGCGCGAATCGCAACCACGTTAGACATGTCCACTTCGAAGACGGTGGTGGCGTGCGCCGCGGTATCCAGCGAGCGGCGCATGTGCTCGGCGATCGAGCGGCGCATCTGTGACATGGGCTCGAGCCGGTCGCCGCTTGAGGGTGCAGAGGTAACGGGGGCCGGAAGGGGCTCGTTCGCCGCCGCCACCGGAGTCGTCGCCGCGGCGATATGGGCGAGGACGTCCTTCTTGGTCACGCGCCCGCCGTGGCCGCTTCCACTCACTCGCTCCAGATCGACCGAGTGCTCGGCGGCGATCCGCGCCACGACCGGCGAGACGAAGGCGCGATCGGCCGGTAGCGCGGCGACGGGCTCGGGCGAGGCCGGCGGGATCGGAGCGGTGGTCGTGCTCTCCGGCTCTTGCTCGGCGGGCGCCTCGCCTCCGGTCGTGATCAGTGCGATCGTCGTGCCGACCGCGACGGTTTCGCCTTCAAGCGTGACGATGCTGCCGAGAATTCCGTCGCCCGGGCTCGGTACCTCGGTGTCGACCTTGTCGGTGGAGATCTCGAGCAAGGGCTCGTCGGCCAAAACCCGCTGACCTTCGCGCTTCAGCCACTTGACGATCGTCCCTTCCGAGACGGAGACGCCCATCTGCGGCATCACGACCTCGATTTGTGTCTGAGTAGCCATCAGTAAGCCGCCAACTCTCGCAGCGCGCTCGCCACATCTTCGACCTGGGGGATGTAGGCCTTCTCGAGTTGCGGCGAGAACGGAATCGGGGTGTCGGGCGCCGCGACGCGCCTGATCGGGGCGTCGAGCTGCTCGAAGGCCTCCTCGACCACCTGCGCCGCGATCTCCGCGCCGAAGCCCGAGGTGCGCGTGTCCTCGTGCAGGATCAGCAGCTTCGAGGTCTTGGCCACGCTTTCCAGCACGGCCTGCTTGTCCCAGGGCTGCAGCGTGCGCAAATCGATGATCTCAACCGAGACGCCACCTGCCTGGAGCTCGTCGGCGGCCTCGGCGGCGGTGTAGACCATCGCCCCCCAGGTCACGAGCGTGATGTCGTCGCCCGCCCGCTCGATTCGCGCCTTGCCGAAGGGGATGGTGTAGCGCTCGTCTGGCACCTCGCCCTTGATGCGGCGGTAGAGGTGCTTGTGCTCGAAGTAGAGAACGGGATTCGGATCGTCGACCGCGGTCGCCAGTAGGCCCTTGGCGTCGTGCGGGGTCGCCGGGCAGACGACCTTCAAACCGGGCACGTGCGTGAAGGCGCTCTCCGGGCTCTGCGAGTGGAAGGGCCCGCCCGAGAAGCCGCCACCGGACGGCAGTCGCAGCACCATCGGCACCGGGGTCCCGGCGCGGAAGTGTTGTTTCGCGGCAACGGTGACAAGCTGGTCCCAGGCGCAGGAGACGAAGTCGGAGAACTGCAGCTCGGCGATCGGGCGAAGGCCCATCAGGGCCGAGCCCGTGGCGCCGCCCACGATGGCGATCTCTGAAAGCGGTGCGTCGATCACCCGCCAGGGCCCGAACTCCTCGAGCAGGCCCACGGTTACCTTGAAGGCGCCGCCGTAGACGCCCACGTCCTCTCCCAGCACGAAGACGCGCTCGTCGCGGCGCATCTCCTGTCGCAACCCGTCCGAGATCGCCTGCAGGTAGGTCTTCTCAGGCATCGGTGCTCTCCTGAGGCTGCTCCGGCTCGGCGTAGACGCCCTGCTCTAGCTCGCTCGGGTCGGGCGCAGGAGAGCTTTCCGCCCGCTTCTGAGCCTCGGCCAGCAGCGCCTTGACCTCCTCCTCCAGCTCGCCCAGCTCGGCCTCGCCGGCCTGGACGTGCTCGCCGAGCCAGAGCCGGAAACGGCCGATCGGGTCGCGCTTCGCCCACTCTTCCAGTAACTCGCGCGGCACGTAGAAGGCGTCGTCGTGCACGGCGTGACCTTCCATGCGCAGCGTCAAGCACTCGACCAGAGTCGGCCCGCCGCCTTGCCGCGCCTTCTCGATCGCCCGCTTCGCCTCGCTGTAGACGGCGAGGATGTCCGTGCCGTCGACGACGACGCCGTCGAAGCCGTAGGCAGCGGCGCGATCGGCCAGGTTGGCGCAGGCGTACTCGAGCTGCGGCGGCGTCGAGTAGGCGTACTGGTTGTTGTCGCAGACGAATACCACCGGCAGCCGCCGCACCCCGGCGAAGTTCATCGCCTCGTGCGCGTCGCCGCGGGCCGCGGCGCCGTCTCCGTACCAGCAGACCGAAACGCGGCGCTCGTTGCGAATGCGGAAGGCAAGAGCCAGCCCCACCGCCACCGGCATCATCGCCGGCAGGTGGCTGACCATGGCGACCAGGTTCTGCTCGATCAAAGCCATGTGGACGTTTCCGTCGCGCCCGCGCGCGGGTCCGTCCTCTCGGCCCATGTACTGCGCCAAGATGCGCCAGGGTTCGACGCCGCGCGTGACGTGTACGCCCATGTCGCGGTGCAGAGGAGTGCCGGCGTCCTCGGGCTGCATCGCGCTTGCCACCCCGACCGCGGCGGCCTCGTTGCCCCGGCCCGTGTAGAAGGAGCCGGGAATCTTGCCCTGCTTGTAGAGGATGTGGCCGCGCTCCTCGATTCCGCGCGTGACGAGCATGTCGCGATACATACCGAGGAGGTCTGCCCGATCCAGTCCGAGCTGTTCGGCGTCGAGCGACGAGCTAAGCGACTCGGTATCCCTGGCTATCGCCATCTCTCCTCGGTCGTTCAGATGAAAGAACGAGGGCACGCAGTCTAGACAAGCCGTCCGGGAATCCGCCTCCAAATGAAGCACTCAGGTCTACATTCCGAGATGAGTTCCCTGTTAGCATCGCCCTCGCCGTGGAGACGATCTACTCTGCCGATTGGTTGCTCCCGATCGAAGGGGCGCCGCTAAAGAACGGCGCTGTGGCGTTCGAAAACGGTCGCATCACGCGGGTGGGCACGAGCGCGGAACTGGGCGCCGGTCGCCGCTTTCCGGGCGCCGCGATCCTGCCGGGCTTCGTCAACGCTCATGCGCACCTCGAGTACGCGTCCTACACGGGCTTCGGCGACGGGCTCGACTTCGGCGGCTGGATCTCGCTTCACCTACAGCGCAAGCTGGCCCTCTCGTTCGAGGAGATCGTCTCCGTGGCGCGCCTCGGCGCCGCCGAGTGTCTGGCGTCAGGAATCACCACCGTGATGGACGCCAGCTTCAGCGCCGCTTCGCCGCGCGCCTGCTCCGAGCTCGGATTGAAGGCGATTGTCGGCCTGGAGGTGTTCGGGGACGACCCGGGCGCCGCGCTCCGGCGCTTCGAGGAGCTGCGGGCGATCGCTCAGCCCGCGCTCTCCGAAAAGGTCAGGCTCGGTATATCGCCGCACGCGCCATACACGGTCTCGACCGAGGTCTATGCAGCCGCGAGGGAGCTGGGCCTGCCGGTGGTGACGCACCTCGCCGAGAGCGCCGACGAGCGAGCCTGGCTCACGCGCGGCGAGGGGCGGCTCAATGCTCTGGGCAACGTGCTTCTGCCTCCGACCGGCGAGACCGGGATCAGAGCGCTTGCCCGCGCGCAAGCGATCGGCACGGGGACGGTCGCCGCGCATTGTGTCGATCTCGAGCCGGACGAGATCGATCTGTTGGCCTCGCTCGACGTCGCGGTTGCGCATTGCCCGCGCTCGAACGGCTGTCTGGGCTGCGGAATCGCCCCGCTGACGAGTCTTCTCGCGGCCGGGGTTCGAGTGGGAATCGGAACCGACAGTCCCGCCTCGGCGCCCTCGTTCGACATGTTCGAAGAGCTCCGCACCGCCGTCGCCTTTGCTCGCGCGCGTGAGCGCAACCCGCAGGTGCTGACGGCCGCGCGGGCGCTCGAGCTGGCGACCTTGGGATCGGCCAGGGCGCTCGGTATCGGGGACGAGGTCGGCTCGCTCCTCCCCGGCAAGCGTGCAGATATCGCTATCGTGGCTCTGGATGAAACGTCGCTTCTACCATGGGAAGATGCGCAGGCTGCTGTCGTTCTCGGCGGTAGCCCTGAGCGAGTGGTGTTAACCGTCGTAGACGGCGAGACGAAGTACGAGA